>JAUWCJ010000016.1 GCA_030609365.1 Candidatus Eiseniibacteriota bacterium | reverse complement strand
GGTGATCGCGCCAGTGCTTATCGATGACCTGGAGAAGAACCAGCCGCTCGACCCGGCGCATGAGCTCTGGAGTGACCTGCTCTTCCCTGTGCTCGTACGCGAGCGCGGCGGCCTTGTTGAGGTTGGCCTTCAACGTGTCGAGCGTGATGCCGGTGACGTCGGCCTTGGAGAAGTCGACGTCGATGAGGAACATGCGTCTCATCTCTTCGTTGAGACCCTCGAAATCCCACGCCTCCGAGATGTGGCTGGTGTCGGTGTGAGCGGTGATGATCCGACCGACGACGTCATCGAAGATCCCGCTGATCTCGTCTTTGAGGTCTCCCCCGGAGAGGATGTTGAGGCGCTGCGCGTAGATGACCTGGCGCTGCTGATTCAGGACGTCGTCGTAGTCGAGCAGGTGCTTCCTGATATCGAAGTTGTGTGTCTCGACGCGCTTCTGGGCGCGGCCGATGGCCTTGGTGACCATCGGGTGCATGATGACCTCACCCTCCTGGACCCCGAGGGTAGTCATGACCTTCGCGATGCGCTCGGAACCGAACAGACGCATCAGCTCGTCTTCAAGCGAGATGAAGAACTGCGAGGCACCGGGGTCTCCCTGACGACCGCTCCTGCCGCGGAGCTGGCGGTCGATGCGTCTCGAATCGTGCCGCTCGGTCCCGATGATCCGGAGACCGCACGGCATGTCCTCGAGGCACTGTTTCGTGTAGTCCTCGTGGCCGTTCGGGCAGTTCGCGCAGTCCTTGGTCTCGCACTTGAGGCAGCACTTCTCGCAGCGAAGCACCCCTTCGCCCAGCTTGATGTCGGTGCCTCGTCCGGCCATGTTCGTCGCGATCGTCACGGCGCCCGCCTGTCCGGCGTTCACGACTATCTCCGCCTCGCTCTGGTGATGCTTGGCGTTCAGGACGCTGTGCGGTATGCGTTTCCGCTTGAGAAGCCGCGAGATGATCTCGGAGACCTCCACCGACACCGTTCCGACCAGAAGAGGCTGCTTCCGCTCGTGGATCCGTTCTATCTCTTCGATGGCCGCGGCGAACTTCTCACGCCGCGTCCTGAAGATGAGGTCGTCGTAGTCGCAGCGGCGGAGCGGCTCGTTCGGTGGAATAACGCGGACCGGCAGCTCGTAGATCTGTACGAACTCGTCCTCCTCGGTCTCAGCGGTCCCGGTCATGCCCGCGAGCTTGTCGTACATCCGGAAGTAGTTCTGGAGCGTGATGGTGGCGAGCGTCTGCGTCTCGCGCTCGATCTTGACGCCCTCCTTGGCCTCAACCGCCTGGTGAAGACCGTCGGACCAGCGGCGTCCCGCCATCAACCTGCCCGTGAACTCGTCGACTATCATGACCTTCCCGTCCTGCACCACGTAGTCGACGTTCTTCTCGAAGACCGAGTACGCTCTCAGAAGCGCGCCCACATTGTGAATTCGCTCGCTCGTCTGTGCGTACGCCATGTGCAGGTCGTTCTTCTGCTTGCCCTTATCCGAAGGCGTGAGCGAGTCGTCGTCGTCGACCACCGCGAGCTGCTCGGAGAGGTCGGGAAGAACCAGGAGATCCCGTTCCTGCGGTGAGAGCGCGTCGCGGCCCTTCTCCGTCAGGGCGGCGTTCCTGCCCTTCTCTTCCATCACGAAGAGCAGGCCCTCATCCAGCTCCGTGAGCACCTTGTCCCTCATGAGTTCGTTCTCGGTGCGCTGGACCTGGGTCTTGAGCGAGGGGTCTTCGTAGAGGCGCATGATACGTCTGTGCTTCGGCGCCCCGCGCTGGATCTGCACCAGCTTGACGAGTCCCTCGTAGTGGGTGTCCTTGTCCTCAAGGAGTTTCTCGGTCTCGTCGAACATCGAGCTGATGAGCGCGGTCTGTTTCCTCACCAGATGCTCGACCGGGGTCTTGAGTTTGTCGAACATGTGTGTTGAGTGTTCGACGGTCCCGGAGATGATGAGAGGCGTACGCGCCTCGTCTACGAGTACGCTGTCGACCTCATCGACGATCGCGTAGAAATGGTCGGGCTGGACACGGTCCTCGTAGCGCACGGCCATGTTGTCGCGGAGGTAGTCGAAGCCGAACTCGTTGTTCGTGCCGTACGTGATGTCGCAGGCGTACTGAGCCTTGCGTTCCTCGGGCGTCATGCCGGTCTGGATGCAGCCGATCGTCAGCCCCAGGGATTCGTAGACGGGTGTCATCCACTCCGCGTCGCGCTTGGCGAGATAGTCGTTCACCGTGACGAGGTGAGCGCCCTTGCCCGCGAGCGCGTTCAGATAGAGAGGCATGGTCGCGACCAGGGTCTTGCCCTCACCGGTCGCCATTTCGGAGATCTGACCCCGATGCAGGACGACAGCTCCGATCAGCTGCACGTCGAACGGGACCATGTTCCAGGTCGTGGGAAGCCCGACGACCTCCCAGCTTTTCCCCACGAGCCGGCGGCAGGTCTCCCTGACGACAGCGAAGGCCTCGTGCATCAGGTCATCGAGAGTCTCGCCGTCGGCCAGGCGTGACCGGAACTCGTCGGTCTTCCCGGCGAGTTCCTCGTCGGAGAGCCCGGAGAGCCCCTCGCCCGCCCGGTTGATGCTGTCGACATCGGGCAGGAACTTGCTGACCTCGCGGTCAGTCTTGGAGCCGATGATCTTCGTCAGGAATTTCTGGAGCAAGCAAGCCCCCTGCCGCTGCTGCACGGCGTATCCGCATGATCTCAGTCCCCAGCGAGCCAGCCTGACAAACTAACAGAGTCGCAGAGGGCGTGCAAGTGCGGTGTTACAGGGAGCCCACAGGGGGGCCCTGCGCCCGTTCAGCTTCAACGGGACAGCGCCATGAGCACTGCGAGCGGTGTTTCTGCGGTATCGTGGAAGTACTCTCCGGCAGAGTAGGTGGGCCTGGCGCTCACCCTGAGGGCATACAAGCCGGGTGGCACCGGGGAGCCGCGCCGTCCGAGCCTCCCGTCCCAGCGCTCGACGTTCTCGCCTGTGGCCCGGCGCCTGTTGTTGACGAGCGTGTGGACGACGTGTCCATCCTGGTCGACAAGCTCCACCGTCACACGGGCCACCTCGGTGAGGAAGTAGTGGAGTCTGACATCGTCCTCCCCCGGTCGGATGCCCTCGGTGGAGGTCGAGAGGTCCAGTATGTCCGTGCCGATCCAGAAGTACTGCGCTCCAGCCCGCTCCGAGATGAAGATTTGGCCGAACCTCCGCCACAGCGTGATGCCTCTCGGCTCGTCCATCTCCATGTCTCCCCTGCCCGGGCTGCCCACCGAGGTCACGTAGCGCAGATGCGAGTCGAACTTGTGGATCCGGCCGTTCGGGCGGTCGGTCGCATAGACGCTTCCGTAGTAGTCGATGGCCAGCGCGTCGAAGCGCGCCGACGGAAGAGGGAGGTCGGCGGCGTCCGCCGTTCCGAGCACCCGGCCCTCGCGGGAGATCTTGACGAGGCGGTCACCCCCGCGGTCGGATACGACCATGAAGTCCTGCCGCCTGCTGATCCACGGGTCGTTGCCCTCGACCACGGCGAGCCCCACGGGATGCTCCAAGGTGAGTTCTGCTTCGTCGTCTCCCGTGATCTCGTGGAGCCACTGTCCGGTTGAGGTCATTGCCACCAGGCGGTTGTTCCCGGTGTCGGTGACGTACAGCGTGCCCGATACGCCCAGGGCCACCTGCGAGGGCGTGGAGAACTGAAGCTCACCACGTCCCTCCGCGCCGAAGCTCTTGACGAACTTCATCTGAGCGTCCTCGTGGAGCAGGCGGACTATGCGGTGATTGCCGGTGTCCGCGACGAAGACGTTGCCGCGGGAATCGGCCGCTATCCCGAGTGGATCCCTGAACTGGCCGCGGCCGCCCCCGCGCTCCCCGTACGTCTCCACGTTGACGAGGGACGTGTTGAAGATGATCTCACACTCTCCCGAGTTGAGACCGTACACCGTCAGCTCGTCGTCGTCAGAGGTGGTCGACGGGTCGTCGAGGGCGTCCAGCTTGACGGCGGCCAGACCGGCGGGCTCGTTGAAGCTGGTGCTGGCGCCCAGATACAGGAAGGCGTGGAACGCCGTGACCCGGTGCATCCCCAGACAGTGCCCGAACGGCGGGTAGACCAGTGTGGTCTGAACGTCGTCGCGTGCGGAGCTTGGTCCCCCGGCGACGGTTAGCAGGAGGAGCGCGAGTGCGGCGCAGGGCCTTCTCCAGCGCATCGGTTTCAAGTCCCGCTTCCTTCACCGGCGCCGGCGTCTCCCCCGGCGTCTCCCCCGGCGTCACCGTCTCCCCCGGCGTCACCGTTTCCCCCGGTGGACGTGACCAGGCGCCCCTCCATGCGGAGCCTGCCCGCGGCGATCAGCTGGAGCGCCTCCGGGTAGATGCGGTGTTCCTGTGCGAGAATTCTCGCGGAGAGCGTCTCTTCGGTGTCGCCGTCCATGACCGGAACGACCGCCTGCAGGATCACCGGGCCGGTATCGACTCCGGCATCGACGAAGTGAACAGTGGCGCCGGTCCACTTCACGCCGTAGTCCAGGGCCTGCCTCTGCCCGTGCAGTCCGGGGAAAGAAGGCAGGAGCGCCGGGTGCACGTTGACGACGCGCCCCGCGTACCGCGTCAGGAAGCTGTCGTGCAGGATCCTCATGAAGCCGGCCAAGACGACCACCTCGACACCGTGTTCATCGAGGATCTCCACGTACCGCTGTTCCGCTTCGGGTGTCAGCCTGGTCCGGAAGCGCCCCGGCGGGACGTGAACGGCCGGGATCCCCGCGCTGCGCGCTCGCTCGAGCGCAGGCGCGTCCTCAACATCGCTCACGACCACGGCGACGTCCACGTCGATCCTGCCCTTGAGCGAGCTGTCGATTATCGCCTGCAGGTTAGAGCCCCTGCCGGAGGCCAGGACACCTACTCGAAGTCTTCCCACGCTCTTCCCTCCGTTCTCCCCCACGTTACCTCCAGGCAGGCGGGGTTTGCGTCTGCACAGTCGCTATCACTCCGATCGAGCCGGTCCCAGGCTGGAGCCGTAGAGCTCCTGCAGCGCCGCGCGGTCATCGTCTGGCAGGAACGCAGCGTCGGCGCTCGTCAGAACCGAACGGGCGACCAGGTCCGGGCTCGCGCCCGCCTCGCTGATTGCCAATTCGTACTCGTGGCTCAGAGAAGTGTCCGAGAAGAACCGATTGTCGGTCGCCAGAGCGACGGGCACGCCGGCCTCGACGAGCGTGCGGAGCGGATGTGCTCCGAGCGACGCCACGGCACCGGTGTGCAGGTTGCTGGATAGGCACACCTCCACGGCGACGTTTCTGTCCGCGAGGAGCGACATCGTGCCGGGGTGAGACGCCGCGCTGACACCGTGGCCTATCCTGTCGGCGCCCAGTATCTCGACCGCCGCCGCAACGTTCCCGGCATCGCCGCTCTCACCCGCGTGCACCGTCACGCCCAGCCCGGCATCCGCCGCACGCGCGAACGGCCGGGCGTAGCGCGCGGCGTCAAACAGCGCCTCGTCGCCCGCCAGATCCACTCCCACGACGCCGAGGTCGGCTGATCCAATGGCGAGACCCACGAGTGCGCCGGCCTCTTCCTCGCTCATGCCCTCCAGGACGGAGATCACCACCCGCGCCGAGAGCCGGTCCACCGGTGCACTCGCCAACGCCTCTCCAACGCCCTGCTCGATTCCCCGGAGCACCGCCGTCAGGGCGTCGCTCCTGGACAACCCTTCTCGGGTGTGCAGCGCCGGGCAGAAACGGATCTCCGCGTGGCGGACGCCGTCGAGGTAGCTGTCGCACACCAGCTCTCGGGCGACGCGCGCAAGAGCACGCCGGGTCTGAAGCAGCCCGACGGTGACGTCGAATCTGCTCAAGCACGAGGACAGCGACATGCCGGGCCTGAACCGCAGCCGTCGCGCGAACTCGTTGCCATCGGCGGTCGCGGGAATGAGACCGGCATCGCGAGAGAGCGCGACCAGAGTGTCGTTCCGAAGCGAACCGTCGAGATGGACGTGGAGATCAGATGCGAGCATTGGTTACTCCACACCGGAGAGAGCCGCAGAATCCTTGCTTGACTGAGTGTTACCGCGAAGCATAAGGTCGATGCAGTCCCCGAGTCAAGACCGAGCGAAATTCCTGGCGGCGCGGGCCAGCAGGCCGACCGCCGCCGTTTATGAGGCGCCGTTGAGCGACACGCGTCCGAGAAAGACCGTTCTTCCGAACGGCCTCGTTCTTCTGACCGTCACGAGGGAGAGTTCGCCCATCGTGGCGTCGTTGCTCATGTACAGAGCGGGATCGCTCTACGAGCCCGCCGGCAAGACGGGTCTCGCCCACCTCACCGAGCATATGATGTTCCGCGGCACGCGGGCGCGGCCCCAGGGCTGGATCGACCGGCTCACCGGGCAGCTGGGTGGAACCAACAACGCGATGACCACGTGCGACCATGCCCTCTACTACTTCGTCCTTCCTTCTGAGCATTGGGCGACCCCTCTGGAGATAGAGGCGGATCGGATGTTCCACTGTGAGTTCGGTCCCGAGGCATTCGAGATAGAGAGACGCATCGCTGTCGAAGAGCGGATGATGCTGGACGACGACCCCGAGACTCTGGTCTACGAGGCCGTCGACACGCTGGCCTTCGACAGACATCCCTATCGATATCCGGTGATCGGGCTGACACCCGATATCAAGGGGCTGACCCAGGACGATCTTCAGGGCTTCTACGCCGACAGGTACCGCCCCGAGGAGGCGGTGCTGGCCGTCGTCGGCGGGCTCGAACATGACAGGGTCCGGGCGGAAGTGGAGTCGCTCTTCAGCGCCGGTTGTGACGCCCGCGAGGCAGACCCCGGAGCGGTCGAGGACCCCGCGATCACAGAGCCGCGCAGGAGCGTGCTGCCGGGCCTATCGCCTTCACCACATGTCGTGCTCGCTTTCCGCACGCCGGCCGCGACGCACGAGGATACTCCCGCTCTTGAACTTCTGGCCGCGCTCCTCTCCTCGGGGCGCAGCTCGCTGATGTACGCGAGGCTCGTTGACGACCTGGGGATGGCCACCGAGGTCTCGGCCTCCAGGATCCCTCAGACGGACCCGGGCCTCCTCTACGTGTCTGCCTCACTGCACGCTGGTGTGTCCCCAGAGCGATGTGAGGACGAGATCCTGAAGCTGGTGTCCGGACTCGTAGAGTCCGGAGTCTCCGAGAGCGGTCTCTCGAGAGCGAGGAACCTGACGCGAGTGGACCTGATGCTCGGACGCGAGACCTGTCTTGGTCAGGCGGGGGCCGTCGCGTTCTGGGAGTGCCTCGGGGACTGGCGGCTCGGAGAGGAGCACGAGACGCGGCTGGAACGCGTGACGGCCGACGACATCCGTCGCGTCGCGTCGATCTACCTGGACCCTGCCGGAAGGAGCAGTGCTTGGTTGGTTCCGTGACAGTGCCTGCGAGGCTGGTTCTTCCCAACGGGCTGACGGTCGTGGCGGCCTCGGCGCGGAGTGCGCCCGTGTTCACGGCCATGCTCGTCGTGGAAGCGGGCGCGCGGTACGACCCCGAGGGCGGCGCCGGGCTCGCCGCTCTTGTCGGTGGCGTTCTACTTGAGGGCTCGACCTCGAGGTCCGCCTCGTCCCTTGCGGTGGCCGTCGATTCGATGGGTTCGGCGCTGGACGCGGTGACCGGCTATGAGACGACGGCGGTCATAGCGAGCGGCCTGGCCGCGCATTGCCACGAGTCGCTACGCGTTCTGTCGGAGGTCGCGACGTCTCCGGCTTTCGCGTCCGCTGCCGTCGTTGAGTCCGTGCGCCGACAGCTCGCGGAGCTGGCCGAGGATGATGTGCAGGCGTACGATGTATGTCGCCGGGACTTCATCAAGACGGTATTCAGGGAATACACACGCAGGAATCCTATTGGAGGCCTTCGCGAGACCGTTTCGGGGCTGACCGGCGAGGATCTCGAGGTGTTCCACCGGCGCAACTACCGACCGGGGAACGCGGTCCTGGCGATCGTCGGTGACCTGGACACCGGTGAGCTGCTGGACTGCGCCGCCGAGAGCTTCGGAGCATGGCAGGGCGGCGGCTCGTCCTCCGACCCTCCTCCTCCTCCGACTCGCCAACGAGGGCGGCGCGTCGAGGCGGTCGCGATGGACACGAAGCAGGTCCACATCAGCATAGGGAACCTGGGCATTGCGCGCTCGGACCCGTTGTTCTACGCGACGTCAGTCATGGACGTGATCCTGGGCGACAGCGCGGGTTTCGGCTCCCGCCTGGCTACGAAGCTGCGTGAAGAACAGGGGTTCGCCTACGTCATCGAGAGCGACGCCTCGGGTTCGGCCGGTCTGGAACCAGGTGTCTTCTGGGCGTACACCGCCACCTCGCCCGAGCACTTCGAGCAGCTGGTCCGAGGGGTCATGGACGAACTCAGGCTCATGCGGGAGGAAGCGCCCTCGGCAGATGAGCTGGAGTCCGCCATCGGGTACCTGACCGGCAGGGACCTGCTCGACCGCGAGACCAGCGAGGCGGTGGCCGGTAGACTGGTCCACGCGGAGCGCCACGCGCTCGGGCTCGATTTCGACGTGCGCTACCCCTCCATTATCGCATCGGTCAGCCGTGAGGACGTGCTGGAAGCGGCCCGCCGTGTTATCGACCCCGAGAACTGCACCTTCGTGACCGTCGGTCCGGTGACTCCGGAGGACGACTCACTGCTCGATCCCTGACCTATCCGCAACACGCGTTCACGGCGCGTGGTCTCGAAGCACGCATTCCCTGCCGCTGACCACGCACCGGGCGACGGCCCTTCCTCTCCGGAACGAGACAACGACCGCTCCGTCGACATCGGTTCTCATGACGGTCGCGCCCGCTGCCGCGAGGCGATCCAGCGTCTCGGGGCACGGGTGACCGTAGCGGTTGCGCTCGCCGACCTGGACCACGGCCAGCGCGGGAGACACGCCCCGAATGAACCCCTCGGTCGAGGACGTCCCCGAGCCGTGGTGGGACACCTTGAGCAGGCCCGCTGGGAGCAGTCTCGGCATCTTGGAGAGCCGGTTCTCCGCCCGTCTCTCGATGTCTCCGGTGAGCATGAGGTCGTGTCCGGACACGCTCCCGCGCAGTACCACTGAACAGTTGTTCTCGGACCACTCGGCCGTGACCGCGGGGTCCGGCCAGAGCACGGTCAGGAGGGAGTTTCCGACCCGCAGCGTCTCGCCCCAGGACACCTCGCGAACGCCTGTCCCGCGCCGTCTCGCCACTGCTATCAGGTTGGCGAGCCTGGCATCGGCAGTTCTTCCGACGGGCAGGATCAGCGTGTCGACCCTGACGCCGAGCAGGACGGATGCCGCACCTCCGTAGTGATCGGCGTGCGCGTGAGTGACGACGAGGGCGGCAAGACGCGCGATCCCTTCGCGTCTCAGGTGCCGCAGCACCACGTCGGCGCCGGCGTCGCGGACGCCGGGCATTCCAGCCTGGTCCGCGGACGTCGGCCCGGGCCCCGCATCCACCAGAGCGTACTGACGTCGCGGCAGCTCAAGCAGGATGGAGTCCCCCTGCCCCACGTCGAAGAAGACGATTCGTGCGTAGCTCCTGCCGGGTCCCGCGAGGAAGAACGTTGCGGCGACGACGCCGGACGCGAGGACGACTCCGGTACCCACGCGCCTGGCGCCGACGGACGTCGCCCTCACCCGGAGACAGAACCCCGCCGTCGCGCACAGGACGGCCGGCCAGAATCGCGAGGCGACCCGGACCGTCGCCCAGGGACAGTCACCAAGGAGCTCCGCGATCGACACGAGCAGCCGGATCGAGCTCCAGGCCACGGCTGCGAATGCGGACGCGGGCCAGCTTCCCAGCGGCTCGCAAACGAGCATCGCAATGCCTGCGGCCACCGACAGCCCGGCGAGCGGAACGACCGCGAGGTTGGCCACCGGAGAGATCACCGAGGCCTCTCCGAAGACCCCGACCAGTATCGGCGCGACACCCGCCTGGGCGGACAGCGACAGCGCGATCGGCGCGGCGAGTCTGACGGCCCCGTGTCCCAGTGCGCGGAGCGGAACCGCCAGTGCATCCTCCAGCGGACGGTGCAGCAGGAGTATCCCGGCGACCGCCGAGAATGAGAGCCGGAAACCCAGGTCGAAGAGCGATCCCGGGCGTGCGAGGAGGAGTGCCAAGCCCGCAGCCCCCAGGGCGTTCATTGGATTCGGCCTCCGCTCGAGCAAGGGGGCCGCGATCAGGAACGCGGCCATCGTGCTGGCTCTGACGACAGATGGTCTGGGGCCGACAATGAGCACGAACCCGATGAGCGCGGGCAGTACGAGAAGCCGGGAGAGCCTTCGGGGAACACGGAGCGACCTCAGGACCGCATGCACGATGAGGACGATGAAACCGACGTGCAGCCCCGAGACGGCGAGCACGTGGACCGTCCCCGACCTTCTGAACGCCTCGGTCAGCTCGTCCGGCAGCTCGCGGCCGGTGCCGAGGAGCAGCCCGCGCAGCACCTCGCCGGGCACACCGGGGACCCTCTCGGGCAGGGTACGATAGATCCATCCAGCCACGTCGAGGCGTCGCTGGGGGCGCTCGATCTCGAGCAGCTGGCAGTGCCGCAGCGTGCGGTGGATGCGTCTGTTTCTGAGGTAGGAGGCGAAGTCGAAGGCGCCCGGGTTCCTGCGGCCGCCGGGAGCATTCAACTCGCCCACGAGTACGACCACGTCACCTCTGGCGGGATGTGGTCCGCCGTCCGGCCAGCGGGCCCAGACGAGTCCACGCGCCGGTACCTCTGGGACCCCGGGACCGGGCGCGTCTCTGAGCCCGAGCACCTCGATCACAACGTTCGTGTGACCGGAGGACGTTCGCCGGATCTCGGTCACCCGTGCCCGCGCCGTGACCACGGCGCCGACCTCCTTCAGGGCTATGTGGTCGGACGGAAGCGCCCTGTGCGAGGTCTCGTAGTGCGCGCATCCGGCCGCGACCAGCGCACAGAGGAGTGCGAGATCGACGAGAATGGCGCGTGATGGTCGACCGCCAACAGTGTTGACGGCGGCGGGCAGGCACAGAAGGAGCCCGGTGGGCGCCAGGAGTCTCACGATAGCGAAACGGATCCCGGAGCCGTTGGCAAAGAACCCGGTTAGACCGACTCCGAGAGCGATTGCCAGGGCCACTGACAGGGCCGGCACTCTACCTTTGAGGTCGAGCATTGGATGGCCACGAGCAGGGGAATGACGGGTCGCGGGACAGCGGAGCGCAAGAGGAGCACGTTTCGTTCCGGCCGAGGTTTGTCTGGACGGACATCGAGGTGCGTGGTAGGGTGTGACTGGCTCTCACGGTGGGTCAGCTGGATGTGACGAGAGAGGGGGCTGCACGGGTGGGAGCTTGACAGTCTGCAGCGTGTGTGATACAATGATACCAGGTTAAGGAACATCCCCGAGGGACGGGTCACCCGGCCGCCACCCGGCGGCCACTGTAGAGGAGTCCGGAGGCCATGAGCACAACCGCCAAGACATTTGGGGTTGTCATCCCCGTTCTCGTGGCGACGACTTTCTGCTTGAGCGTCCCGTTCATCCTGATCGTCGCCGACATCGCGATCCTCGCTGGGGCCGTCATCGCATTCGTGGCTCAGCGCAGGGTTCCGGTCGGCATTCCCGCAGAGGACCTTCCGGAGCTGGAGTAGCTCGCCCTGCAGGCAAACAGCGGTGGAGATACGCGGGTCAGGGCCTAGTGGTCCTCGTCCTTGTCGACGATGAGATTGGTTACCGTCCCTGTCACTCCCTCAATAGTCCGGAGCTGGTTCAGCGTCAGGTCCAGCAACTCGTCGAAGGTGTCGGCCTGCACCAGCGCGATGATATCCTGGTCACCGCTGGTAAGGTCGGCTGAGGCGACCTCGGTCCTCTTACGGAGCCTGTCTCTGACCTCGCGCTCCTTGCCTGCTGCAACGTTGATCTTCACGTAGGCTCTTGCCACGCGCACCTCCTTGAAAACGCAAATGCTCTCAGATGGCCCGCTTGCGGTCTCGGCGTTCAGCTTCAGCATGCGAGCCCGGACTGCCCGGGACGCTCACAGAGCATGACCGATGGGCGGTCACCTGTCAACCTCCTCAAGGCAGCACGAGAACGTATTCCCTGTCGTGGAGATTCGTCATCAGAACGCGGCGGATGCGGTTCGGTCGCCTGGCAAGAACGGCCGAGGCGACCTCGAGCGCGAGCTCCCGCGGGGCGGCGTCGGTCTTGTTGAGTATCGGGCAGACCGCAGAGTTCTCCGGGACTCCCTTCATCCCGCCGGCATCGGAGGTCAGGACATCTGCGATGACCTCAGGCGTGACTACGTCCGAGTTCGTCAAGTGACGCAGGAGTTCCGGACGGTGGACGTAGCCCTGCTCGATGGGCCGCCCCAGCGCGTCCAGGCCGGCCACTGGTGATACGAGGTCGACAGCCGGGGGCAGGAGTGGCTCGTGTTCGCCGGGAGCCTTGAGCGGCAGCTGGCGGGCGCCGTCCGCCTCGACTATCACGACGTCTGCGATATGCCGGTCCCTGATCGTCGTCAGGATCCACGGGTCTACTCCGAGCAGCTTCCCGTCGTTCCCGAGTCCGCCTGAGAGAAAGGCGCGTCCGGATTCTGACATGGTGCGCCCGAGTTCCTCCGGCGGCTCGTCACCCCTCATCGTGAGCACGGGCATCGAAGTCGCGACGCTCTGTCCCACTCGCGTCGTCGTCGATGCGAGCACGCGCCACCCTCCGTCCGCGAGCTCACGTGAGACAGTGAGCATAGCCCCCGTCTTCCCCCCGCCGCCCACGAGCGCGACCAGCTGTCCTCTGCGGATTCCGAGTGCGTCCGAAAGAAGAGAGAAGTCTCTCGTCAACTCTGTGTGTCCTCGTACATGATGACCCTGTTCCTCCCCAGGTGCTTGGCCTGGTACAGGGCGATGCGGTCAGCCTTGTCCATGAGCTCGACTCTCGAGGTGGCATCGAGCGGGTAGATCGCGCCGCCGATGCTGATGGTGAGATCCCACGTGGGTTGCTGTTCGGACCCGGTGATGAAGGCGTGCATCGCGATCGTGCTGCGAATGCGCTCGGCCACCGTGAGGGCGCCCTCGCGTGAGATGTCCGGCAGTATGACTCCGAACTCCTCTCCTCCGTACCTGGCCACGATGTCCACCTGTCTCGCATTCTCGGACAGTATCCTCCCCACCTGTCGCAGAACGCTGTCGCCCGCCGCGTGCCCGAGCGTGTCGTTCACGCTCTTGAAGTCGTCGAGGTCGCCGATCAGGAGTGCCATGGCGTTTCCCGTTCGCTTGGACCGCGCGATCTCGCGCTCAAGCTGCTCATCGAAGTAGCGGCGGTTGTGGATCTGGCACGTCTGGTCGACGAAGATCAGCTCTTCGACCTCGAGTCGGCGCTTGATGAGCCCTGCTGCAAACTCGGCGACGAACTGCAGGACGGCCACCGAGTTGGAGTCGAACGCGTAGCTCCTGCTGCTCCAGATCGCTACTGTGCCGTAGACGTAGGCGTCCGCCTTGAGCGGCGCGACCGCAAGTGCTCCCGACGCGCGCCCGGGGAAATACCGGACGTGCCGGGAGTCCCGTCGGATGTCCTGGATAGAGAGCGCCTCGCCCGTCGCTTCCACCTTCTCCCTGATGTCCGGGGGGGCGACCTGGTCCTCTTCGTCCGACACGCAGACGTCCTCGAATTCCGTCAGATTTACCGTCTGGGAATCAACGAGTCCCCTGGACATCGCGAGCGCCACCCGGTCGGCTCCGACCGCGTCCTTCAGGAGGTCGTAGAGGTATCCGAGTGCTCCGGCGAGATCGGTCCGGCGGCTGGAGGCGGCAACGGCTCGAAGGAAAGACAGCGTCATGGCCGCGCGGGGCGGCTCGTCGGTTCTTCGGAGCGGCCCGTCGCCTCCCGGGGTCTCAGATTCAGGAGGCCCCGCAGGCGCGCCAGCGTCAGACGTCGGCTGCTCCGGCTGCTCCGGTGCGGACCGCTCCAGGGAGATCGACACGGTGTCAAGCGTCAGGAGGTTCCGATACGTGAGGCGGACGGCCCCCTCATCTTCCGTGCGAGAGAGCCTGCGCATGTAGCCCAGTTCGCAGAGCCTGTCCATCAAACGCACGGCGCCCGCTCGAAACGCACGTTCGTCGCCGGAAGACACGACGCTCCTGTAGAGAGCCAGGCCCTCCTCGTCAAGGCGATCGATGGGTAGGAGCCTGGTCAAGAGCTCCGTGGGGGAACGCGCGGGCTTTTTCATAGTTATTGAGGACGCAACTATCACTGATGACGTCATGAACCCTGTCCGGCACAGTTCTTTCACTAAGTATACACAATAGTCGGCGTACAGTCAATGAGAGCGCCCTACATCATCGCGCGCTTTTTCCTTGCATCGATTCGCACCCAGAGGATAGTCTCACCGCTCATGAAGCTCATAAGGGTTGCACTCGCACTGTTCGCTGTCGTCGTGGTCGCCGGTTGCTCCGGCACGTCCGTCGCGCCCGCTCCGAGCGACGAGCTGCGGACGCTGGCGCAGGACGGCGCCAGCGCTGCTGAATCCATCGCGGCGGCCGACCTGCTCTACAAGAACGCCCTCGCCCACTACGTGACGGACGAGTTCGAGGCGGCGCGTCCCCTCCTCAGGCAGGCGCTGGCCGAGCTCGGCGACGCGCACCCGGACAACGCGGACCTCAGATCCGAGAAATCTTCTCTAAAGGCGAGGGTCGAGTACTTCCTGGCGGCGATAGAAGGCCGCGGTGCCCCGGCCGCACAGGTCGTTACGACCGAAAGGGCCCGCATCGACACCATACCACTGCCTGTTCTCGAGCCCACGGAGCCCAGGACGGGCTGCACGGCTCCCGTCGTCACCGTGATGAACGACCGCGTCCAGAAATGGCTGGACTACTTCCAGGGCAGGGGCCGGAAGGACATGGAGCGCTGGCTCTCGCGGGCTCCTCGCTATCGTCCGATGATAGACCGGATGCTCGAGGAAGAGGGCCTTCCTCCAGAGCTCTTCTATCTTGCCATCGTCGAGAGCGGCCTCAATCCAAACGCGTATTCGAGTGCTCATGCGGCCGGCATGTGGCAGTTCATCTCAAGCCGCGCAAGGATGAACGGACTGAGGGTAGACTGGTGGATCGACGAGCGCCGCGATCCGGAGAAGGCGACGCGCGCCGCATGTGCCTATCTCAAGGAACTCCACGAGAGGTTCGGGTCGTGGGAGCTGGCGCTGGCAGGATACAACTCCGGCGAAGGACGAGTAGAGCGCGCGCAGAGGAAGAGACCTTCGTGTCCGGACTACTGGTGTCTCGACCTTCCGAGGGAGACGGAGAACTTCGTACCCAAGTTCATGGCGGTGGTTCTCATCGGGATCAACCCGTCGAAGTACGGGTTCGAGATTCCGACTCCCGGTACGGCGCTCTCATACGACACGATCGAGATCACGGACGCCGTTGATCTCCAGGTTATCGCCGACGCGACCGGCATCGGGTACGATGACATCAAGAAGCTGAACCCGGCGCTCCGCCGGTGGTGTACGCCGCCAAGCAGTTCCGCCACTACCGTTCGGGTTCCGACCGGCACCGGACGGCAGTGCCTCGCCGCGATCGATTCCATTCCGCCGGAGGACCGGGTCACGTGGCGAAGGCACCGTGTGACGACTGGAGAGACGCTCTCCGGCATCGCGAAGGCCTACGGCACGAGTGTCTCCGCCATAACGTCGGTCAACGACATACGGAACCAGCACCGCATCCGTACGGGCAGCCACATCGTGATCCCGGTTGGCCCGGGAGCCGACAGCGCGTCCGCGTACGCTGACCTCTCCTTGACAAGCAACTACCGCGTTCGCCGCGGAGACACGGTCTCATCGATAGCACGCAGGCACGGCAAGAGCACGAGAGACGTGCTGCGTTGGAACGGGCTCGCCTGGAATTCGAGGATCTACCCCGGGGACGTCATCACGATCCGCAACATGTAGGGTGAGCGCCGGGGCGCCGAGCGAACGGCCGGGCGCACAGCAGCTCTAAGCGAAATGAAGAAGCCCCGGCTCCATACGGAGCCGGGGCTTCTTCTTGCTCTGCACTGCTGAAGGCCGTTCCCTGCCTCCCTAGCGCTCGACGCGCGTCGGGATCAGCACGACCTCCCTGCCCTTGCCGTCGAGACTGGGTACGTCCGACACAACCGCACGGATCATGGTGTCGGCAGCGATGCGCAGCTCCCAGGCGCTCCAGGTCCAGATGAAGCTGTTGAAGGCGATGGGCTCCGAGTAGTCCTCGTAGATGTAGGGGTTGTTCCTGTACTCCCACTCCAGCCCCACGAAGAACTTCTTGTCGGGGTAGTGGGCGTTATCCATGATGTTGACCGCATTCGGGAACGTGATCGAAACCCACTCGTCCTCGGGGTACTCGGCGTAGCCCGAGAAGGGCACGTATCCGTCGTTCCCCGGAGGGCCGGGCAGACTGTCCGGAACCGTGACGCGCCAGACGTAGGCCGTGAACGGCTCGGTACTGGGCAGCTGGGGGTCTGTCGGATTCGGAACCTGGTCGTTCGCGATGTAGTAGATGATCTTCGTGACGTAGTTCGCCCAGGTCGGCGCCTGGAACCTCACCGCCATCTTCTGGCCAGGCCTTCCAGTTACCACGTGGTCGAACGAGTTGTACACGCCGTCATCGTGGGAGAGCTCCTCTTCCCTGCCCTCGACCTCCCAGTGCACGAAGAGAGGCTCGGCGCCCACGTTTCGCGCGGCATCGAACGCCTCAAGCGAGTAGTTGATCAGCGTGTCCGCGTGTCCTCCCGACAGCGGAGGGCTGGGAACGGCTATCGTGAAGCTGACGATGCCGGTGCCCGGGTCGGTCACGTACTCACTCGTAGTGTGCTCGTCGAGTCCATTACGAATCCTGGCGCCCATAGCCGACGTGTCAGTGGTCCCCGACACGATCACCTCGGGGAGGCCTGACTCCCAGTAGCCGTCACCCCAGAACCCCGGATCGTCAACCCACTCCGCACCCTCGATGCCTTCGAAGGCGACCGGCGGAGGCGTCTGGTCAAGAGCGATCGTTATCGTCGGCGCGTCGGCCCGCTCGACCTCGTTGCCGTAGAGGTCCGTGATTCGCGCTCGAATGCTCTTCACTCCCTCATCACCGAGGTCTACTTGCTCCACAGTAAAGCGACCTCCGAGGCCGTCGTTCGGAACCGCTGGAGAGGAGATAGCGGTGCCCGCAGGGTCGCCAAGATAGTCGTCATCATTGATGTAGATCTCGATCGTCGCTCCCACCTCGGCGCGGCCTCGCACGTTGATCGTACCCGAGTTCAGGCTCGACCCGTCGACGGGATTCGTGATCGCGGAGCCGCTGGGTGGATCGTTGTCCGGCGGCACCAGGTCCTTGCTGCATCCGGCCCAGAAGACCAGCCCGAGCGCTGCAAGAACGGCGGCGGGAATCATGTACCGCCTCGCATGGAGCTTCCTCATCTGCAACTTCTCCTTTCGCGGGAGGGCATTCACTGGATGGGATCCGGTCGTGTTCCCTTTCCGTTTCCCTGCCCCTGTCCGGCTGGTCAGAGACTCCGGGGGTGCGTGTCAGAATCCGTAGGAGGCCGACACCCGGTGACTCGAGTCCAGATACTCGTGCTTTCCAAATGCGTAATCAACCGTAAATCCGGCGAGGCTCAACCCCGCCCCGGCGGTCAGCTGACCCATCGCCAGCCCCGCCCTCACTCCTACCATATCCCTGTAGAGAAACTCGACGCCGTAGTGAGTATCCGCAGAGATCGAACCCATGTGGTACTCGTCCGCCATAAGCCTGTTCTCGAACCTCACGTCGGCGTCGGCAGCGGCCGTCAGGACGCCGTCCATCGACGAGATTGGCGTGGAATAGGCCACTCCCACCTTCACGGTGGGCATGATGCGCTCGCGCTCCTTCGTGTCCCAGACGAGGAATGTCGTGGTCGCGTCCTGGACATTGATACCGAGGGTAGTGCTCCGGGTGACGTCGTACTTCGCGCCGAGATCGAAACCCAGACCGTAGCAGGAGTAGTTGCCGATCGATTTCCTGATCAGCTTGAGGTTCCCGCCCAGGCGCAACCGCTCGGAAGGCCGACGCGCGTAGGTGATAAGCGCCGCCATCTCCGAGTCACTCTCCCATACTATGTCTTCCTCGTTGTACTGGACGACGCCGTCGTCAGAGACGCTGAAACCGTCCGTGAACGGAATGTCGTCCACGGCAAGCCTGACGACCGTCACCGCGAGGGCGGCGTCGACCGACAGAGGATGCACGTAGGCGCCCGTGTCGTAGTTCACCACGTCACCGAACGTCTCGGAATGCATGAGGTGCACGGAGCGCGCATCCGCGTCGGCGATGCCTGCCGGGTTCCAGTAGCCGGAAGTCACATCATCGGCCACAGCCACGAACGCGCTGCCCATGCCGAGTGCCCGGGCACCGACGCCGTGAGTCAGGAACTCGCCGGCGTACTTGTTGGCGGCTTCTGCCCCGCCCGCCGGGACCAAGGTCCCAACGAAAGCCATGGCTAGGATAAACCTAGCCGAGCGGCCGCCGCGGGTTCTCCGCGCTGTCGTTCTGATCCGGTCGGTCCTCATTAAGGCCACTTCTATCATGGTTCGCGTCCGTTGTAAAGGGGGAATAGACCCACGGCCGCAGCCGCTCTGCGGCGTCCTGCGGTCTGAGGTCCCTCACGACGAGTTCGGCCCGGAGCCTCTCGTTCACTCGGGCGGTCCGTGCCGTGTTTGTTTCCACCCTGTTTAGACGCGCAGACAGCCTCATGGCTTCAAACAGGTCGTGCTCATCCTCCGCCAGGTAGCCGAGGTTGACGTAGTGGCGCCTCAGATCCCTCTCCCTCGCGAGGCCGTAGTCCATCATGTACAGCAGGGTCGAAACGGACACGCTGGCCAGCCGCTGGCTGTCCTCGTGCAATCTGACCTCAAGCGGCCTTGTTTCCAGAAGCCCGTTCACATCTCCCCCACGACGCTTCTTCTCGCGCTCCCATCGGGTGCCCTCGCGACGGTGAAGCTAGCGCACCAGGATCATCTTGCGTGTCTCTTCGAACTCGCCCAGACGGAGCCGGTAGAGGTAAACCCCGGCTGCAACATCGATGCCGTACTCGTCCGTGCCGTCCCACGCCGCCTCGTATTCGCCGGCCGCCCGGTCTCCCTCGGTCAGAGTCCGGATCAGACGCCCCTGGATGTTGTACACCGTCAGCTCCACCTCTCCCCCCGTCGCGAGTGAGAACCTGATGAGGGTCGACGGACTGAACGGGTTCGGGTGATTCTGCTGGAGCGACATCCGGGGCACTTCCTCTCCCGGGTCCACGGCGCCGGTGTCAGTCGGTACCTCGGTGATGATGACAGAGACATCGTCGACGTAGACGCCCTCAGCCACGTCGGCGTCGTCGCTGGTGAACCTGAACCGGATCTGCAGTGTGTCGCCTGCGTCGCCCGGGAGTTGGTATCGGTACTCGAGCCAGTCGTTGCCTATGGAGCCCAGCATGTCGAGGGCGCCGCCACTGCCGATGAAATCAAGTGTGTCTACGGCCGCCCCGGATGACAAGACCTCCACGTAGAAACCGTCCTCGTGGTAGATGGGGAACTCGTACCAGCACCAGAAGGAGAGCTCGGCGCCCGCGCCTCTCACGAACTCCGGCGAGTCAAGGCTGGCATCTGCGTTGTTCGAGTACTCCCAGATGTCCTGCGTCCCCGCGTACCAGCTCGCGCTCCCCGAGTGTGTCCGATGATCCGTGAGACCCCAGCTGTCGGCCGCGCCCCCGTGCGTCCACCCCGAGTCACCAGACTCGAAGTCGTGCGCGAACCCGGCGCTCCCGACGAGCACTCTGAGTGTACTCGTTGATGACAGTCCGTCCGAGGTGATCGCGTTGAGGACCAGCCGAGGGAAGGCCGGCACGGGGCAGTCGAAGGCGAACGCCAGCTCGAAGACGGCGCTGCCCGTGTCGCCCGCGGGGATCAGCGGCAGCGCGGCGACCGGCGATGTGACGTTGACAGCGGGGTCGTCCGTTGACAGAGTGAGCGACGGCGAGAGTGCGTCCGCCAGTCCGGAGTTCAGGACCTCTACCATCAGCATCACGCTCTCGCCGGGTTCCGCGAGTCCGTCACCGTCGCCGCCCCACGAGTCGTCCAGGGAGTATGAAGCCGCGCCGAGCACCGGCGCGCTGACGGTGAGTGAGACGGTGCCAGTCCAGGTCGTGCGTGAACCCGCGGAGGTGATGCTCAAGTCGAGGAGCGCGACGTGGCCGTCAGGGCAGTCCGGCGATATCGCGACCGTGAAGGACGACGTTCCAACTGCGACGACCCCGCCGTCGATGTCCCCGTAGTAGGACAGCTCCGCAAGAACGCTCAACATGGTGTCTGTTGTGGAGAGAGTGGCCTCGACCGCGGGCGCCAGCTCGTTGCCGAAATTCTTGAGCTCGATCGAGACGTCGACCGTCTCATCCGGGCCCGGCAGTCCGTCCTCGTTGCCACTGCCCGTGTCGTCCACCTCGATGCCAACGGGCCGCATGAACGCCCCGGAGAACACAACCGGGATCCGGGCCCGGTACGGGTAGCAGTTCGGGGCGGTCACTGTTATGGCGACACTGTCGGGCAGCACGGTGTCGACCGACAGCGCGATCGAGCCGTCGGATGCTGTGAGGCCTCTTTCGTAGACGTCGCTGCCGTTGGTCGCGCAGACGAGTGCGCCCTCGAGAGGTCCTCCGGAGGTTCTGACCGACACCGATAGCACCGAGGGCCCGGGAACCACGGAGTCCGCGTGCGCCACCGCGAGTGGCACGGGCTGAGCCGTCCACACCGGCATCTCCGGATCTCCCAGCAGGTTGATCTGATACTGGTGCCAGCGGTAGACGTTCTCCTCCTGCGAGAACGGCACGAAGGCGGCCTTCGCGGTCGCGAGCGCGGCTCCGGCGGAGGTGATCTTCTCTACGAACAACACCCGGTAGAACTCCTGCATGAACCTTTCCGAGTAGCCGTAGCCCGGGTTGCCCGGAGACGCCCAGCCGTATCTGCTGTTCCCGATGAAGGCGACGCCACCGCCGCCGGGGCTCTGAAGGAAGCGCTCGGCGATGCAATCCTCGTCCAGATCGAACGCCGCCGGCCAGCACCCTATGGAGTAGACGACCGGCTGCCTGTCCGCGTTGGTCAGCTCCGGGATGTCCCAGCGATTGAGGTAACCGTCGCCGCAGCCCATGACCGTGTACCACGCGTGTCCGCTGTGAAGGAAGTGCCCCGTGCCGCTGTTGAGGGCGGCAATGACACTCGCAGCCGACTCGTTGCCGAGTGTTTCGTACAGCTTGGTGATGGGGTCGTAGCGCGGCGGGACGGACTCCCGGTCTATGCGGTTGAGCGCGATTCCTGAGTCGGTGAAGGGGTCCGTCCAGAGCACCTCGGCGGCCATGAGCATGTCCAGCTGGAAGTCGTCCAGTGGCGAGTTCTCGTAGCTCACGATCTTCTCGACGAAGGCCGTGGTCTCGTCCGGCGTTCTGACCGGGGCCCTGCCGACGAAGACCTCGGGGTAGAGATCGACGTCGTCCGCCAGCTCTCCGTAGATGTCATCGCCGTCCGCGTTCCAGGTTCCGTCGAGATCGGCGAAGTACATGTCGCAGGCGATCTTGTCTTCGTCCGCGTGTCCCCCGGCCTCGCATGTCATTGCATAAGCTCGTCTCGTGGGAACCCAGTCGGCGTCGCCCCCGAGCAGGAACCACACGGTCCCCCACGTCTCGTGGGCGTCCGCGATGAAGTTTCTGATGCACTCGGGCGTGTCGTCTCCCGGATAGACGGTCGTGATCCAGGTGACCGGGACTATCCTGGACGGTACGCCCTTCGCGGTCTTCCACGCTGCGAGCGGAGCGAACGCCGCTTCGAAGCTCGTGTCACCTATGATGATGACGTGCTCGTAGTCGCCCGCGTCAAGTCTCTGGGTCGGGAGACGGCGGGTGTCGGAAACGATGGGAACCGGAGCGTCGTTGCCGGAAAGGACCCGTACGACCGTGCTCTGATCGCGATGGGCGATCGCGGGCGCGTCATCCTCCACGATGTCGTAGTGAAGTCGGATGGATATGCTCTTGAAGAACCTCAGCTTTCCTGCCGGCGGCACGAATTGAACGGGATGGAGTGCTACTCCTACGAGCTGGGTATCGCCGAGCCGGCCGGCGGACAAGAGCTCGGCGATTCGCCCCGGGTACGGCTGCCTGCCGAGGTAGACTGACGGGTCTGGATCGACGAACGGGCGCGACCGGATGTCCAATCCGGGCACGGGAAGGATGCGGGGATGTTGTGCGGGAATGGGACGGAACCTCGCGAGAAGCTCGATGCTCTCGGCCTTCAGGATCTCGAGTTCGCTGACGCGAGCGCCCGCGGGAAGCGCCAGGGTCAGTGCGAGCACGGGCAGCTGCGGGCGTCCCGGCTCTCCGGTCAGGTCGCATCCCAAGAGCGTTATGACGTCATAACCGTCCCGGTCAGCGGTTATGAGATCGCTCTCGTCGAAGGTGACCGTGTGGTCGAGGTGCGCTGACGAGGCGCCCGAAGCGGCCAGAGCCAGGAGCAGTCCGGCCAGAACCACGAATCCTATCGGCTGACGAACCATAATGACACTCCGCATCGGCGCGGGCAGCAGAGACCCGCGTACAACACTACACGCCGCTCAGCCGGTTCTTGGAGCGCTGAGTGCCAGCGCTTCCCGGCCGTCGGCGGGACTGTAGTCCAGTCAAGAGTCAGTACGCTACTCCAACGATGATACTTCCCACCACCTCTGTCAAGCGCTCAGACGGCGGACGGGGCGGTTGGTGAGTCCAATTCAGCGCTTTGGCAAGTCCTTCCTGAGGGGACATTCGCAGCAGATGGGCTCAGGGCGGCAGAATCGCTTGCCTAGCTCCACGAGAAGCGCGTGGCACTCAGCGAAGGCATCGGCGTCGTGGCCAAGTGCATCCATGAAGAGGCTCTGTACCGCATCGTACGGGGCCCGGGCGCGTGCGATGCGGTGGCGCTCGAGGAACCGTCTCGTATATGCATCGACGACGAAGACCGGGTGTCCGCCCGCGTAGAGCAGTATGGCGTCGGCCGTCTCGGGTCCGATCCCGCGTATCGCAAGGAGGGTCCTCCTCAGAAGAGCGGGGTCGGTCGACAGCAGCCCCTGCAATCCCCCTTCTTGCGCTTCGATGGTCCGGGCAAGCGCCGCCAGTGTTCGGGCCTTGCGCCTCCAGGCTCCCGCGGACCTCACGAGCTGTTCGAGACGGCCGAGCGGCAGCGTCGCTACGGCAGCCGGCGTCAGTGCGCCCGCCTCCCGCACACACTCGATGGCGCGCTCGGCGTTCCGCCAGGCCGCGTTCTGGGTCAGGACCGCCCCGACCATGATCTCGAAGGGGCCCCTGCCCGGCCACCACCCCTGGGGGCCGAACTCGCTCAAGAGGGACTCATACGCCCACCGCAATCTCGCGCCGGTCTCGGTCATGCCGGAGTCCTTTGCACCGGGACGAACCGCAGCTCGCTCGCGGGCACGATCTGCGGCGCCACACAAACAAGAAGCGGCAGAACGTACTCTCGTTCTGCCGCAGCTGCGAGCCGTCCTGTCTTACATCGATGGTGCCCGGAGCGAGACTCGAACTCGCACAGGCATTCGCCCACCACCCCCTCAAGATGGCGTGTCTACCAGTTCCACCATCCGGGCACACACATATTCCGTCTGTGGCCGCCCCGGACCGCTTGCGCGATCAGCAGGCGCCACTATGCGTAACCTAGCGCTACTCCGTCTCCGGGGCAACGGGAATCTCTTCGCCGGTCACACCGCCCTGCTCCTCGGCTCCCGCCGATTCGCCGGCTGCCTCGGTCTCCACACCGGCGCCCGGAAGGTCTGCTGCGGTGCCTTCCTGCGGCACGATCTCGCCGGCGGTCGTCGCTGCTGAGGGCTGTCTTCCCTCCAGTCCGTCCGACACGGTGCCGCTCCTCAGGGTTCCTCGCAGAGTCACCGCAAGGCTCAGCGATGTCACCATGAATGCGATGGCCAGATACCTTGTGGCCTTCGTGAGAAACGTTGCGGCAGCCTGACCTCCGAACACCGCTCCTACACCACCGGATCCACCGAACGCTCCGGCCAGCCCACCGCCCTTGCCGGACTGCAGGAGCACGACAATAATCAGGCCGAGGCATACCACGATATGAATCGTCAGGATCACTCCGAACATCTGTTCCTCCAGTAGAACTCGCAAACAGGTTCTGGTGCAGCGGCGTCTCAGCCGGCTGCTCTCACGATCTCCGCGAAGCTCGCCGCATCGAGGCTGGCTCCGCCCACGAGCACACCGTCGACCTCGCTCTCACGCATCAGGCTGGCGGTGTTCTCAGGCTTGACGCTGCCGCCGTAGAGAATGCTGGTCTCATCGGCGGCAGACCTCCCAAACATAGCAGCAATGGAGCTGCGAATCAAGGTGTGAGCATCATTCGCGATTGCCGGAGAGGCCGACTTTCCCGTGCCTATCGCCCAGACGGGCTCGTAGGCCAGTACAACCCTGCCGATATGGTCCGGGACCACGTCCTTGAGCGCGCCCTCAACCTGCCGCGCAAGCACCTCGCCCGTCCTGTTCGCTTCTCGCTCCTCGAGCACCTCGCCCACACAGACGACGGGTGTCAGCCGGCTGTCCAGCACGGCCGCTAGTCTCCTGGCGACCGTCTCGTCCGTCTCGCCGAACAGGGCTCGCCGCTCGGAGTGGCCCAGCAGGACGAACTCGAGTCCGACGGCTTCGAGCATTGCGGTGGAGACCTCACCGGTGTAGGCGCCGCTCTTCTCCCAGAAGACGTTCTGAGCGCCCACCTTGATGATGGTCTCACGCGTTGCGTCGACGGCGGTCTCCAGTGACACGAACGGGGGAAACACGATCACCTCCGCGCCCGTCGACAGCCCCGCAAGCTTGTTCCTGAGCTCGAGGATGGTCCTGCGTGTCTCCGCCGCTGTCTTGTTCAGCTTCCAATTGCCGGCGATGATCTTCGTACGGTTTGCCACGTACCGGCTCCCCCCCCTGTTCGACGCGCCCGCCCGCGGCGCCCCGATGCGAATATGTAGCAGCAAGCGAGGCGTGCTGCGTCATCTCCTACGCGTCAGACAACGCCTCTATCGCCGGCAGCGGTTTGCCCTCCAGGAACATCAGGGACGCTCCGCCGCCGGTCGAGATGTGCGTCACGCGTTCCTCCAGCCCTGCCGCCACGATCGCTGCCGCGGAGTCCCCGCCTCCGACAATGCTCACTGCGCCCTCATCGGTCCTTGCGGCGACTGCCCGGGCGACGTTCAGTGTCCCCGCCGCGAACGCCGCGATCTCGAACACGCCGAGCGGGCCGTTCCAGGCGATGGTCTGCGCTCGCGATATCTTGCGGCAGAACTCGTCGACGGTCTGCGGGCCGATATCGACGCCGTGCCATCCGGGCTCGATATCGTCGGCACCGACGACCTTCGACGCGGCGCCCTCTGCGACCGAGTCGGCGACCACGATGTCGCTCGGTAGCACGAAGGTCTTGCCGAGTTCCTCGGCCTTTGCAAGGAGTGTTGTGGCAGTGCCGATCCTGTCCTCTTCCAGCAGGGAATCGCCCACGCCCTTGCCTTGCGCTGCCAGGAACGTGAATGCCATGCCTCCACCGATCAGGAATCCGTCCACCTTGGGAAGCAGGTTGTCAATGACGGCTATCTTGTCGGAGACCTTCGCGCCGCCGAGGATGGCAATGTACGGTTCTCTGGGGTCGTCCGTGGCCTTCGAGAGGTTCAGAAGCTCCGTCTCAATGAGAAGCCCGATCGCCCTCTGATCGAAGAACTCCGTGACGCCCACCGTGGATGCATGCGCCCTGTGAGCGGTGCCGAACGCGTCGTTGACGAAGACGTCCCCCATGCGGGCCAGCCGCCTTGCGAAGTCGCTCTCGTTACTGGTCTCTCCAGCATGGAAACGGAGGTTCTCCAGCAACAGCACGTCGCCGTCGCCCATGCGTGCCGCGAGCCCTTCGGACGTGTCTCCTACGCAGTCGGGCGCCATCACCACCTCGCGCTCGAGGAGTTCGGCCAGACGCGTCGCGACGGGCTTGAGGGTCATCGAGCGGACCACCTTGCCCTTCGGTCTTCCCAGGTGAGAGGCAAGTACCGCTCTCCCGCCGGACTTGATGATGTGTCTGATCGTGGGCAGGGCTCTTCTGATGCGCGTGTCGTCGACGATGGCGCCGTCGGGGGTCAGTGGCACATTGAAGTCAACGCGCGTCAGAACGCGCTTACCCGCGAGATCGAGATCCGTGACGTGCAGTTTCCGATACATCGGGCCGGACCTCACTTGCTGGCGACCAGCTTCATCATGTCGACCATGCGCGAGGCGTACCCCGCCTCGTTGTCGTACCAACCGAAGATCTTAACCAGGTCGCCGCCCATTACCGTGGTCAGCTGGCTGTCGAAGATGCATGAATGGCGATCGCCGACGATGTCGATGGACACGAGCGGTTCCTCGGTGTACTTGAGGTAGCCTGCCAGAGGTGGGCTCTGCGCGGCCGCGCGGAACGCGTCGTTCACCTCCCCCGCCGTCGTGTTCTTCTCGAGCTGCACAACGAAATCGACGAGCGAGCCGTCGGGAGTGGGCACACGAACCGCGAGTCCGTCGAGCTTCCCGGCGAGTTCCGGCATGACCGTGCATATGGCCTTGGCTGCGCCCGTCGTAGTCGGGATCATGGACACGCCCGCCGCCCTTGCCCTTCGCAGGTCCTTATGAGGGAAATCGAGGATCATCTGGTCGTTCGTGTAGGCGTGCACCGTCGTCATGATGCCCTTCGAGATACCGAAGCTGTCGTGAAGCACCTTGATCATCGGCGCGGCGCAGTTGGTCGTGCAGGACGCCGTCGAGATGATGTGGTGGTTCGCGGAGTCGTAGTCCTGATCGTTGACGCCCATGACGATCATCACGTCCGGGTCCTTGGCCGGCGCGGAGATCATGACCTTCCTGGCTCCTGCGGCCAGGTGCTTCGACGCGCCTGGTCTGTCTCTGAAATGGCCGGTCGACTCGATGACGACGTCCACACCGAGCTCTTTCCACGGCAGATTCGCCGGGTCGCGTTCCGAGAGGAACGCGAACTTGTCGCCGTTCACTGTTATCGAGGTGTCATCGTGCGCGATGTCCGCGTTGAACCTACCGTGCACCGAGTCGTACTTGAGCAGGTGCGCCATGGTTCCCGCATCCGTGAGGTCGTTGACCGCCACGCAATCGAACCCGTCCATCTCCGACGCCACGCGCAGAACGAGCCTGCCGATCCTCCCGAAACCGTTGATTGCGAACTTGAACCCCATGTGTCCTCCTAGGCCTTCCCGCTCGAGCCGAAGAGCTCGATCTTTGATCTGATGACGTCCTTCATTCCCTCTATCGCCGCGGAGAGTATCTTGCGCGGGTCGAACACCTCGGGGCTCTCTGCCAGGAACTCCCTGACACGCCCGGTGAACGCCAGCCTGAGATCAGTGTCTATGTTGACCTTGGATATCCCACCCCCGATGGCCTCTCGAATGCTCTCGGGGGGAACCCCCTTCGCCCCAGGCAGCTCGGCGCCGTAGCGCGTTGCCAGTTCGAGTACGTCCGGCGGCACCGCGGATGCGCCGTGCAGCACGAGCGGCACGTTCACGGTCGCGGCGATCTGCTCGAGCCGGACGATCGCGAGCTTCGGCTGTGCCTTGAACTTGTAGGCGCCGTGCGAGGTTCCTATGGCGATCGCGAGAGAATCGCAGCCGGTGCGCTCGACGAATTCCACCGCCTGCGCCGGGTCGGTGTAGACGGCCTCGTTCGCGGAGACGGAGATCTCATCCTCCACGCCCATCAATCGTCCCAGCTCTCCCTCGACGGATACGCCGCGCGGCCGGCACATCTCCACGACCTTCTTTGTTGCCTCGATGTTCTCATCGAAAGGCAAATGCGACCCGTCGATCATTATAGAGGTCCAGCCATGCTCGAGACATTGCTCGATGACGGCCAGATCGGTTCCATGATCGAGGTGAAGCGACGCCGGCACACCGGTCGCCTCGGCCATGTTCTCGACCATGCATCGGATGTTGTCATACCCCGCGTATGTGATCGCGGACTGCGAGGTCGCGACGATAACTGGTGACCCGAGCTCTGCCGCCGCCTCGAATATCGCCCTGGTGATCTCGAGGTTACTCGTGTTGAACGCACCCACCGCATAGCCGCCGGCTCTGGCCGGTACCATGAGGTCGTTGTTTGTGGAAAGGCCCATGCTGACTCCGTTCTTGCCGTGCCGGTCCTCCGGAGCTCCGGGGCCGGCCTGGGGCTCTCAGACTACCCGAAGAAGGTCTGCGCCACCTCGTAGAGCTCTGTATCGACGAGCTTAAGGCGCTCGATGGCATGAGACATCTCGATCGGGATCACCTTGTCACCATGAAGGCTGACCATCTTCCCGAATTCCTTCGCCTGGACGAGGTCGGCCGCGACTACGCCGAATCTCGTGCCGAGCACGCGGTCGAACGCCGTCGGCGTCCCGCCGCGCTGCGTGTAGCCGAGGACAGTGACCCTCGTCTCGAATCCGGTCCCCTCCTCGATGATTCTGGCGAGTTCGTTACCTATGCCTCCCAGCCGAACGTGGCCGAAGGCGTCGGTGCTTTCCTGCTGTAGCACGAGTTCCCCTGATTCTTCGTCCTTCTCATCTGCGGCACTTGGCAGCTTCGCGCCCTCCGCAACCACGACGATACTGAAGTTCTTCCCCCGGCCATGGCGCTTCTTGATGATGTCGCACACATCCTTCAGCGCGAGCGGGATCTCGGGGATGAGGATCAGGTCCGCTCCCCCGGCTATGCCCGCCTTCACCGCGATCCACCCGGTGTGGCGTCCCATGACCTCCACAACGACGACCCTGTTGTGTGACTCGGCCGTGGTGTGGAGCCGGTCGATGGCCTCAGTCGCGATGTGGACGGCCGTGTCGAAGCCGAACGTGAAGTCCGTGCCGTTGATGTCGTTGTCGATGGTCTTTGGTACGCCCACGAGGGGCAGGCCCTCCCTGTAGAGCTTGTAGGCGACACCCAGCGTGTCTTCCCCGCCGATCACAATCAGGCCGTCGAGTTTCTCGCTCTCAATGGTCTTCTTGATCGCGTCGAACCCGCCGTCGACCCTGTAGGGATTCGTGCGCGAGGTTCCCAGAATGGTCCCACCTCTGGGGAGAATGCCCGAGACCTCGGTGAGCCCGAGCGGCATCTGGTTGTTTTCGATGACACCCGCCCAACCGTAGCGGAACCCTACGACCTCTCCCCCATACTTCCCCATTGTGCGTCGCACGATCGCTCTTATGACTGCATTCAGCCCGGGGCAGTCTCCGCCGCCGGTGAGGACCGCAACCTTCATCTCTACCTCCGCTTCGTCTGGATTCACGACAGACGCGGCTCCCGCGCCCGAACACTGAATTCTAGTGGTCGTTCTGGGCACAGTCAACCGCTTTCGGCGTTGCGGCGGCATCCGCTTCCGGTGGGGTCTGCCCGGTCCTTTCGCTGTCCGGGCGCCGTTCCAGCCAGCGCAAAGCAGACGACCTCCGCAGCCCCGGCCCTGAGAAGCTCCAGTGACGCCGCAGCGAGGGTGGCCCCCGTTGTGGCCACGTCGTCAACGAGCAGGACCCGTTCGGACTCCACTCTTCCCTCGGGAGCGCGAAAGGTGCCCTGTGCGATAGCGAGCCGCTGGGGTCTGGCCAGCTGGGCCTGAGGAGGCGTGTGCCGGGTTCTGACAAGTGCCCTTCGCACCGGGGCGCCGATTCCGGCGGCGAGGTGCACGGCCAGAAGCTCGCTTTGGTTGAAGCCCCTCTCCCTGAACCTGACGGGATGGAGCGGAATCGGCACAACGACGTCGGGCGGTGTTCCGGACGCAGACAGCGCGGCGGGAGCAGCCAGACGAGCCAGGTCGCGCGCGACCGAGGTCCTGCCCTGGTACTTGAGCGCGTGTATCATAGCGCGGGCCGCTCCCTCGAACTCCAGGGCGTAGAACAGCCGTGCCCCGGCACTCGCACGCTCCGGGGGTCCGGGAGGTTCGGACGGATCGACGGACCCGGCAGGCTTGGGCAGATCGAGAGACCCGGGCCGGGCGCGCAGCTCGGACCCGCACGGCGCGCAGAGGTGCCGCAGATCGGCCGCCAGCGCCGCACCGCACGCTATACAGGAGTCCGGAAACAGGAACGCGAGGAGAGCATTCCGGATAAGACTCAGGGCTTTTCCCCGAGGCCGGTCCGGTTTGAGCTGGCGCTGTCTGGAACACACGGCGGTTGCTTCCAGAGGGGATGCGGAAGGAACTCTATCATGGGTCCTGGACCGGAGGTTCAGGGAGCGGTGACGTTCCCCAGCCCGGCGGCGCGGCGCGACAGATACACCATGAAGCCCAGGGACAGAAGAACGAGAGCGATGCTGAAGACCTGATTGTTCGTGAGGACGACGGGGCCGCTCCGGAAGGCCACCGAGACGGACTCGTGGTAGCGAAGGGGTTCGATGAGGAACCGATAGACCGACAGGAGGATGACGAAGAGCCAGAGCAGGAACCCCTCGAACGGTTTCCTGCGATCGGCGGCTATGAGCACGAAGAAGACGACGAGCGCCAGGAACGACTCGTAGAGCTGTGTCGGGTGGAGGTGCGCGCCCGGGAAGTGCATTCCCGCGGGCGAGTTCCCGCTGAAGACAACGCCCCACGGATGTTCGCACACCTTGCCATAGCAACAGCCGTTGAGGAAGCAGCCGATGCGCCCGATCGTGACGCCCATGGCGAGCGACGGCGCCATCAGATCTGCGCCCGCCCACATGTCGACGCCCCTGCGCCGGAAGAACCAGAGTCCCACCAGGGTTCCGGCGACCATCCCGCCGTACTGCACCAGGCCCCCCTCCCAGATTCGGAAGATGCCCAGAAGGTCGTGCTGGTAGTAGTCCCAACGAACGAACACGTAGGCCAGGCGCGCCCCGATGATGGACACGAGGATGACGATCACGGACAGGTCGATGATAATGTCCGGGTCGTATCCGCTCTTCGCCGCACGACGACGGGCGATCCAGATGCCCACCATGAAAGCCGCGGCAATGAGCAGTCCGTAGCTCCTTATGGGGAACGTACCCAGCTGGAACAGAATCGGTCTCAAGAGCTCAGTACTCCATTCGTCTCATGCTCATCCCGAGGACGACGCCTACCGAGGCAAGCGTAACGAGCAGCGATGACCCGCCATAGCTCAGGAGCGGCAGGGTCATTCCGGTGACCGGGGACAGCCCCAGCGTGACACCGACGTTGATCGTGGACTGCATGAAGAGCGCACTCGCGATGCCCACTATCACAAGCCCGGCGAACCGGTTTCTTACGGTCCCGGCGAGACGGAACATCCGCACGACGAGGAACAGATACAGGCCCAGCACGAGAAAGCACCCGACGAAACCGAACTCCTCGGCTAAGACCGAGAAGATGAAGTCGGTGTGCTGCTCCGGCAGGAACGCGAAGTTCTTCTGCGTGCCCTGGAGGAAGCCCTTTCCCACGGCCGAGCCGGAGCCGATCGCGATCTTCGACTGGATCAGCTGGTAGCCGGTCCTGAAACGGTACTTCTCGG
>JAUWCJ010000095.1 GCA_030609365.1 Candidatus Eiseniibacteriota bacterium | reverse complement strand
GAGTCTGAGATCGTAGATGTGGTTCTTGGAGCAGATCATGTTATAGTATCTAATGGGACACATGAGCACCTCGCTGTCTGCGGGTTCTGATCGACACGCAGTCTAGCGGAGGCGTCTCTTTGTGTCCCCCTTTCTCTTGTTGGAGCGATGTCTGGGCCGTTTGAAGCACTCAGAGGCCAGGAACTCCTTCAATAGGCTGTGGCTTCTGCGCCCGAAGCACGCCAACTTCCTCACCCGGCTGCGTGGGTCACGATGTACCCATGCGTTACCTAGTCTGCGTCCACGGGAGCTTTACACGACCCTCGCCGGCGGTTAGAATCAGGCACTCTGGATTCCATCACACGACCCATACGAGCGGTTTCGGCGGCGCGGTCGGAGTAGGCAGTCACGGAAGCGCTCCGCCTCATCCCGCGAATCAGGCCGGGAGACCACTGGAGGGATACATGCGCGTTCTTCTATCAGGCAACGAGGCCGTGGCGCGAGGGTGCTACGAACACGGCGTCAAGGTGGCGACGGCCTACCCGGGGACTCCGAGCACGGAGATCCTGGAGAACGTCGTCCGCTACAAGGACGACATCTACTGCCAGTGGTCGCCCAACGAGAAGGTGGCCTTCGAGGTGGCTATGGGCGCCGCGTTCGGCGGTGTCCGAACCATCGTGGCAATGAAGCACGTGGGTCTGAACGTGGCGGCGGACCCGCTCATGACGTCGACGTCGGTGGGTGGTGACGGTGGGTTTGTGATAGTGACCGGCGACGACCCCGGCATGCACTCGTCACAGAACGAGCAGGATAACCGCTACTACGCGAAGTTCGCGAAGATCCCTCTGGTGGAGCCCTCCGACTCCCAGGAAGTGAAGGACTACGTGGGCGCCGCTTTCGAGATTTCGGAACGGTTCGGAACACCGGTCCTGTTTCGCCTGACGACGCGCCTCTGCCACGCCAAGACGGCGGTGGAACTCGGTGAACGGACGGAGGTCGAGCGCAAGGAGTACAAGAAGGACACCACGCTGAGAGTAGTTATTCCCGCGCACGCGCGAAGACTCCACGTCAAGGTAGAGGGCCGCCTGAAGGAGATCTCGAAGTTCGGGGAGACGTCTCCGCTGAACCGCGTCGAGGAAGGCGACCCCACCGTGGGCGTCATCTCGAGCGGCATCGCCTACCAGTACGCGCGCGACGCGTTTCCGGACGCGACGTTCCTCAAGCTGGGTCTCAGCTTCCCCTTCCCCATCGAGCTGGCCCGGAAGTTCTGCGCGCGCTTCGAAACGGTCTACATCGTCGAGGAGAATGAGCCCTTCATCGAGGAGCAGCTGCGCTACGCCGGCATCACGAACGTCGTCGGCAAGGAGAAGGTGCCGCTCTGCGGTGAACTGAGCCAGAGCATCGTCGCTCGGTCGTTCGGCGGAGGCGAGGAACCGGACAAGGCCGCGGTCGCTCCACGACCACCGGTTCTCTGCCCCGGCTGCCCACACCGCTCGACGTTCTTCACACTGAATCGCTTGGGCATAGGCGCAACCTCCGACATCGGCTGCTACACGCTGGGCGTGATGCCGCCACTGAACGGCATCGACACCACCATCTGCATGGGCGCATCGATCGGCAACGCGCTCGGCTTCGAGAAGGCCATCGGACAGGATTTCGCGAAGAAGATGGTCGCCGTCATTGGGGACTCGACGTTCGTGCACTCCGGCATGACGGGACTTGCCGACGTGGCATACAACAAGGGTGCAACAACGGTCATAATCGTCGACAACTCGATCACCGCGATGACGGGCCACCAGAACCACCCGGGCACCGGCATGACGCTCATGGGCGAGCCCACGACGAAGCTCGACTACATCGCGCTCGCCAAAAGCATGGGCGTGAAGGACGCGCGGCGAGTGGACGCGTTCGACATGGAAGCGGTCAAGACAGCCATCAAGGAGGCGACGGACAACCCGGAGGCGTCGCTTCTGGTAATGGAAGGGCCCTGCGCGCTCATGGTCAGGAAGACGTGGACGAAGGCCTTCGTGGTCGACACGGAGAAGTGCACGGCGTGCGGCATGTGCCTCAAGCTTGGATGTCCGGCCATCAGCAGGGACGAGGACGGGAAGGCGGTCATCGATCCGCTCTTCTGCGTCGGGGAAGTGTGCGGGATGTGCGCCCAGGTGTGCCCGGTCAAGTGCATCTCGGCGCCCGACAAGGCATAGACACACGGATTCCCAGGAAAGAGGTAAGACACGATGCAGCGAACCACGAACGTGTTCATCTCAGGAGTCGGCGGGCAGGGTATTCTGCTTGCGAGCGAGATACTGTCTGACGTGGCGCTGGCATACGGGCTGGACGTCAAGAAGAGCGAGGTGCACGGGATGGCGCAGCGGGGCGGCTCGGTGGTCAGCCACGTGAGATTCGGGGAGAAGGTCTACTCGCCCGTCATCGCCGAGCGTGAGGCCGACCTGCTCGTGTCATTCGAGAAGATGGAGGCGCTTCGCTGGATCCACTACGTCGCCCCCGAGGGAACGGTCGTAGTCAACGATCAGGAGATCGTCCCGAGCGGGATGGAGCGATATCCAGAGGACATCGACGAGGGTATCGCGAAGCGCGCCCCGAACGCGCACATCCTCGACGCGCTCGCGCTGGCCAACGAGGCCGGGAACGCCCGGGCCGTCAACACGGTGATGCTAGGCGCGTTCTCGAACTACCTGGAGTTCGCGGAAGAGGACTGGAAGAAGGCCATCGAGGCGCGCGTCCCACCGAAGACCGTCGAGGTCAACCTGAAGGCCTTCGCGCTCGGGCGGGTTGCGGGAGCGAAGTAGTTGCAACGTTGGTTCGCTGTTGGGGCCCTACCCCGGCGCTCAGACACACGGCGCTCCGCGCCTAAACTCGCGGCGGGGTAGGGCCCCAACAGCGTTTCAGATGGCAACTGCACAACACGGAAACCAAACATGGCGGCACGCAAACCTGCGCGACCACGCTGGTGGCCGGGGCCTCTCGGAGAAACCCAAGAGCAACGCCGAGATCGCGCGGTCAAGATCCTCCGGGCTCTCAAGAAGACCTACCCCGACGCGCACGTCCCCCTCAACTACTCCACTCCCCTCCAGCTCATGGTCGCGACGATCCTCTCGGCGCAGTGCACGGACAAGCGCGTCAACGAGGTGACGGAACCTCTCTTCAAGAAGTACAAGAAGGCCGCCGACTGGGCCGGTGTCGACCAGAAGACACTCGAAGAGGAGATCCACTCCGCCGGCTTCTTCCACAACAAGGCAAAGGCGATACGCGCGACGTCCGCGGAGCTGGTCGAGAGCTACGGCGGGCGCGTGCCGGACACGCTCGAGGAACTGACCGCCCTCAGGGGCATCGGACGCAAGACCGCCAACGTCATCCTCGCTCACGCCTACGACAAACAGGGCATCATCGTCGACACGCACTTCATCCGCATCTCGCGACGCCTGGGACTGACGAACGAGCTGGACCCGGTCAAGATCGAGTTCGCCACGATGCGGTTCCTGCCCGAGCGCTACTGGTCGGACTTCTCGCTCTGGATGACGTGGCACGGCAGGTTCATCTGCCCGGCGCGGAAACCCACGTGCGGTGAATGCCCGGTGCGGAAGCTCTGCCCCGCGGCCGAGTCTACCGGCAAGGTCACGTGGAGGGTGAAGACGCCGCCCAAACCTCAGCGCCGAAGGCCTGCCTGAGCAGCTCCATCGACCATCCTAACCGCCCTTGCAGGCGCCTCCCTCGTCACCTACTATGGTATCCGTCCTTCGCGGCAGCGTTCCGCTGCCTGATCCGCACGATCGCCCAGGGAATGGGCATCCCCAGGGAGGGAATGTGCCGGAGCACAACACCGACAGAGAGCGAGTCGAGTTCGCACTCAAAACGGAGCAGGACGGCCACGAGTTCTATCAGATGACCTCGAAGAGGATGACGCATAAGCTGGCCAGGGCCGCATTCGTGCTTCTGGGCAAGGAAGAGCTGCGCCACGTTGAGCTCATCGAGGGATTGCGCAAGCAGATGGGCGGAGAAGGCGAGGCGCCCACGATCGAAACGATCACCCGGAAGGCCCTGGAGTTGGGCCTCAAGAGTATCTACGAGAGCGCTCAAGAGGATCCCGTCAAGGACGAGATGGACCCCGCGATGGCATACGAAAAGGCGATAGAGCTCGAGAAACAGACAACCAGTCTCTACGCAGAGTATGCGAAGGAGTGCGACGACGATGGGGCCAAGCGTCTCTTCACCGTTCTCCTTCAGGAGGAGGAGCATCACCTCAACCTGCTCGAGGACATGCACGCCTATCTCACCAAGCCCGACGAGTGGTTCATCGACCGCGACGGCATACTGCTCGACGGCGGGTGAAGGGATGATGAGCATACCAACGACTGAACTGTGACAAGGGCGCCCGTCCGCGGCGTCCATCAAGGCCGCGGGCTCGACAAGAGTCCGCGGCTCTTTGCAGAAGGCCTCACCGATGGCGAAGTCACCCACAGCCCAGCTTCTCCGGAAGTCGCTCGTGACCGGGGGTTTCCACCCGGCTCTCGAGGGGGCTCTGCTCGCGCACCTCGAAGACGCCGTGACGGCCGCTCCGCTGTCTGAGGTCCCGGTCGTCGTGCCCACGAACCTTCTGGGACTCAGGCTCTCCCGCCTGCTCGCCCAGCGCACGGGCGGCCACGCCGACGTCCGCTTCATGACGATGAAGGACTTCGCCGTCTCGATGGCCGGCGCGCCGCTGCCGGGAGAGCGGGCGCTGCTGCCACCCATGGCCGATGAGGTGGCCGTCAGACGTCTGACGGACGAGGGGCTGGCCCGCGGAGGCTACTTCGAGGCGATAGCCGAGAAGCCGGGGCTCACCAGGGCGATCCTCGCGGCGATAAGGGATCTCAAGGAGGCGTGCTACTCCGTTGATTCGCTGGCCGAGACCGCGCGGGCCGCGGGTCTCCTCCGCAAGGGCAGGAACTGCAAACTCACCGAACTCATCAGGATCTGGCGTGCCTACGAGGAGCGGCTGGCCGGCGGAAGGTGGGCCGACACGCTGGACGCGATGACGGCGGCGGCCGAGACGCTGGAGTCGACCCCCGCGGTTCCGGCGACACCACTCGTTATCTACGGCTTCTACGACCTCAACTCACTCCAGCGGAGGATCGTCGCGGGCTACGCGGCCCGAGCCGACGTGACCGTGTTCTTCCCATACGTCGAGTCCGCGAGCTTCGACTACGCCCGCCCGACGCTCGAGTGGTTCCTTTCGCTCGGTCTAGCGCGCATCGATCTGCCGAGCGAGGACGTCCGGGATGTCCCGCTGCCAGCGGACGTTAGGATTATCTCGGCTCCGGGCGCGGCTCGGGAGGCGCGCGAGGACGTGCGGGAACTCACACGCGTTCTGGAGGGACGGCAGGCGCCGCTTCAGAGCGCGGCGGTGCTCGCGCGAGCGCCTGACAGCTACTCCGACGTCTTCCGGGATGAACTCGACAACATCGGGGCGCGGCCCTATCTGGAATCACCTCCTCCCCTCTCTCGCTCGAGATCGGGCAGAAGCCTCCTGAAGCTCGGCGAGGCCGTGCAGGCGGACTTCTCCAGGGTCGAGTTGATGGAGTTCCTGAGCCTTGCCGAGATCGATTCCGACGGCGCCGGGAACGCGGCCGCGGCGGACTGGAACAAGGCGACCATCCTCGCGGGAATCACTGCCGGAGCTGACGCGTGGCAGGAGCGCCTCTCGGGCCTGCGGGCCAGGCTCGAGCGGAGCGAAGAGGGCCATCGGTTCGCCGTCGCGCACCGGCATCTCCTGCCGCCACTGGAAGTCCTGACGGCTCTCGTAGGCCGCATAGTCGCGCCGCTGTCCGCAGCACCTGCCAGGGCGACCGTCATCGAGTACCTCGACCTTCTGACCGATGTGTTCAAGGACGTCACGCGCGCTTCAGAAGAGAGGGCGTTCGTTCTATCCGCGGCGTCCGGCATGCGCGCGCTCGCGCCCGTCGCGGGTCGAGTATCGTTCCCGTACTTCCTTGAACTCCTGCGCGCCCACCTGGACGAACCGGGAAAGAAAGAGGAACGCTTCGGAACCGGCGGGCCGACGGTCGTCAACCTGATGGCCGCTCGAGGCCTGTCCTTTCCCACGGTCGTCCTCCCAGGTCTCGTGGAGAAGGAGTTCCCCGCGGCGCACCGGCAGGATCCCATCCTGCTCGACAGCGAGCGGGAGCGCCTGAACCGCGTGCGCGGCAACGACCCGCAGAACCTCCTTCCCATACGCGGCGCCGGCGTGGACGAGGAGCGGCTGCTCTTCCACCTTGCCGTCGCGTCGGCCGAGCACGTGCTGATACTGAGTTTCCCCAGGCTCGACCCGGCGACCGCCAGGCCGCGCGTGCCGTCGGCGTTCGTTCTCAGAGTACTGGAGGAGCTGACCGGGGAGCGGCACGACTACGAGATGCTCGACGCGAGCGAGCACGTCATGCGGGTGCCGCTGTCGCGACGCTTCCCCGCGGACCGCACGCGCGCACTCACGCGGGAGGAGTTCGACGGATGCTCCGTACTGGCGGCCCTGTCGTCCGGAGACGTCTCTGAAATCGCGTACCTCGTCCATGAGAAGGGGCCGCTGCCGCGCAGACTCCGAATGGAGGAGATCCGCTGGGGCAACCCGGCCTTCACCGAGTACGACGCGGTCCTCACTTCCCCCGAGGCGGTCGAGGCGATCGCCGCCCTCTCCGGGTTCGGGCCAGGAGTGGAGAGCGGCAAACTGACGCTGGCCCCGACCACTCTCGAGGAGTACGCGCGGTGCCCGTTCGGCTTTTACATGAACCACGTACTGGGTGTCGAGCCGATGGACGAGCCCGAGGACGCCCTGATGCTCCCTCCCATAGAAAGGGGCAGCCTGTATCACGACGTGCTCGAGAAGTTCATGAGGAAGGCGAAGTCGGAGGGCCTGCTTCCTCTCACCGCCGTGGCGCGAGAGACCCTGCAGGCCGTCGCGACGCAGGTCGCCCGATCTGAAAGGTGGAGCCTGGCGGGCGTTGCGGGAGCGCGGGAGCTGGCTCTGAGAAACCTCAGAACCGGGCTGTCTCTCTGGCTGGCCGCGGAGATATTGGAGGAATCCGATTACGTGCCGGCCTACTTCGAAGCCCGCTTCGGCGGCAGGCTGCGGCCCGGCGACGACGAGGACCTCTCCAGTGAGGACGGCGTGCCGTTCGACGCGGCAGGCGGAGTCCGCGTCGGGTTCAGCGGGAAGATAGACAGAGTGGACGTCTCGCGGGACGGTACGAGTGCCCGCGTGATCGACTACAAGACGGGGAAGGCGCAGCGGAAGGGAAAGAAGGTGCTCGACGCAGGGCGGAGGCTCCAGCTTCCCGTCTACCTGCTGGCCACCTCCAACATGCTTCGGAAGGCGCACCCGGGAATCGCGGTCGATGAAGCCGAGTACCTCTACATAGGGGGACGCGGTGGACCCGAGCGGCTGACGCTCGAGCGAGAGGAACTGGAGGCGGCAATGGAGGACCTGCGCACGGTCGTCGCGCTGATCGTCCGGGGCGTCTCGTCCGGCATGTTCTTCTCACCTCCCGAGGACGCCGGGTGCTCGTTCTGCGACTACGCAGACGCGTGTGGCTCGACGGCCACGGCCCTGTCCACGATGAAGAAGGGCGACCCGAGAGCCGAGTTCTTCACCGAGCTACTGGGCAACATACGATGACGGAAGGTCGTCCTGAAGAGGCCGGCATGAGCGACGCGAGGACAATCACAGACGCATGAGCAAGCCCAGGACAATCACGGACGCGAAGCACAGAGCTCTGGCCAGCGGTGAGGGCGAGGGTCTCAGGCACACCTACTTGGTCGAGGCGGGCGCTGGGACCGGCAAGACGACCGTGCTCGTCAATCGCCTGCTCGCTCTTCTGCGGTCGGGGGTGTCCATCTCTCGCGTCGTGGCCATCACGTTCACCGAGAAGGCTGCGGGTGAGCTCAAGATCCGCCTTCGGTCCGAACTCGAGCATGCCGTCAGGAAGGCCGAGGGCGAGGACGCGGAGATGCTGACCTCGGCCCTCCATCACATCGACCGCGCGCACGTGACCACGATCCACAGCTTCTGCTCGGCGCTGCTCAAGGAACGACCGGTCGAGGCCGGGGTCGATCCGAGTTTCGGTATCGCCGACGAGTACCGGCGCACGGTCATGCTCGATGCCGTGTGGGACGCCTGGCTCAGAGAGCAGTTCTCCGAGCGCCTGCCCTCCTGCGTCGCCGAGGCCGAGGCGCTTGGGCACGGTCTCGACCGTATCAGGGAACTCGCGTTCAAGCTCCTCGCCTACAGGGACCTGCTTCACATGATGCCGGACCCGGTCGAACCCGGGGACCTCGAGGCCCTCACCGCGGACATGGTGGCGGAAGCTGCCGCGTTCCGGAAGCTCGCGGCAACGGAGTGCACAGACTCCGGGGACAAGGCCCTGCCCGACATCGAGGACTTCTCTGACGAAGTGAGCATGATCGAGCACCTGCCCGAGGAGACAAGGGCGGCGTATGTCCTCCGGCAGATCCAGCCCCGCCCCGTCGGGAAGGGCCGCAAGGACAACTGGAGCGAGGGAGCGCTGGCCGACATCAAGGCCCGCGCGAAAGCGCTTCGGGAGCGCCAGACCGTCCTGCTGGGCCGCCTCTCCCACAACGCGGCCGTCGAACTCGTCGACTGGCTGCGCGGGTACATCGAGGCATACGAGCGCGAGAAGTCGCGCCAGGGGCTGCTCGACTTCAGTGACCTCCTCGAGAAGGCCCGCGACCTGGTCCGGGACAACCTCGACGTCAGGGCGGATTTCAAGCGCGCGTTCGACCACGTGCTCTTGGACGAGTTCCAGGACACGGACCCTCTGCAGTGCGAGATCGCGTTCTTCCTGTGCGAGGTCGAGGCCGGACGCGCCACGCTCTGGACAGACGTGGAACTTGAACCCGGCAAGCTCTTCCTCGTGGGCGACCCCAAGCAATCCATCTACAGGTTCCGCCGCGCCGACATAGAGACCTACGAGGAAGCCAAGGCAATCGTCGAGCGCACGGGCGGAGTGCTCGAGCTGGTCGAGAACTTCAGGACGAGACCCGAGGTGGTCGACCAGGTCAACGTCGTGTTCTCGGAGATCATGCATCCTCCCGAAGGCGAGCGGCGGTACCAGCCCGAGTACGCCGCGCTCTCCGCGTTCCGGGAGCGCGCGAATGTTGGACCGGGCGTCATCGTGCTGCCACCCGCCGAATCGCTCGATGAGATGAACGCTCCTGAGGTCCGCGGGGTGGAGGCCCGGGCCACGGCGGCGTTCATCGCAAACGCGAGGGAGACGGGCTCGCTGAGCGTCTTCGACAGAGAGCTCAGTGAGTGGAGGCCCGTCGAGCTGCGTGACGTCGCCGTGCTGTTCCACAACACGCTCTCCCTGGACGCATATGAGGAGGCGTTCGGCGACTACCGGATCGACTACAGGATAGCCGGCGGCAAGAAGTTCTACGCGCGCAGGGAGGTTAGGGAACTCGCCACGGTCCTGACCGCCATCGAGGACCCGCACAATCTCACCGCGGTCGTGGGAGCGCTCAGGACACCCTTCATGGGCGCGTCCGATGAGGACATCCTGTTGCACAGATACAGGGCCGGGACTCTCAGCTATCTCTCGAACGAGACGAGCGGCATTCCGGCCGTCGACGAAGCCATGGCGCTTCTTCGTGAACTCCACGGCGACAGGGGCTCGCTCACGACGCCGGAGCTGCTGCGGAAGCTGTTCGACCGGACGAACATTCTGGAGCTGTTCCTGATGAAGCCCTCCGGTGAGCAGCGGCACGCAAACCTGGTGAAGGTCGTGGAGATAGCGGACGGCCTGACCCGGGACGGCATCATCTCCTTCGGCGGGTTCGTTCGCTGGCTCAGGGACGTGCAGCAGCTGACGCCGCAGGAAGCGGAATCCCCGCTCTCGGAAGAGGGCGATGACTTCGTCCGAATGCTGACGATCCACAAGGCCAAGGGTCTTGAGTTCCCAGTCGTCGTACTCGCAGATCTCGCTCGATACACGCCGCGCCACGACGAGATTATCGTCGACCGCAAGGCCAGGCGCCTGGAGTTCGGGCTGGGATCGCGGGACAACAGGCTCGCAACGCTCGACTACGTGGAGTTCCGGGACCTGGAGGCGCTCCGTCGGGACGCCGAGCTCATCCGCCTTCTCTACGTCGGGACGACGCGCGCCCGCG
>JAUWCJ010000171.1 GCA_030609365.1 Candidatus Eiseniibacteriota bacterium | reverse complement strand
TGGCTGGAGCTCGATCCGAAGAGATTCATGGGGCGTGTACTGGAACTGCCGTCTCGAGACCAGATCCCGTCGCCCGTGACCGAACAGCTGATCGTCAACTTCTACTCGAGATAGTCCTCGGCTTCGGCCGCTGGTGGCCCAGCTCCAAGGAGGCCAGAGCAGAATGAAGTGGAAGAATCTTAGGATGCCCGACGCCGTCATGTGGGACCGCGAGACGATGACGGGGTCGTACGGGAGGCTCACAGCCGAGCCTCTGGAGCGGGGATACGGGATTACGATCGGGAACTCCCTCAGGCGGGCGCTGCTGTCGTCGCTTCAGGGCGCCGCCGTGACCGGTGTCAGCATTGATGGCGCACTGCACGAGTTCTCGGCGGTCAACGGTGTGACGGAGGATGTCACCGAGCTGATCCTGAATCTCAAGCAGATCAACGTCTCACTCCTGAGCGACGGGCCGGAGACCCTGGTCCTGGAAGCGAACTCGGAGGGTGACGTCAGTGTGTCTGACTTCGCGGGGAACCCGAATGTCGCGATCGCCAATCCAGATTTGCACATCGCGACGCTGGGTCCCGACACAACGCTCCGTATGGAAGTTACCATCGATGCGGGCAGGGGCTACGTTCAGGCCGAGGAGCACGTGTTCGAGGATAAGCCTATCGGCTTCATTCCTATCGATTCCGTCTTCTCGCCGGTCAAGCGTGTCCACTACGAGGTCGAGAACACCCGAGTCGGTCAGCACATCGATTTCGACAAGCTGATGCTCGAGGTGTGGACGGACGGGACGGTCACGCCGGAAGACGCGGTCTCGTTTGCCGCGAAGATCCTGAAGGACCACCTTCTCCTCTGGATGTCGTTCGACATAGAGCCCGAGGAGGAGATCGAAGAGGTCATCGACGAGGACCAGTTGCGCCTTATCGAGGTCCTGAACCACAGCGTCGAGGAACTCGAGCTCTCCGTGAGGTCGTCTAACTGCTTGCGCGATGCAGGCATACGGGCGCTCGGAGATCTGGTGCGCAAGTCCGAGGCCGAGATGCTCAAGTACAGGAACTTCGGACGCAAGTCGCTCCAGGAGCTCGTGGATATCCTCTCGGACATGGGACTTCACTTCGGCATGGACGTCGACTCGATCATGCTGCCCGGAGAGGGAGAGTCCGATGACGAGCCGGGGGCGGAAGACGAGCCCGTCCAGGGCGCGGGTGCGGGTCTCGAGGAGCCGTCCGGTGAGAGCTCGGACGATGAGTCGGACGAGAACCCGGACGAGAGTTCCAAGAAGGACTCTGATGAAGTCGCGGTCGAGGATGACATCGACGACGATACGCTGTAGAAAGGCAGGACGGTAGATGCGACACAGGCACAAGGGGCGAAAGCTCAACCGAACGACGAGCCACAGGAAAGCCCTGCTCCGGAACATGGTGACCGCGTTACTTGATCTTGAGCAGATCGAGACGACAGACGCGAAGGCCAAGGAGCTTCGATCGATCACAGAGAGAATGATCACGCTGGGAAAGCGTGGCGAAGACGATCTGTCTGCGCGGCGGCAGGCCCTCAGGGTCATCCGAAGCAAGAAGATCGTGGCCAAGCTCTTCAACGAGCTGGGTCCGCGCTACGCGGACCGCCCGGGCGGCTACACGCGCATCGTGAAGGTCGAGAACAGACGTGGCGATGGGGCCCACCTATCTATCATTGCGATGGTCAAGGAGCCCGTGACCTTCAAGGACATGAAGCACAAGCGTGCCATGCTCGAGGAAGAGGCCAAGCTCAGGGAGGCCTCTGAGCGCAAGGTCGAGGAAGAGCCGGTCGAGACGCCTGAAGACGTTGAGGCCGTGGAAGTGGAAGAGGCTGCAGCGGAAGAGGCTGCAGTGGAAGAGGCCACCGCCGATAAGGGCGAGGCCGTCGCTGACGAGCCAGAGGCTCCGGCGGATGAAAAGCCGGAGAAAAAGGAAGACTGATCGTGTTCCGATCGCTTCCAGCGCAGCTCATGACAAGAACGAACCGGGCGCCGCAGACTATCTGCGGTGCCCTTCTTTTGGTGGTCTTGCTGCTGGCCGCACTCGTGACGGGGTGCGCCAGCCTGCGGTCGCTGTCGGATGGGGGAGAGCCCCGCGGGAGAACGGACTCTGGTGGTCACGACGTCGGCGGACTGGCCGACGAGGGCTTCGGTTTCGAGCGTGGCGAGCTTCCGGCCGACGCCCCGTTCATTCGCGTGGGGCTGGCGCACGGCATCAGGACCGCGGAGGTATCCTGTAGAAGCGGATTCACTGTCGGGCTCTACGCCGACTCGCTCGAGAGCTGGGAAGCCGAGGTGGGCAAGACGTGGCGATTCGGTGCCGCAGGTGAGGGCGTAACGGGCGCAGGTCCCGGTGGCGGGTTCCACATGGATGCGGGTACTATCCGCATTCGTCCCGAGACTGCCGGACCGCTCGTGTTCGACGGCGTGGCCTACAGGGGTGAGATAGAGCTCTTTTCGTCAGGACGCGGTTCGCTCACGGTCGTCAACGTGGTCGACGTCGAGTCGTATCTCCGGGGCGTTGTGCCCAGCGAGATAGGACCGCGGCCGGAGAGCGAGATAGAGGCGGTCAAAGCGCAGGCCGTCGCGGCCCGCACCTACGCGATCGCCTCTGGCGGACGGCGGGCGGCGGGCGGCTTTGACGTGTACGCGACCGTCGACGACCAGGTCTACACCGGCATCGATGGGGAGCACCCGGTCTGCGACCGCGCGATCTTCGAGACGGCAGGCGTGTTCATGAGCCACTCGGGCGAGCCCATCCATGCCTACTTCCACGCCAACTGCGGCGGACGGACGGAAGCGCGCCACCAGGTGTGGGAGCTGCCGAGTGTCCCGTACCTGAAGCCGGTCTGGGACAGCCCGGACGAAGACCAGTTCAACGACGCCTTCTGCAGCTCCGGGGCTCACTTCAGGTGGAGCGAGACGTGGACAGGGAAGGAGATCGCGGATCTGGTCAGGAAGCATCTGCCCGGCGCCGCTTCGACCCCGGTGCGCAAGCCCATAGGGGAGGTCCTGGATCTCCGCGTCACGGTACGTACCCCCTCTGGTCGGGTGAGGTGGCTCGAAGTGGAGACCACGGAGGGCACGTACCGCGTGTTCGGAGATCGGGTGAGGTGGCTCCTGCGCCTGCCCGGCACGGACCGGATCCTATGGAGTTCCTGGTTCGAACTCGAGGTGACGACGCTGCGCACCAGTCGCGTCGCTCGGGTCGAGGCAAAGGGGAGAGGCTACGGCCACGGCATCGGCATGTGCCAGCACGGGGCGATGGAAATGGCCCGGCAGGGCTACCGCTACGATGAGATATTGAAGCACTACTACGCGGGGATCAGGTTCGAGAGGGCCTACGGGGAAGCCGACTGAGGGTCGCTAGAATCGGATTGACACGGGCCTAAACCGTTGCTATATTTACCTGTCTAGCCAGATACGCGGGGTCGTAGTTCAGTTTGGTTAGAACGCCGGCCTGTCACGCCGGAGGTCGCGAGTTCAAGTCTCGTCGGCCCCGCCAATTCCAACAAGATTCTTGCATCGAAATCAACAACGTACGAACAATCTTTATCTAGGCCGGTTAATTCAGGTTATGTCATT
>JAUWCJ010000128.1 GCA_030609365.1 Candidatus Eiseniibacteriota bacterium | reverse complement strand
GCGGGGACGTGCTCTTGAAGGGCGTAGTGCGGGAGCACTGCTCGGCGGTGATATCCAAACTCCAGGAGTCGGGTGCTGAGATCGTCGATGAGCCCGGCGGGTTGCGTGTTCGCGGCCCCGTCTGGGGGCAGTCGGTCAACGTGACGACGGCGCCGTACCCGGGTTTTGCCACTGACATGCAGGCCCAGATGATGGCGCTGATGGCCGTCGCCGATGGGACGAGCGTCATCACTGAGACCATCTACGTCGACAGGTTCTCCCACGTGCCGGAGCTCAGGCGGCTCGGCGCGGACATCAGCGTCGACCACAACGTCGCCGTCGTGACCGGCGTGAAGAAGCTTTCCGGCGCCAAGGTGATGGCGACGGATCTGCGCGCGAGTGCGGCGCTGATACTCGCGGGGCTTGTGGCGGAGGGTGAGACTGAGGTCTCCCGCGTCTACCACATTGACCGTGGGTATGAGGCGATTGAGGAGAAGCTGGCGGGGTTGGGGGCGGACGTGGAGAGGGTGAGGGAGTAGATTCGAAATCGGCTGCATTGGCAGAGTAGATCGGTTCTTCTCCAGGAGAGGCAACATGAAGCTGGTCGGCAACGTCCTCGGGGGTGTCCGTGCTGAGGCAGACACGGAGATGCTATCGCGGGCGTTTGTTGAGACAGCTGATTTTCGAGCCCTCTCTGATACGAAGGACTTCAACATAGTCGTCGGTCGTCGCGGAACAGGCAAGAGCGCTCTCTTCTTGAAGCTGGCAGAGCACTTCGAGCGACAGAAGCAGATCATCCTCTTCACTGTTCACCCCGCTGAGCATGAGGCGCTGGGGTTCCAGGCATCCTTGGAGCACTGTGCTTCCAACTACATGATGGCGCGAGCGACGGCTCGTGTGATATGGCGTGCTCACCTGCTCTACGACCTCGCCGACATCCTGCATTCGCACTGGAAGCTCAAGAGCACGCGGGAGGGTGCCTTCCTTGCGAGCTACAGGCGAGAACATGATGCACTCTTCAGCATGTCAGGTGCCAACAGATGTGCTCACATGGTGGACTACTGCGGGGGATACGATCGCAGTGAATCCGAGATTCCGGGGCTTATTGCCTCCGTCCTTGGACTTGAGAGGCTGCAGGATGCCGTCAGGGATGCGCTTCAGGCGCGAAACTCCGCGGCGGTGTTCCTGTTCGACGGGCTTGATGAAGGCTGGCGACCGTCCAACAGTGCCACAGCGATCCTCGGCGGGCTGGCTGTCGCGGTGTCTGATTTCCGTGATGCGAGCAGCGAGATTCACGGAGTCCTGTTCGTTAGGGACAATATCCTGCGCGCTCTGGCGACCTTGGATGACGATTTCTCTCGTCACATAGAGGGGAGCAGTCTCCGGCTTCATTGGGACGAGCGCGGGCTCCTCCATCTCATCTGTGAGAGATTGCGTGTAGTGCTTGGTCTCATCAATGTTGAGAGTGATAACAAGGTGTGGAACAGGGTTGCACAGCGTGAACTGAAGGGGATCGAGGGGTTCCGAGAGTGCCTTCGTCACACGTTGTATAGGCCGCGAGACATCATGGTACTGTTGAACAGGGCATTCTCGTTGGCTGCGCGCTCTGGGCGGGATGCGCTGGTTGGTGCTGATATCGAAGCGACATCCAAGCAGGTCTCACAAGACCGGCTCTCTGACTTGCTCAAGGAATACCGAACCGTCTTCCCTGGGCTCGAGCTGTTCGTGAAGTCGTTCGAGGGACGCGTTCCAATCGCTCCATTCCACGAGATCGTAGCTCTCCTCGATGCCGCAGCACAAGAGAGTGACTTCAGTCGAAGAGAGCAGAGCGACTTCGCGGTTCTGGGGTCAGGTAGCCAGGTCTTCTATGCCCTCTACAGCGTCGGTTTTCTTGGCTTTGAGGATAGCGCGACAGGCTCACTGATCTTCTGCCACGACGGAACCAACGCGGACCTTTCCGCCGCAAGTTCGGATCAGCGCGTGGTGGTGCATCCATGCTACTGGAACGCGCTCAACATCGGAGAGGGTGCGGTTCCACCGGATGTTCTTGTTGAGATTCACGACGACTACGAGATGAGAGAGAACCCTGCTACCCGAGAGATGCGCATGCGTCGTCTTGGAGAACTGGTCGCAGCTCTTCCGAACATGCCCACCGGCACAGACGGTTGCAGGGACTTCGAGGATTGGGTGCTGAGAACGGTCCGCATACTCTTCTCAGGCGTGCTCTCGAATCCCGAACTGAGGCCGAATGGCCCGGCTGTGCAGCAGAGAGACGTGGTCGCGACCAACATGGCCTCCGGCGGATTCTGGAAGCGTGTTCTCGACGACTACGGGAGTCGTCAAATCGTCGTCGAGGTCAAGAACTACGCCGACCTTAGGCAAGATGACATCAAGCAAGCCGTGTGCTACTCGGGCAAGGACTACGGCAGGTTCGTTGTGATCGTGCATCGCGGAGAAGCAGAGGGACTGGATCAAACCAGGAGGGCGTGGGTCCGAGAGTACTGGACTCATAAAAATACGGTGGTGTTCCTGCTCCCAGCAAGCATGCTCGCGCGCGGGGCAGCCAAGCTCCGCAATCCGGAGAGGGCTGACTACATGGACCGCGCCCTCAACAAGAGACTGGACACCTTCACGCGCAAGTACCTGCCAGTGAAGCACGGCTAGTTGTTGCGCCTGAGTCTGATGCTTGCGTGGTCCCAGCTCAACTGTCCCTGAAGGCTACCGCTCTGCCAGGCGCTATCTATTCTCGTGATAGCGGGATCATTGGACATCCCAGCGGGATGGGTTCGGCATGGACACTCAATCTCAGAGAGCCAAACACGTCATCCTCGGCACCGCAGGTCACATCGACCACGGGAAGACCGAGCTCGTCAAGGCGCTGACAGGCGTCGATACCGACCGTCTCCAGGAGGAGAAGGAACGGGGCATCACGATTGAGCTCGGGTTCGCGCGGTTCGACCTGCCCAGTGGCAACTCGCTTGGGGTCGTCGATGTCCCGGGTCACGAGAAATTCGTCAAGACGACAGTGGCCGGCATCGGCGGGATGGACATCATCCTCCTCGTTATTGCTGCCGACGAAGGAGTCATGCCCCAGACTCGGGAGCATCTGGACATCATCGACCTGCTGGGCGTCCGTTCCGGCATCATCGCACTCACCAAGGCCGATCTCGTGTCACCCGATGAGATCGAACTCGCTCACGACGAGGCTCAGGAACTTATCGAAGGGACATCGCTCGAGGGCGCGGCCATCATCCCTGTCTCCTCCGTGACACGCGACGGGCTGGATGAGCTCACAGCCGAGCTCGACCGCCTGGTCACGCACGTCACGGAGCGTTCCTCCGCGGGTGTCGCGCGGCTTCCGATAGACCGCGCGTTCACACTGGCGGGTCACGGGACGGTCGTGACCGGGACCCTCTGGTCGGGCAGGATCAAGCAGGGCGACAAGCTGGCCATCTACCCGCAAGACAGGCAGACGCGCGTCCGGAGCGTGCAGGTGCACGACCACGCGGTCGACCAGGCCGTGGCTGGCCAGCGCACCGCGCTCGGCATCCACGGCGTGTCGAAGGACGAGCTCTCGCGAGGTGATACGCTCGGGACACCGGGCGCCCTCCATGTCACGCACATGATTGACGCCAGGCTCCGGATGGTAACGGACATCAAGCCCATCAAGAACCGGACACGCGTCCATCTGCACCTCGGGACCGCCGAGGTGCTCGCCCGCGTCGTCCTGCTTGAGAGCGACTGGCTACGCGCGGGCGATGAGTCGCTGGTGCAGCTGCATCTCGAGTCGCCCGTCGTCGCGGAGAAGGACGACCTCTTCGTCATCCGCTCATACTCGCCGGTGACTACGATCGGCGGCGGACGCGTACTCGACCCGGCCCCGAGACGGCACAAGCGCATGAAGGACGACGTGCTGGAGAGCCTGACCGTTCTTGAGGAAGGCGAGGTCGGTGACATCGTTCTGCACAAGTTGGGAGAAGCGGGTATCGAGGGGCTGGCGGATGCTGACGTTGCGGGCTTGGCAGGAGCGTCGGCGACTGAGCTGCTTGACGGGCTTCTTTCCGAGGGCCGTCTCGAGAGGCTGGGTGGCCGCACGCTGACATCGAGCCGCTACGATGAGCTGAAGTCCAGGACCGAGGAGCTTCTCTTGGAGTTCGCGTCGGCGTCGCCGCTCGAGTGGGGCATGTCAGCTGAGGAGCTGCGCACCCGGCTCTCGAAGAGGTTGGAGAGAGGCGTGCTCGACGCGGTGCTGGCTGCCCTGGCAGACGATGGCAAGATCTCCAGGCGCAGCGACCTTGTGCGCCTGGGGAGCGGAGACGTCGATCTGACCGACGAGCAGTCGCGTCTGGAAGCTGAGATAGAGACGATGTTGAGGACAGCAGGTGCGACCCCGCCCACACTGGATGAGCTCAAGCAGGAACTGGGCGGCAAGGACTTCGACCCGATCATCAAGCTGCTCGCCGAGACCGGGCGGGTTATCAAGGTCACGAGCACGTTGCTCTTCCATCCGGATGTCATCACTGACATGCGGAAGGCGCTCGCTGACTACTTCGACGGCGGCGAGACGCAGCTTGGCGTGCCGCAGTTCAAGGACATGGTCGGCGTGACGCGGAAGTACGCGATCCCGCTCCTGGAGTACTTCGACAGGGAGGGGACGACGATGCGGTCGGGGAACGTCCGGCTGAGGGGGCACAGACGATGAGTATCCTGAAGCCTCGCAGGAAGACCAGACAGGTCATGATCGGCGACGTCGCCGTCGGCGGGGACGCGCCCATCTCCGTGCAGTCGATGACGAACACGAAGACCGAGGACGTCGAGGCGACGGTCGAGCAGATCAAGGGCCTTGAGAAGGTCGGCTGCGAGATCGTGCGCGTGGCTGTGCCGGGCAAGGCTGCGGTCGTGGCGCTCCCTGACATCATCGCGCAGGCGGAGATCCCTGTGGTTGCGGACATCCACTTCGACTACAAACTGGGGCTGGGTGCGGTTGAGGCTGGAGTGCACGCGCTCCGCATCAATCCTGGGAACATCGGAGCGCGGGAGCGCGTGGAGACGCTGGTCGGCGCGTGCAAGGAGAAAGCGATTCCGATTCGTGTGGGCGTGAACTCGGGGTCGCTGGAGAAGGACATCCTCGAACGCGACGGGCATCCAACGGCGCAGGGCATGGTTGAGAGTGCGATGCGGCATGTGGAGCTGTTGGAGAGCGTCGGGTTCGGGGATGTGATTCTGTCGCTGAAGGCATCTGATGTCGCGATGACGGTCGAGGCGAATCGGCTGATGGCTGAGAAGTGCGACCTGCCGTTCCATCTCGGAATCACCGAGGCGGGCACGGTGCTGACCGGTTCTGTGCGCTCGTCGGTCGGTCTCGGTGTGCTTCTGGCTGAAGGCATCGGTGATACTATCCGCGTGTCACTGGCAGGTCCTGTTGAAGAGGAGATCCGCGTCGGTCGTGAGATCCTCAAGTCGCTCGGCTTGAGACACGGCGGCGTGACGGTGATCGCCTGCCCCACCTGCGGCCGATGCCAGATCGACGTGCAGGCGATTGCTGAGGAGATCGAGCGCAAGACCGCTCACATCAGGAAGAGCCTCGTTGTTGCGGTCATGGGATGTGCTGTGAATGGGCCGGGGGAGGCGCGGGAGGCGGATGTGGGGATTGCGGGTGGAGGGGAGGAGGTCCTGCTCTTCGCCGAGGGTGAGACCCTAGCTGCCACCACGGCGGTCAGCGCACTCGCTGAACTACTGGCTCGCATAGCAGGCCTGACGCAAGCTTAATCACTCATCCTCATGATTCGCGCCTTCTGGTTCGAATCCCGTTTGGGACGCCACCTCGCGAGAATGCTGCGGGATGAGCCCCGCGCTGTACCGTGGCCAGCGATGCCGGCGTTTGCGCAGTGGCCGCACTCCAGTACCGCGGATCTTGCGGAGGGGGAGTAGTGGGGCCGCACCAGAAGGAGGGCGTTCCGGTTTGCTAATGGGCTACGGGAGCGACAAATGGTGGCGCGTGCAGGTGATCGTCATGTTCATGGCGACGGTCTTGATCCTGGTGCTCGGCACGTACAACTACATCAATTCACCGCTTCGGTTTGAATCCTCGATTCTGGATACGGTCATTCTGCAGGAGTCTGAGTCAACCGACACGTTGTGCATCGAGCTGCTGTTCTCGAATGTCGGTACTCAGCGGATCGTGGTCTCCAATGTCTCTCTGCGCCTTGCCCGGTACGATCCTCCTCGCTGGAAGTTGATACCGGGCTACCTGAGCCCCGAAGTCGCTTCCGGTCGAGGCCTGGTTCTGCCGGCAGGGAAGCGTGAGCGGTCGGTGGTCCAGTTTCCCGTGGAACGCGATGATGTGTTGGAGGGCCTCGGGATTGGCCAATCGGGACACTATGTCATTGAGGGGAGCCTCCTGGTTACGTTTGTGGATCGACGTGGTTCTGAAGGCAAAATCACAATCGGAGGGTTGAGCGTGATTGTCGATCACGGGACTTTCTGTGAGATGAACAGTGGAGACGCCATAGTCAGGTACGCGGGCGGCTAGCATGCGGCCTTGGGAGGTGAAGTGCCAGCTACAACGAGAGGCCGCAGCAACGTCCCCGTGCTCGCGCAGTTGGGCGCAGCGCTCACAGCGTCATTGTTTTCTCTCTGTCTCGCA
>JAUWCJ010000104.1 GCA_030609365.1 Candidatus Eiseniibacteriota bacterium | reverse complement strand
AATGATGACCGAGTTGGCCATGATCCTGACGTCGCGACCGATGACGACGGGGCCGTCCCTGGCATCGAGCACGACGCTCGGTCCTATCTCACTGCCCTCCCCCACGGAGACGTTCTCCTCGCCAAGCAGACGCGCGCAGTGACGAAGCTCTACCTTGACCTCACCGAGCTTCGCCACCAGCTGTGCGTCCGCCGCTATCTCATCGGCCGTCGCGGCGACCAGATCCCATGGATAGCGAACCGACCGCGCCGGGATATCAACCGTCGTCGCAAGCCCCAGTGCGCCCACGCCATCGGCAGCCACGGAAGCCTCATCGAGCCGCTCGCGCGCGCCGCTCTGAAGCATGGCTCCGACCGTCTCCGAGGCGGACGTCAGAAGAGCGTCGCCGTCGAGCCCCTCCACGGCCCGGAGCAGGGTCTCGTCTGCGATCACGCGTCCGTAGAGCAGCAGTGTCGGTCCGTCCGCCAGCGTGTCGATACCCCGTGCGGGATGCCGCTCGGAAACGAGCGCGGCAAGTGCAGGCCTCGGACAGAGTGCCACGTTCCAGTCGGGGCGCCTCATCTCCAGCTTCTCGCGCAGTTCGAGGGCGCCGCAGCGGAGGTCGAACTCCGGACGAAGGAGCGTCAGCGGACCGAACCTGGCGTGCTTCGGATCCTCCAGAAGAACTACCTGCATCTGTTGGTTTCTCCTTCCACTCACGTCTGCCGCTGCATCAGCGCCGAAGGTCGCGCAGGAGCCTGAGGTAGCTGTCGTAGCGCCCCGCGTCCAGTTCCCCCGCCTCTACGGCGGCTTTGACGGCGCAGTCCGGCTCAGGAACATGGCTGCACCCGGTGAACCTGCATCTCGGGATGTACTCGGCGAACTCGGGGAAGAGCTGATCGAGGTCGTCGGGGTGGATTCTCCAGAATCCCAGCTCTCGGAATCCGGGAGTGTCCGCCACGAGCGTCTCTTCACCGAGACGGAACACCGTTACGTTCGACGTCGTGTGCTTGCCCTTGTTCGTCGCCTCGCTGACCTCGCGGACTTTGATCCCCAGTCCCGGCTCGATTGCGTTGAGAAGCGAACTCTTGCCCGCCCCGCTCTGTCCGGTGAGCACTGAGAAGCAACCGTCGATGAGCGTCGTGAGTTCGTCCACGCCGCGCCCGTCCAGCGCGCACGTGGGGACGACGGTGTAGCCGGCCTTCTCGTAGGCGGCCGCGTGCGGCCTCCAGTCCTCCTCCGGGACCAGGTCGATCTTGTTGAAGACGATGACGGACCTGAGCTCCGCGTCCTCCGCGACGACCAGATACCTGTCGAGGAAGCGTCTGTTCAGCTTCGGACTCGCGACAGACGCCACCGCGACGAGCTGCTCGGCGTTGGCCACGATGACCTGCTCGACCTCCCTCTTCATTCGCGGTCTCAACCGCGACAGCACCGTCTCCCTCGGAAGCCGTCGGTCAACGACCCGAGAGCCGTCGTCCAACAGCGTGACCTCCACCCGGTCGCCCGGAACCAGCAGTTTGTCCTCGCTGTCCATGCTCGCAAAGTGCCGGGCCCTCACGGAGCACCGGAACACCTCGCCCGAGTCGAGCGCCACCTCCCACTCGTCGCGGAAGCAGGCAAGAACAGAACCTATGGCAAACTCAGGAGAGCTCATGGTCAGAGATCCCCTCCATGCGGTTCCCCGCCGGCCGGCTCGTTCGTCCCGGACGGCGGCTGGATCGCCGCCCCTCCGGATAGCGCGAGTCCGTTCTCCTGCTGAACCAGCCCCTCCGAGAACGAGCACTTCAGGTCAGGCTGTCTCTCACCTTCCACATCGAGCTTGCCGGCTCTCGCACGGATGTCGTCGACGATCGAGAACAGCGAGGGGATGACGAAGAGCGTGAGGATGGTGGCGAAGGCCAGGCCCCAGGCCAGTGCGGCGGCCATCGGACCCCACGACGCCGAGACGCCTCCCCACCCCATCGCGAGGGGAAGGACTCCGAGAATGGTCGTGATGGAGGTCAGCAGAATGGGGCGGAGCCTCATGCAGCCGGCCTCGATGATCGACTCCCAGCGGCTGGCCCCCCGCGCCCTCGCGCGCTTGACGAAGTCCACGAGGACGATGGAGTCATTGACGACGACACCTGCCAGCGCGACGATGGCTACACCTGCGTTCAGCGTGAACGGATAGCGCATCACGACGAGGCCGATGACGACGCCGATAAATGCGAACGGGACGGTGAACATGACTATGAGCGGCTGGATGAACGACTGGAACTCGGTGCCGAGTATCAGGTAGATGAGCAGGATCGCGACCAAGAAGGAGGCGAAGAGTGACACGAACGACTCCTGGGTCTCCTCATACTCGCCCCCGAACTCGATCTCGTAGCCGGGGTACGCCCTCGGAATGCCGGCCAGATCCCTCTGGAGAAGCCGGTTGACCTCTGTCGAGGTCGTCCCCTCCTCAACGTCGGCCGTCACCGTGATGACACGCTCACCGTCGCGTCTGTGCAGGTCGGCGGGCGCGGTCCCGACATCGATCGTGGCGACGTTGCTGAGCGGTATCGCCGCGCCGGCCGGAGTGGCCACCCGGAGATTCCGGAGGTCGTCGAGATCGCGACGGTCGTCTCTTTCGAATCTGACGATGACGTCTATCTCATCGTCTCCCCCACCGCGGTACTTCGTGGCCTCGACGCCCTCGAACCCGACCCGGACAGCAGTCGATATGTCCGCCACCGTGAGACCGTAGAGCGCCGCCTGTTCCTGAATGACCGACACGCGCATCTCGGACTTGCCCGGCGTCAGGTCATCGTCGATCTCGACCACACCGTCGTATCCCGCGAGCGTAGTTTTGACTCTGCCCGCCAGAAACTCGAGCATCCTGGGATCCTCGCCCTTGACCCGCACTTCCACGGGACGGCCGGAGGGCGGCCCTTGCGTCGGACGGGACAGCCACAGCGAGGTCAGCCCCGGCACCTCGGACATCTCGCTTCTCAGAGCGTCCATGATCTCGAGATCGGAACGGGTCCTCTTGGAATCGTCGACGAGATCGATGTTGAACTGCATGTTGTGCGACGCGAGCATCCCGCGATGATCCTGGATCATGTACCCGACGCGCGTAACGACCGCCTCGAACTCGTCATCGGGAAGTGCTGCGATGATTGCCTCGAGCTCGAGCGCGACCTGGTCCGTGATCTCCAACCTCGTCCCGACGGGCAGCTGGGCCCGCACCTCGACCTGACCGAGATCCTCTTCCTCGAAGATCATGACGTCGAGCGTGAAGACGAGCCCGATGGCAATTGCGGCAAGGAGCACGACTCCGGCCATCGACAGATAGCGCCGCCTGAGCACCTTCCTGAGCGCCCGCTCGTAGCGGCACGTCAGAGCCATGAACGTCGGATGGTACTTGTTCTGCTTCGCCGCGACCCTGCCGAAATCGGACATGTGCGACGGCAGGACGAGGAACGCCTCTATCAACGATGCAAGGAGGGCGAACGTGACGACCTTCGGGATGACGCTGATGAACTTGCCCCAGATGCCGCTCATCAGCAGAAGTGGCAGGAAGGCAGCCACTGTTGTGAGAACCGCCGCCGTTACCGGAGCGAAGACTTCCTTCGTCCCAAGGATGGCCGCCTTCCGGGCGGGCATGCCTTGCTCCATGTGACGGTAGATGTTCTCGATGACGATGATGGCGTCATCGACCAGCATGCCCAGCACAAGAACGAGCGAGAAAAGCGAGACCGTGTTGACGGTGACGCCTGCGGCGTTCATCAGAATGAACGCGCAGAAGAAGCTGAACGGGATCCCGATGACGGTGAGGAGCGCGTTTCTGTAGCCGATGAACACGAAGAGCGTCAGGGCGACCAGGAGAATGCCGTAAACGGCGTTCCGCTGCAGGATGTTGAGGACGTCGCTCACCTCGATGGACGTGTCGTGTCTCACCTCGAAACTCACGTCCTCGGCCAGCTCGACATCGAACTCATCGACGGCCTGCCGGACCGCCTCCGCAACGGTGACGACGCTGGCCTCAAGGTCCTTGTACACCCAGAGAGTGACGCTCCGCTCTCCGTTCAGGCGGGCGAGCGTGAGTCTCTCGGCCAGCGTGTCACGCACCGCACCGACGTCGCGGATGCGGATCTGGCGCCCGAACGGGTCGGACGCGATGACGTGATCCTCGATGCCCTGAAGGTCCTCAAACTCACCGAGCGTCCGGACGATGTACTCGGACGCCCCGACGTCGAGCGTGCCGCCGGGCACGTTGATGTTGCGCGCGGCCAGCGACCCGATGACCCGGCTGACGGGAATGTCGTACGACGCCAGTCGGTCGGCGTCCAGCTCGATCCATATCTCCTGCTCTCTGGCGCCGACGATCTCGACGCTCCTGATTCCCCGGACGTCCAGGACCCTGTCCCTGAGGTCCTCCCCGATCTCCCGCAGTACCGTGTCGCTCACCTCGCCGCCGATACTGACGGACATGATCGGAATGACCTCACCCAGCTTGATGGGGATGACCTCGGGGTCCCCGGCCTCGTCGGGGATGTCGGAGCGCGCGTTGTCGACGGCGGCCCTGAGGTCGAGCAGGCGCCGGTCGAACTCGTCATCGGACAAGCCGGCGTTGAAGCGGACGTCAACCACCGCCCTGCTCTCGCCGGACGTCGACGAGATGTAGTCCACGTCGTCGACGCTCTCGATCTCCTCCTCGAGAGGCTTCGTGACGAGGGTCTCCATCTCCTCCGGGGAAACGCCGGGATAGACGACAACGACGATGGCTTCGCCCAGGTTGACATCCGGAAGGAGCTCGACCGGCATGCTGAAGAAGGTGTACAAACCGACGACAACGACCGCAATGAAGATGAGGTTCACGAGGACGCGCTGTCGTACGGAGAACTCACCTATCGTCATCTGTCATCGCTCCCGGAGGTGTGCTGGTCCGCGGAATCTCCCGGGGCGCCCTTGATCTCGAGCGCGGCGCCCTCCGTGAGCTGGTCGTAGCCGAAGGTGACCATCAGGTCTCCTTCTTCGAGCCCGGACGCGACGATCACGCGATTCCCAATGACCTTGCCGAGCGTCAGTCGCTTCAGGACCGCCAGCGAATCGGACGCGACGTAGACCGCCGGCTCACCGTAGCGCTCGACGACCCAGTCGCGCTCGATGACCACGACGTCGCTGAACTCCTTCGCGTCGATCGTCACCTCAGCGACCATTCCCGCGCGCAGTTGATGAGTGCGGTTCGGGAGGACGACCCTGACTGGATACGTCTTCGTCATGTCGTCAGCGCGCCTGCCGACGTACTCGACCTTCCCATCGAAGATCTCTCCGGGAAGCGCGCGCACGCGGACCGTCGTGGTCCGACGCGGACTGACGTCGGGCACCTGGTCTTCACTCAGCCCAAGTTCTATCTCTACAACGTCGTCGTTGACGACGTGGGCGACCGGCGTTCCCACCGCTATCAGATGGCCCTCTTCCGCATACATGAACACCACGGTGCCGTCGATGGGACTCTGGATGCTGGTGTTGCGGAGCTGCCGCTCGGCGGCGCCCAACCCGGCCTCTGCCGCAGCGAACGATGCGCGGGCGGACTTGGCGCGGTGTTCCGTGGCCTCCCATTCGGCGTCCGCTATGTCGCCACTCTCCCAGAGGCTCCGTGCTCTCTCGAGGCCGGCCTCTGCATTGTCGAGTTCCGCTTCCGCGAGCAGGCGCTGCGCCTCCGCCTGACGAAGCGCGAGCGCGGCCAGTTCGTCGTCCAGTCGCACGAGGACATCACCCTCGGACACACTGTCCCCCACCTGCGCCATCACCTCGAGAACACGTCCACCCGCCTCGGCGCTGATGGGGACATCGTCCCTTGCCTTGATCGTCCCTGTCGCGGCCACCGTCGCCGTGACCGGCCCGGTCGTAATCTCAACGACGCGGACGGGGACACGCTCAACGGTCTCTTCACCCTCGGGACCTCCACGCGGCCCGCACCCACCGGCCACAAGAACGGCGGCAGCAAGGATTGACCCGGCGATCATCAGCGGTGTCTTCATCGTCACTCTCCCATCTCCTCATCGGGCGCGTCCTCATCGGGCGCATCCTCGGCAGGCACGTCCCCCAGCAGGCGCTCGATCTCAGCGACCGCTACTACACCCTCGTAGAGGGCATTGACGTAGCCGACCCGGCTCCTGTCGAACAGGACCCGCGCATCTGTCAACTCGATGTAGGGCGCCAGCCCCTCGTCGCGCCTGTTTGTCACGCTCTTCAGGTAGTCGGCAGACTGCTCGACCAGCTTCTCCGCCGCAACCAGCCCCTTCGAACTGGACACGAGGGCCGACACGGCGCCTCTCAAGCCGGCGATCATGAAACGCTCAAGGTCCTCCTGCCGCCTGCGCGCGGCCAGGTAGTCCCTCCTGCTCTGCTGATAGTCCGACGTGTTCTTGAAGCTCGTGAAGATCGGGAGGTCGAGCGCGAGCGTCACCGACCACGCGGCCTCATCGTCCGGCTCGATGTCATCGTCGGCCTTCCAGCCGTAGCTCCCCGAGGCGTTGAGCGACGGCATGAATGCTCCGCGGGCCACGCTGACTCCCGCGTCGTTCATGCGGGTGACGTCGGCGAGCCCCTCGTAGTCCGGGTTGCCCACCAGAAGCTCACGGGCCCGGGACTCCGTCAGGTAGCCGGGAGTGGTGAGCCACGCGAGCTCCGCGTAGCGGGCGTCAAGCGCTGCCGGATCGACGGCCGGGAACTCGAAGGTCAGATCCAGCGGCATTCCGAGGACGTTCGCCAGCTGCGTGCGGGCCATCGTGACCGCGGCCTCCGCGTCCGCTGCCGCCGTCTCGTACTCCGCCGCCGTCACCCGCCACCTCAGTACCTCCGCCAACGGGACTCCACCGACATCATGCCTCCGCTGGGCCGCCTCGGCGTTCTCCTCTGCCGCGTCCACTGCGTCGATCGAGACCAGGAGAAGAGCCTCGGCCCTCAGAACGTCGAAGTACGCGGACTTGGTCTCCGCGACGACCGAGCGCCTCCTTGCCTCGTAGGCGTGGCCGGCCGCGTCGCGCGCACCTCCGGCAACGCCGACCGCACCCCAGAGCTGCCCGTTCCAGATGGGGACGTTCGCCCGGAACCCGGTCTCGTAGGTGGTCTCGTAGAGGAAGGGCTCCACGTCCATGCCCATCTCCTCTGCGAACCCCAGTGAGGCGTTGGCACGCTCGTAGGTGTCCGGGTCAACGCGGCGCGCGGTTGACGAGAGACCGACTGAAGGGAGAAGCGACGCGCGTGCGCTACGCAGCCCCCAGTTGGCGGACTCGTAGTCCAGTCGGGCCGCATCCAGCGAGAGGTTGCGCTCGAGCGCCAGCTCGACGGCCTCGTCGATACTGAGCTCGCGCGCGAAGGACTCACCGACGGCCGGTGACAACATGAGCAGAATGGCCAGCGCCAGAACGGCGCAGGCGGTTCCTGGGTTCATCGGCATCTCCCGAGAACACGTCTTGGCGCCAGATGTACAATGTAGCGAGTATATTGCCTCGAACGGGCGGGAATCAAGCAGGGAAGAGACCGCATCTGTCTACCTGATAAGCTGGAGCATCTGCCCGTGAATGAGGCCATTCGTCGCGATGACGTCCCCCCGGCGATGGTCCCACCCGTCACCGCCGAAGTTCGTGACGATGCCGCCCGCCTCGAGCACGATGAGCCCTCCCGCCGAGACGTCCCAGGTCTTGAGCCCCTGCTCCCAGAAACCGTCGAGCCTGCCGCGAGCGACGTAGACCAGGTCGAGTTCGGCCGACCCGCCGCGCCTGATCCCCCGGACGGCGACTATGAAGCGGTTGAGGTTGTCGAGGTTGTTGCCGGAGCCATCGGTGCGGTCATACGGGAATCCCGTCGCCACTAGCGACTCGAGCAGAAGCGCGTTGGTCGAGACCCGCATCGGGCGGCCGTTGATGGAAGCGCCCTGCCCCCGCTCCGCGACGAACATCTCATCCCTCAAGGGGTCGTAGACGACGCCCGCTATGAGCTCCCCTGCTTCCTCCAGCGCGATGGCGACCGAGAAGAACGGATATCCGTGGGCGTAGTTGTTCGTTCCGTCGAGCGGGTCGACTATCCAGACCCTCGACGATTCCGCGAGCTCGGGCGCGGTCTCCTCGGCAATGATCAGGTCGTCCGGGCACTCGGCCGATATCGCGCGGATGATGATCTCCTCGGACGCCCGGTCGATCTCCGTGACGATCTCGCGCTTGCCCTTCATGGAGGTGTCGTGTGGTTTCTCGAAGCCGTTCATTATGACGGCCCCGGCGCTTCTTGCCGCCTCTGTCGCGAGTCTGGTCAGCTCATTCATGTGGCAGTCCAGGGTTGGTGTGCGGAATGCCGCGGCCGGCCCCGAGCCCTTCCGGTGCCCCACACGGCGATTTCCCGGTATCCTACCCGCTCGGGGCCGCCGAATCAACGCCCTTGAGCCCCGCAGGGTCGGTCGACAACCACCCGCCGTCCCCGGTGGACCGCCCGCCTCCTTGACCCGTGCAACCTCCGGTCTTATAGTTGAGTCCAAGTTCACGAGCAGCAGGAAGACGATCGGGCGGGCCGCCGGTGGTGGACCACCCGGTGTTGTACTGCGCCCCACCAGGGGCGACACTCACAAGGAGAGGACATGAGACGCA
>JAUWCJ010000107.1 GCA_030609365.1 Candidatus Eiseniibacteriota bacterium | reverse complement strand
GGTTGACGAGCCCGGGAAGCACGAGCATCGACGAGCAATCAATGACGTGCGCCCCATGGGGCGCGTCGATCGAAACCTCGACCCGCGAGATGCTGTTGCCCTCGACGAGAATATCCACGCCGGCGAGGCGGTCGCCGGCGTCGTTCATCGTCGCAAGGTGATAGATATCTTTGAGCAGCAGCACCGGTCAAGCCTCCTGTGCGTGACGAAGCGTTACTCCCCTCCCAGCGTCTCGATCCCGGCAAGCACCTTCTCCGGTGTGAACGGAAGCTCGCGCAGCCTGACACCGGTCGCGGCAAAGATGGCATTCGCGATCGCCGGCGCCACAACGTCGACGGGGATCTCCGAGACGCTCTTGGCGCCGAACGGACCGGTCGGCTCGTCGGTCGTGACGAGGATAGCCTTGATGGCCGGGGTATCGACGGCCGTGAGGATCTTGTAGTCGAGGAGGTTCGCGTTCAGCATTCTGCCGCGCTTGTCGAACACCATCTCCTCCGTCAACGCGTAGCCGAGCCCCATCGACACGGCGCCGTGGATCTGGCCCTCCGCGAGCGCGGGGTTGATGGCGAAACCGCAGTCGATCGCACAGGCGAAGTCCCTGACATCCACGCGTCCGGTCTCCACGTCCACCTCCACATCGGCAACCGCGGCGGCGAACGGAGGGGGACATTCGAACGTCATGTTCGAGGCGGAGTATGAGATCTGTTCCTTCTCGTCGCCGTACATCGCCGTGTGGGCGACTTCCTCTATCGGGACGCTCTTGCCCGACGGCGCCGCTATCCTGCCGTCGGCGCAGACAAGCTTCGTCTGGTCCTCACCCATCATCACGGACGCGTGATACAGCAGCCGGTCCCGGACCTGCTCGGCCGCCTTGACCACCGCACCGCCACTGACGTACGTCGTGCTGGATGCGTAGGCGCCGACGTCGAACGGCGTCCTGTCGGTGTCGGAGGAATAGACGTGCACGGCCTTGGGCGGAACGCCGAGGATCTCCGCGGCCATCTGGCCCAGGATGGTGTCGCTGCCGGTTCCGAGGTCGGTGGCCCCGATGAGGAGGTGGAACGAGCCGTCCTCGTTCGCCTTGATTGTCGCGGCGCCCATGTCGTCGCCCGGGATGCCGCTGCCGTGCATCGCGAGGGACATGCCGAGCCCCCGTCTCACGAACGGCCCGCTTCCGGGCGTCCCGGCCGTCCCCTCGGTCAGTGAGGCGTGCCAGGCGTCCCAGTCCGTGGCCTCGCGGACGCGCTCCCAGCACTCCGCGAGCCCGTTGGTTCTGATGATGCGTTCGAAGCCGGACTTCCCCTCCCCGACATGTTCTGCGATCGGGTCGCGGTCGCCCTCACGGATGGCGTTCGCCAGCCGGTACTCCACCGGGTCGCGCCCGAGAGCGTGGGCGATCTCGTCCATCTGCGAATCGACCGCGAAGAACCCCTGTGCGGCGCCGTACCCCCTGACCGCTCCCGCGATGGGCAGGTTCGTGTAGACCGAATCACAGGTGTACCTCAGGCTCTCCGAACGGTAGAGCGGCAGGGTCTTGCTGCCGGTGTTCGAGGGAACGGTCAGCGCGTGCGCCCCGTAGGCGCCGGTGTTGCACAACACGTCCATCTGCCGCGCCAGGATCCTCCCATCCTCCGCCACTCCGGTCTTGAGGTGGATAACCTGAGGATGCCGCGTGCGGCTCGCGTAGAGCTCCTCGCCGCGGTCCAGCTTGATCTTCACCGGACGGCGCGTCCTGAGCGTCAGAGCGGCGCAGATGTCTTCCAGCACGACCTCCTGCTTGGCGCCGAACGCCCCGCCGATCCTCGGCTTGACCACGCGGACGCGGGATATCGGAAGACCGTTCACTCGCGCGACGATGCGCCTGGCGTGGAACGGCACCTGGGTGCTCGTGATCACGACCAGCCTGTCTTTCTCGTCGAGGTACGAGAGCGAGATGTGGGCCTCGGTCGGTGTGGCCTGTATGTACTGGACGCTGTACTCGTGCTCGAAGACGCGGGCGGCCGAGGTGAAACCATTCTCGACGTCCCCAACCTCGACGTCGATCTTCGCAGCCAGGTTCCTCGCGGCGTCCTCGATACCCGTGGAATCGTCCTCGTCGTGAATGACAGGGGCGCCTTCGTCCATGGCGCGCTCGGGCTCGAGGACCGGGGGCAGCACCTCGTATTCGACGTCGATGAGCGCGCAGGCTTTCTCGGCCAGCACCGGTGTCTCAGCGGCCACCGCCGCAACGCGGTCACCCACGAAGCGCACCTTGCGATCGAGCATGACGGTGTCGAACGGAGACGGCTCCGGGCAGTTCTGCCCCGCCGTCGAGAACGGCACGCGCGGCACGTCCTCGTGTGTCAGAACGCAGTGAACGCCGGGGAGGGCGAGCGCCCTGGACGTATCGATGCTCTTGATGCGCGCATGCGCGTGGGGGCTGCGCTTGATCCGCCCGTAGAGCATCCCCTCCACGGGGAAGTCGTCGGTGTACCTGGCCCTACCGGTCACGAGGCCTAGCCCCTCTGTCTTCTCGACGCTCCGACCCACCGATGCGTAGCGCTCGCCTGCGTGCTCCGGCGCCGCGTCTCCGTCGTCGCCGGCGTCTCCGGCCTTTCCATCCGCCACGGCCTTGATGGCCTCGACGGCCTTGACGTAGCCGGTGCAGCGGCACAGGTTGCCGCTCAGTCCCGCGCGTATCGCCTTCTCGGTGGGGTGTGGGTCGGCGTCGAGAAGTGCCTTCGCCGACACGATCATTCCCTGCATGCAGTAGCCGCACTGCGCGGCGCTTCGTTTCAGGAACTCCTTCTGGAGCGGATGTGGCGCCGCGGGGTCGCCGATCCCCTCGATGGTCGTGATCGAGCACCCCTCTGCCTGCCCGGTCAGCACAGAGCAGGAGGCGACGGGCCTGCCGTCCAGCAGAACCGCGCAGGACCCGCAGTCGCCGGCACGACAGCCGTCCTTGACGCCGCGGAACCCGAGGCCGCGCAGCGTGTCGAGCAGCACCTCGCCCGGAGGAACGTCGACCTCGACGGGTCTGTCGTTGACTGTGAAAGCTACTGTCATGCACACCTCAGATGTAGACCCGCCGCTCATACCGCGCCGGCCGCCCGCGAGAGCGCCCGTGCCGTCATGACGCCTGCCACCTTCCGGCGGTAGTCGGCGCTCGCCCTGTGGTCACCGCGAGGTGACACGTTCTCAGACACGAGACGCCCGGCCTCTCGGAACACGTCCTCCGTGGGGGATTTCCCCGCGAGATACGCTCCAGCGTCGGCAGCGACATAGGGAACCGGGGAGATCCCGTTCAGTACGACCCGGGCCATCTCGATGGTCCCTCCACTGACCGCGACCGCAGCGGCGCAGCTCACGATCGCCACATCGACGCGCGTCCGTCCGGTCTTCTCGAATGCCGATGCGAGTCCCTCGTGTCCGACGGACACTCTTATCTCGACTATCAGATCTCCCCTGCGATAGACCTCTGATCTCCTCGCGTAGAAATCCTCGAGGCTCACATCGCGCGGGCCGTCTGTGCCCTGCAGCCTGATGCTCGCTCCGAGAGCAAGGAACGCGGGAGGTAGATCGGATGGGAAGTGAACGGCAAACACATTGCCGCCGACGGTGGCGCGGTTCCGTGTCGTGTGCGTGCCCATGTCCGCTGCGGCCTCGATGATGGCGCGCAGTGTGGGCGACGCGAGTTCCGGGCTTGTTGCCAGATCCGCTATGCGTGTCATGGCGCCGATGACGAGCGCACCACCGTCAGGAGTATCCTCGACCCTCACGTAGTCCAGGCCGGCATCCGTGAGATCGACCAGGTAGTCCAGACTGGGTGAGCCGGTGGGCACGACGATGGTTCCGCCCGCGACGTAGAGACCCGTTCCCTCCGTCTCGAGCAGGGTGCGGACGGCCTCCTCGGGGCTCTTCGGTCGGTAGAGGTTCTTGAGATCCAGCATCCGGCTCTCCTGGAAGTCCTTATCTCCTGAGGGTCGCAACGTCCGAGCTTCCCGCAGCACACGATGTACCTGCCACACCGCAGAATAGCCCAACGGTACGGCAGTTTCAAGGAGGAAGCGGAGACGCGGAGGGGGCGACAGTCGTTACCCCCTCGAAATCCAGCTACTGAGTCCCGGAAGGCCGCGGAACCGCGGCGGCCAGGACGTTCCGCCGACCGCTAGTCGGCGGCCACGTGCGTCGCCCGCATCGTCCTCGCAAGCTCCTGGATGTGGCCCAGATCCTTCGTCATCTGAGCCCAGCCGTACCAGTAGGCGTAGTCCGGGCTGGTGTGGAAGTGTGCCTGGAACGTACGCATGCGGTGCTTGAGGTACATCTCCAGCAGCACCTGCTCAACGTATGACAGATCATCCATGTCGTTCCCACCCGTCTGGTTGAAGAACAGGAAGTTCGGGTAGGCGTACGGATAGCCGTCGTGCTGCAGGATGATCCCATCCTTGTAGAGGTCGCCGACGATCTCGATGGCCTCGGCCATCAGGCGGTCGGCGTCTTTCAGGATGGCGTCGCCCGCTTCGAGCTGCTCGCGCGCGTAGGACGGCGCGTGGCACTCGCTGCAGGTCTTGATCATCTTGTCGCGCTCGGTCTGCCAGGCCTCTTCTGTGAGACGCGCCATATCGACAGCCTGAATCACGCCAACCAGGTCGGTCGCCTCACCGGTCTCCGGATGGAGAACACCCAGGGCCTTCAGGATGGTCGCCCTGTCGGCGGCCCACTGCCCGTCCTCGGGCATCGGCAGCCTGACACCAAGGAAGCCCCAGGCCGTCCGGACCTCGTGGTCGCCGCCGCTCATGTGGCAGTGCTGGCACGTCGGCGCCGCTGCGGTCTCGGGCAGGTCGCCCGCCTGCTTGGCGTACCAGCGCGCACCGTGCTTCGAACTCGTCCACATCTCCCACTGCGGATGGTCGAAGCCCATGTGGCACTGCTGACACGCGTGCGGGTTCAGCGCTTCCTTCTTGGAGAACGCGTGCCTGGTGTGGCACTCGTCACAGGAGTTCGTCTGGTAGTGATAGCCCTTCGCAAGCTGGTCGGCCTTCTGCTCCGCGGTCTTGATGCCCATGTTGTGGCATCCTCCGCAGCCGCGGCCGCCCTCGATCAGGATGTCAGGCTCGAGGTGCGTGACCGGCAGGGCGTTCAGCGTGGTCCAGCCGAAGTTGTGCTTGCCGGCAGTGAACTGTCCGAACTGCTCCTCGTGGCAGGCAGCGCAGACCTGTTCATCGGGCAGGCTCGCGAGATGTGCGTCGTCCGAACCCACGTGCGCGTCACCGTGACAGGCGGAGCAGCTGATGCCCATCTTCGAGTGCCTGCTGCTCTCCCAATCCTGCACCTGGCCCGGACTCACGCCCCGGTGGCAGGTGATGCAGCTCTCCTCCGCGCCGGCCAAGCTCCAGCAGAGCATGAACGCAAGCAGCAGCAAAACCGCGCCATGCGGTCGTCTCATGGCAGCCCTCCCCCCAAAGGTAGTGCCCTTGTTAGTATTGTCCGTGAATGAGATCGTGTGGGCCCGGATCGGCAAGCGGAGACCCGCGCTTCCCAGCGGACTCGCCCCGCCCCAAGCACAGGAACGCTAGCACCCAAGCCACCCCGAATCAACACTCACCTGCGCAGCTCGCAGTTCCCCGAGAGCCGGTCGCAGCAACCCGTTTCCGAACGACCGCTCACCCTCAACAGCGACGGCCGCAACGAGCCTTTCTAGAAGTAATCGGTCGCCTTGATTTTCTTGAGCACGACTTCGTCGCGCTCCTCCGATCGCACGAGGCTCTCGAACAGGTCCTTGACCTCCTGCTCGACATCCTGTCGCAAGACCTGCCGGTAGAGCTCGACCAGGCACTCGTCGATCTCAATGGCGACATCGAGCACCTCGTGCGCCGTCGCGTCCGGCGCCAGCTCGCGGTCCTTGAAACAGGACACGTCCGGGGCAACAGGCTCGTAGCATATCGGGCAGGCGCAGATGCGCTCGCGCTCGTCCGGATCCAGTCTCTCGAGCGCGGCGGACAGCCGCCGGCGGTGCCGTCCCATGTAGTCGGCAAGGAGTCTCACTCCCTCTCGGGTGGAGCCGTCGCAGAGCGCCTTGTAGTACCCGACCAGCCTCTCCTCGAATCCCTCCGCCGTGCAGAGAACATCGTCGACAGTGACGAACGCCATCGGATTCCTCCTTCCGAAGCTTCTTCAGAATCAGTCACAGAGATTGTCGCCGATCGGAACTCGTCGCGAAGAACATCGCCAGCTAGAACTCGTCGTAGAACATGTCGTCCGGGTCGAATCCCTTCTCTTCTAGGACCTTCATGACCGCCTCGATCATGGGCGGCGGGCCACACATGAACGCCTGGCGCTTTCTGTCAGAGGTCTCGAGGTGCCTGTCCAGCGACAGGTGAATGAAGCCGGTCTCTCCGCTCCAGTCGCTTGCCTCCTCCGGCTCCGAGAGCGCGTAGATGACCTTGAAGTTGGGGTGCTTCTTCGCGAGCTCTTCGAACTCATTGAGGTAGAACACGTCGCCGGTCGCGCGGCACCCGAAGAAGAACCAGCACTCACGCTCGGGCCACTGTTCGAGAACCGTCGTAGCGACGTTCTTGAGAGGCGCCATGCCGGAGCCGCCCCCAACGCAGACGATAGCAGCGTCCGGATCCTCGTTCAGGCGGAAGTCGCCGTAGGGTCCGGTGAACGTGACGACGTCTCCCTCATTCAGGTTGTGCACGTAGGTCGATCCGATGCCGCCGGGAACGAGCCTGACGACGATCTGGACGCTGTGCGCATCAGAGGGCGGAGAGCTGATGGAGTACGCGCGGGACACGATGCCCTCCGGGGATGGGGCCTGCAGCTGGATGTACTGGCCGGCGCGCTGAGAGATCTCCGCGGGATTCTGTAGCGCGAACGTCGCCTCGACCATGTCGTGTGTGAGTTCCCTCAGACCGGCCACCTCCGCGGTGAACAGCTTCACGTTCAGCAGGTCCTCCGGGATCTTGATCTCGACGTCTTCCCGGACCTTCACCTGACACGCGAGCCGCATGCCCGAGCGCACCTCGGCTCTCGTCAGGAAGGGCGTCTCCGTGGGAAGCACGGGACCGCCTCCCGACAGGACCGTGACCTTGCAGTAGCCGCACGAACCGCGCCCGCCGCACGCGGACGGGATGAAGATCTTCGACTCGTTCAGCGCAGACAGGAGAGTCTGCCCACCGTCCACCTCGAGCTCGCGGTCGCCGGCGTTGACGTCGATCTTGCAGATGCCATAGTTGACCAGAAACTTCTCGGCGACCGTCAGCGCAGCCGCGAGCCCCACGAGGAGCCCTCCGAAGATGAGTGCTGGAAGCAGATACTCCATCTCTCTCCTACCTGTCGTGTTCGATGCCGACGGCGTGGGCCGTCGTCCCTGCGTGCGCGCCCGCAGGGGTGAGCTACTGGATGTTGACCATGCCGGCGAAGCCCATGAACGCCATCGCCATGACCCCGGTTATCACCATCGCGATGGCGACGCCGCGGAACGGCCGCGGCACGTCGCTGTAGCCCATCTTCTGCCTCAGGCCCGCGATGAGAATGATCGCCAGTGTCCACCCCACGCCGGCGCCGAACCCGAAGGCCACCGACTGGACGAACGTGTAGCTCCGGATGATCATGAAGAGCGACACACCCAGGATCGCGCAGTTGACCGTGATGAGCGGCAGGAATATACCCAGCGCGTGATAGAGCTTCAGGCTGAAGCGCTCGACGAACATCTCCACGAACTGAACGAACGCCGCGATGACGGCGATGAAGACTATGTACTGGAGGACCGTGAGATCCATCGGCACCAGGATGTGATGATAGACGCCGTAGTTGATGGCGGTCGTCGCGGTCGTGACGAAGATGACCGCGGCCCCAAGACCCAGCGCTGTGTCGATCTGCTTCGACACGGCCAGGAACGAGCACATCCCCAGGAAGTTCGCGAGCAGGATGTTGTTTGTGAAGATGGCCGCTATCAGGATCAGGAGCGGGGAGATCTCGTTCATCGCTGACTCCCCTGTTCCTTGTTGGCGCCGGAGATCGCGTTGAAGATGGCAATGAGGAAGCCGAGCGCGATGAACGCGCCGGGAGCAAGAACGGCGAGCTGGTTCGGCGTGTACCACGCTTCAGAGAGCAGCTGGTGTCCATATCATCTTATTAAAAAAGATAAATCGAGTACACCCGTTTCTACTGTTTCTTCTCAAAAAAAATATTATAAAGTTGTTGGAGAAGATAAAGTTTATGATAGCAAGACTCATAAGCATATTACAGATAAACAAGCTGATAAAATTCCAGATTTTTGGAATAATGTGAGTGAAGTTTTAATAAAACCTGTAGATTTTTCAAAAGGAACAGAAATGACTTCTTCTTTTACACAAGATTTTACTTCACAAGAAGATTCTAACAAAAGATATAAAGA
>JAUWCJ010000188.1 GCA_030609365.1 Candidatus Eiseniibacteriota bacterium | reverse complement strand
CTACCTCGATGATGCAGGAGTAGTACATCAGACGGCACCCTGGGGGTCGAAGTTGCAGTCCCGTCCTATCATCGAGGAGGAGCATCCGAACAGGGTCATGCATATCTTCCGCATTCGGATGCCAGCGGTCTCCGCTGATCGAGAGCATGCACTCAAGCGTCAGGTCCATTGGTGGAGGCGAATCTTCAACAAGCACATGTTCCCGGCCGGGGGTGACCAGTACACTGGTTCGCACAGGTACATGGATCCGGCTGACTTCGCTACCTTGGATGAGTTGGCATCGCTGGCCGTCGCGCTCATTGACCGGGCGCCGACTGAGCAGCCCCGTGTGCCAAAGGTCACGTGCGTTCAGTGGGTCTTTCAGGTGCTTTGCCTGGCCGTCTGTCTCCCCGTCAACGAGAGGACGTTGGACTCCTTGGGGGTCCGTGACGCATACCGGCGTAATTGGGAGAGGGAGCTTGGGCTGGCCGACCCGAACCTAGTTGGGTTGGATGTGTTACCGTTCACGCCGTCATCTCCAGCGCAAGTGCTCCAATCCTATCTGGACGTGTACTGCGAGGGAGTACCGCTGCTCCACATGATGGAGGATGCCGACTCACCCATAGCTAAGCTGCTTGGGGGGGCTCTGAGCAGCCAGAAACTACCGGGCTTCTCGGACGCGGTTGCAGGCTACCTGGACGCCGTACGAGCCAGCGGAGACATGTCTCTGCCTTTGCTTGTTCCCGGTAGACCGCCGTATCGATTCGTGATGCCGATAACGCCGTTCTGCGAGTCTCGGAAACCGTCGGACGATCCGGAATCCCCATGGTGCCAATACGTGGCAACGGCGTTCAACGACGTGTACCTGAGTCGCGGGTCCTGATCTGTGTGCAAGAGATCAGGTGTGACCCAGCTAGCGCATGCAGCCGACGAGCTTGGCTGCCACCTCGACTGCCCCGCGCGCGAGCGCCCGTCGCGCACGACGAAGATTCGCCCCTCAGGACGCCAGCCAGCCCCGTAGCGCTCGCGCACCTTACAGCCACTCCGTACCTGAGAGATCCAAACAGATCTTCTCAATCTCTTCATCGAGGATGCGTCGCACCTCTTCGGTATCGTCAGTGGCAGCGATGATTGCCGCGACCCGATTGGGCAGAGCGATCAACTGATCCCGCGCCTTCCTGGCGGAGTTGAACGCGGCCACTTTGACCTCATCGGCGCGGACGAGAGTCCCAAGCTGGCGGTCGAGCTCGAGCTTGACGAGCTGAGCCTGGTAGAGCTCCCGCGCGGCCCGCGCCTTGGCATAGCCTGTCGCGGTGCTGTTTCCGCCGTGGGGCTGGCGGGCGCCGCCGAAGTCCATGGGCTCCGACGGTTCCCCCGGGACCCGAGCGTGTTTCGGCCTCCCCGTGATCCGGTTTCGCGGCTTGCTCCGGTCGGTGTTCTCACGCCACTCGCGATCGGCCTGAGCGGGGTCGATCTTGCCGTCTACGGTCGAGATCCGCCCCGACTTCACCGCGCGCTGGACCGACACGTGGGAGACGCCGCGCCGGCGGCCGTATTCCCGCTGGGAGATCAGCTCCCTCTTGCGTGGCGTGGCCAAGGTCTACTCGCCCCTAGCGGCCGTGCGCTCCGCTGAAAGCGCGTGGAATGCGCGGCCATCCCCGTCCAGGAATGCCTTCTTGCCCGTGGCCTCTTGCCACCGGAGCACCATGACGTCGGTGTAGGCCGGGTCAAGTTCCATGACGAATGCCTTGCGGCTGGTCTCCTCGGCCCCAATGAGGGTGCTCCCGCTGCCCCCGAAGAGGTCGAGCACATTCTCGCCGGGCCGGGACGAGTAGTGGATCGCCCGAACCGCGAGCTCGACCGGCTTCTCGGTCAGATGGACCATGCTCTGCGGGTTCACCTTCTTGACAGCCCACAGATCCGGCACGTTCTGCGGGCCGTAGAACTGATGGGCGGCGCCCTCGCGCCAGCCGTAGTAGCAGACCTCGTGCGCTCCCATGAAGTCCTTCCGCGTCAGCACCGGATGCTGCTTGTCCCAGATGACCCACTGACTGAAGTAGAGGCCCGTGGTCTTGAGCGCGGCAGGGTAGTTGGCCACGTTTGCGTATCCGCCCCAGATGTAGAAGGAGCGGCCCGGCAGCAACACCCTTGCGATGTTCCCGAACCAAGCCATCAGCAGCTCGTCGAATGCCTCGTCTGAGAGGAAGTCGTTCGCGAGCGGGCGGTCCTTCGGACGCATCTTCCCGGTGGGTCTTGATTTCGTCTTGTGACGGGCCAGGTCGAATCCCTGATGGTGCATGCCCCGGGCGTCGATGGCGCTCTTCGCAGCAGGGAAGCTCGAAAGCCCCGCGGCGATCGCGTTGTTGGAACGCGGCTCGACCTTCACGTTGTAGGGAGGGTCCGTGTTGACCAAATGCACCTCGGCACCGCCGAGCAGCCGATCCACGACTGCGGGATCGGAGGAGTCCCCGCAGAGAAGTCGGTGGTCGCCCAAGATCCACAGATCACCCGGTTGAGTGACGGGATCCTCGGGAGGTTCCGGGGCGGCCACCTCCTCGACGGTCTCGTCCTCCAGGAGA
>JAUWCJ010000115.1 GCA_030609365.1 Candidatus Eiseniibacteriota bacterium | reverse complement strand
GGATCGTCTCGTCCGCCCTGTGGAAGTCCATGAATCTCAGGTGGCCTAGCTTGGGTCGGATGAGCAGGTCTGGCGGCTCGGCCCTCAGATGCAACTCGACAATCTGTTTCTCCATGATGTTCATTGAGACCATCATCACCTCGAAGATGTTGGGCAGAGATTCCCGGGCCAGCCACTGCCTGATCTGCGCCATCCCAAGAGCATCGATAGACTTGATCCTTTCGCCAATGCCGGTCGGAGGCGCGCCCTTCCCCACGGAGCCGCTCGTCGGACCCTCGCCGGGCGACACCCCATCCGAATCCGCCTGCGAGGCTGTCTTCGCGCCCCCCGCGCCCGGGGCGTTGCGAGTGAGATCAACAGCGATCACGTAGTCGGCTCCCATGCGTCGCGCGACACTCACGGGGACGGGGTTCACAAGCCCACCGTCGACCAATATCGTCTCGCCCTTCTTGACTGGGGTGAACATGCCGGACACGGAAATGCTTGCCCTCACCGCCTCGACGACGTCGCCTTCCTGGATGAGCATCTCACTGCCTGTCGCGAGGTCGGTCGACACCGCACAGAACGGCAGAGAAAGGTCCTCGATGTTTCCCGGCTCCACATGCTCTCGGATGGAATCAGCAATCTTCCTGCCATCGATGAGACCCGATCTGGGGAAGACCACGTCGAAGAAGGAGACGACCTTCCTCCAGTCCAGTTCGCGCGCAAGCTTCTCGAGGGAGCGGATCTTACCGCTCGCGTACGCAGCTCCGACCAGCGCGCCGATGCTCGTGCCCACGACGCAGTCCGGCCGCATCCCAACCTCGGACAGAGCGTTAATCACGCCGATGTGGGCCCATCCCCTGGCCGCGCCGCTGCCGAGGACGAGGGCTATCTTACGCGGCGGGGCTCCCTCGCTCGCGCCGGGGATCCCGGTCACTTCGACTCCGCTCCGGAGTCATCCGAGGCCAGCCGCTGCTCGACTTCCGCGATTCTCTCCTCCAGTACGGTGACATCGTGCTTCGTCGCTATCTCCATCTTCTCCAGCGCGCTCTGCACGGCCCCGCTAACCTTGCTGTCCAGAGCCCGAGCAGCCTTCTCGGATTCCACCAGCAGGTCCGCGATGAGTGCTTCTCCCTGCTTTTCTGTTAGATCGGCCTTCTTTGACACCTCCGCCGCCAGTTCCTCGATCTTTTCCTTGGTCATGATTCCCAGTCCCACGCCCGTTAGGAGCGCCTTCCTAATGAGATCGAACATGTTCCCCCTCCTTGTCTGCAACCCGTGACCCAGCGGTATCTGGTGAGAGTGCCTCGGCTCCTTCGCGGTCCCCCCCTGCTCCCGGCCCGGCAGCAACGTACTCCTCCGCCCATATCGGGTCGGTCAGTCTCTTGATGTCCCTTCCGTACTGCACCATGCGCCGGCGGTACTCCGGGTCCTGAATCGCGATGGCCGCCTCCTTGTTGATGGATCTCGCTCCGGTCTCCAGGACCGCGTCCCTCAGGATGTCGAAGTGATCCCGGATCACGCATGGACACAGCCAGTTGTCCACTTCCTCCGCCGGCTGAGTGAACCCGTATCGATCCTGCCAGCCCCGGATCCGCTTGAACAGCGGTGAGTCCAGCGCCGTGGTCAGATTCCCTCCGCTCGAGTAGATCTGGTGGATGTTGTCTGTCGAATAGGGCACGAACGCGCAGGGCGTGATGTCCCCGTTCCAGTCGATGTAGATGTACCCACCACTGCCCCGACCCGCGCAGATGCAGCCACGGGAGGTTGGCCCGCTGTTCCAGAAGTCGCCCACGAACACTTTTCGCTCCCGAATCAACCGCTGCAGCCGCCGCAGCATCTCGACCCGGTCCTCGGGAGACACCATCAGATCAACCGTCTGCTCGCGCCCGATCGGCATGTACTGGAACGACCAGCAGTACATTGCGCCCTGTTCGTCGAAGTAGAAATCGGCGAACGCGTCGCTTGTGATGACGTCCCAGTTGTCCCTCGTGGGTGTCACAGACACCCCGAAAGGAACGCCGTGCCTCCGGAGGTTATCGAAGGCCGCCATCACCTTCCTGTGCGTCCCCTTGCCGCGCCTCGCGTCCGTTTCCTTCTCGAAGCCCTCCACGGAGACGGCTGGACTGATGTTGCCGAGTTCCGCCATCCGCCTGGCCGTCTCGTCGTCTATCAGCGTCCCGTTCGTGTAGACCAGGAAGTAGTCGCCGTCGTGCTTCGCCACCATGTCGAGAAGATCCCGCTCACCGTCCCTCCACAGAAACGGCTCGCCCCCCGAGATCACCGTGAAGTAGGATCCCCAGAGCTCGCGCTTCTCCGTCAGGATCCTGTCGAACGTGTCGAAGTCCAGGCTCGCGTGGTTCCCGGGATCACTCTCGGCGTAGCAGCCGATGCACCGCAGATTACACCTGCCCGTGGGGCTCACGAGGACGAACTTCGGAGGCATGAACCCGAGACCGGCAACTATGTCCGCGTCCTCACCATGCCTGAGGAGCACGTTCCCGACGAACACATCCACAAAGCGCTTGACTACGTGTTTTGACACGTTTCCTCGCTCGATCGCGCGGTCAACGCCGTGCAACAGGGCCATGAGATAGTCGTGGATATCCCTCCGTACCTGGAGCGGGCGGTCCTGGTGGTAATCGTTCACTATGAACTTGTGCGCCCTCGAGCCGGCCACATTGAGAGCCGCCCGCCTCAGGAATCCCTGGCTGGCCACGAGTGCGGCGAGCTCCCGGATGCCCGTCAGTTTGAGCTTGTCTTGAGCACTCATCTTGCCCGGACCCTCCCTTTGGAAAGCACGGACGCAGCGCCTACTGCGCCTGACTCCCCCTGAGAAACAGCTCGGTTATCATCGCGACGTTCTTCTCATACGGATGCCGCTCCGGATCCTTCAGCCAGCAGAAGAGAAACGCATTCGTAAGTCCCTCGAGCGCCACCGCCATGTAGTATGGATCCAGCTTCTTGAGCACCTTATCCTTCACACCTTTCTCCAGCACCGATGCAAGCCCTTCCACGACTTCGTCGTACAACTCCCGGATATCGTCGTCCAGGCCGGCCCTGATGTTGAAGCTCGCCCCACGTGTCTCCGCGACATACAGCCGCAACGCAGAAGCGCTGTTCGCGAACACCCCCGCCTTCGCCCGGACGTAGTCCATGACAACGCTGAGTGTGTCCCCCTCCCTTGATAGAGCTCCCTCGAGCAGCGCGTGGTACTCCGCGGCCGTCTCCATCATGAGTACCTTGTACAGGTCCTCCTTGCTCTTGAAGAACTTGTACACCGTTCCGATCGCGAACTCTGCCCTCTTTGCGATCTCGTGCATCGAGACCCCGTGGTACCCCCTCTCCGAGAACAGATCCAAAGCGGCCGTCAGCATCTCCCCCCGTTGCCGCTCCTTCTCTCTCTCACGACGTGATAGCCTCTTCTCCATCCTACCCTCCCGATGTCTCCTACGCGGGACAGCCCGAATTTCATCGCAGGGAATCTGACGTCAGAATATAGAAGCTGACGTCGTCATGTCAAGGGGGAACCTTCAACCCGTGTTTGACATCACCCCACCCTCCTTGGAGAACCTCGCAACGTCTGGAGGGCCCGACTGTTACAGCCTTGCTGCGGCAGATTCCAATACCGAGTCTAACTCAGCCTCGCGTGATTCCTGCTCCACCCCCGCGCTGCCGAGCTATGCCCTCATCTCTTGACTTGACCTCAAAGCGCGTCTATGTTGACCGAAAGGACGAGAATCGTCTAGCTCGTCTAGTCCGGTGCTGAGAGTGCAATCAGAATTGGCGCCCCTGCTTCGCACTCTGCAAGCGGGAGTTCTACCGTTGAGGAGGTTGCCAGATGGACGAACCCTTGACCGACACAAGAGAGAGGATCATCGCAACGGCCCAAGCGCTATTCGGGCGCTTCGGTCTGAAGAAAACGACTCTCGACGAGATCATCCGCCGGGCCAACATCGCCAAGGGCACTTTCTACAAGTACTTCTCCAACAAGGAGGTGCTCTTCATGGAGGTTGTGACGCGTGAAAGCGCGACGCTGACAGCTCTCATCCGGGAGGCCGTTCGCGAAGCCCCCACCCCCCAGGACAAGATGACGGCCTACCTCAAAGTCAGAGTTCGTGCCGTAGCCAAGCTCGCCAACCTCTACGAAGTGACGAGGGAGACTGTCAGCGAGTACTGGCCCCGATGCGAGGGTATCAGAGAGAGCCACCTGCTCGAGGAGCAGCAGGTCATCCAGAGCGTCCTCGAGGATGGCGTGGCCGAGGGGACGTTCGACGTCCCTGCGCCCAGGCTCACGGCCTCCGCCGTTGTGATAGCAGCGAGGGGACTGGAGTCGTCGTGGATGCTTGAGGCGAATCTGCTGGAGATCGAGGAGGGCGCGGACATCCTTCTTGAGGTGCTGTTCAAAGGAATCCTCCGGCGCTAGGTTCTTCGCGCCCTACGTAACGAGACGCCCACAACTGCTCAAGGGAACAGGAACTACCACATGACGAAGCTGGCCTACTGGATTGTCCGAAATCGGCTGCCGCTCCTGATCGGGGTAACGCTGCTAACCATCTTCTTCGCCTACCAGCTGACCAAGCTGCGAATCGACAGTGACATACTGAACTACCTGCCTCAGGACGATCCTGTGGTACAGCTCTTCCGCGAGGTTGGCGACAAGTACGGGGGGAGCTCACTTGCCGTCGTAGTTCTCGAGACCGAGGATGTTTTCAATCCGCGCACACTTGCGAGGATTGACTCGCTGACGACTGGGTTCCACGACCTTCCTGAAATCAGCCAGGTGACGAGTCTCACCGACGTCCTCGATATCAAGAAGATCCCGGAGGGGATCGAGGTTGGGAAACTCATATCCTCGAGCGGCATTCCTCAGACTCCGGAAGACCTCAGAGCTCTCCGCGAATACACGCTGTCGAAGGAGATGTACCGGGGCAACATCGTCTCCGCGGATGGACGCACTACTCTCCTCGTCGCACGAGTAAGAGACGGCGTGGACAAGACAGAGGTTGCCACGAAGATGAGGGAGATCGTGGAGTCCGTGTCCGGTGAGGAGACGGTCTACTACGGCGGCATTCCCTTTCAGATGCTCTTTCTCACCGACATCATCACCAGGGATCTGGCGCGGCTGGTCCCGCTCGTCGCGCTCCTGCTCGCTGCCGTCCTCTTCTTCAGCTTCCATCGCCTCCAGGGCGTGCTGTTGCCCCTGGGAGCGGTGCTGGTCAGCACGATCTGGACGCTCGGACTGATGAACTGGGTCGGGTTGGATCTAACGATCGTGACGGCCGCGATCCCCGTGCTCTTGATAGCGATCGGAAGCGCCTACGGAATCCATCTTCTGAGCACGTACTTGGAGATCGCGGAGCCCGATGGAGACAAACTCGACCACATCAGACGTTCGGTCGCCGCCATCGGTCTTCCGATCATTCTGACAGGTGTAACGACAATGGTGGGGTTCCTGGCCTTTCTGTTCTCCTACCTGACCATGACGAGGGAGTTCGGTGTCTTCGCGTCGCTGGGTGTCCTCCTGGCAATGGTCCTCTCAATAACGCTCATACCAGCCGTCCTTTCGTACCTGCCTTCTCAGAGACCTCGGATGGAGGCAAAGGAACAGCGCTCCAACTGGGTCACGCGAGTCATGGATGTCATAGCTGATCTGGTTCTCGCCCACGAGAGGCTGATCGTCTTTGGTGGGCTCCTGGTCGTCGCGGGTTCTCTCGTAGCCATCCCGCAGCTGCAACGAGAAGTCAACATGAAGGACTACTTCAAGTCCGACAGCGAGATCCGCCAGGCGGAAGAGATGATGGAGGCGAGCTTCGGCGGAGCGATACCGATCCAGATACTCGTGAACGGTGACATAAAGGACCCTCTGGTCCTGAAGGAGATGCTCCGGTTCGAGAAGTACCTCCGGACGATTCCCAATCTGACCCACCCCCAGTCTGTTGCCGATCTGATCGCGGAGTTGAACGAACAGATGTTCGGACGCCGCGCCATCCCGGACACCCGTGAGGGAATCGCCAATCTCTGGTTCTTCATCGAAGGCAACGAGATCATGGACCAGCTGGTTGCGGACAACGATACCCAGGCAATGATCCAGGCAAAAATGGGTACAGTCAACACGGCCAGACTGATTGCCGTAGTTGACAGCATCGATCATCACCTTGCGACAGCCGCTCCCCCGCAACTGCTCTGGCTCGATCTCGACACGTTGCCGACGGCGGTCAGGCGCGAGGCCGAGAGACGACGTGTGGCGGATGTCGCCCGCGTCATTGGTTTCGACGCCGAGCATCACGGAGTGGAGGGCCTGAATCGCGCCGAGGTGCTGCACGCACTGAAGGCGGCGGGCTCAGCGTCGGACCGGCGACTCACGACGAAGCAAGCCGAAATCGTCAGCGGAGCCATTGTGGACTACTTCGGAAGCGATGCGGCAGATCTGCCCATCGATTCGGACTCCATCGTCCGTGACGTAGTGACAGGATTGGAACCCCTGTTCGCTGACTCGCTGCCCGGTGAGGTGAGCATTCGCACCGTGCTGCGGCAGCGAGTTCCGCCGTCCGTGTACGCGGACGACCCGGAGGCCACGGATTACGCGGCGTCTGCCCTGCGAGGCATCGTTCGTGAGTACCGTCGCACAGTTTTCGTTGATGGCCTCACCGACAGCCTGATCGGGATGGCCTCGCACGTCCCGGAGGCAGCCGCGCGGTCATTCCGGACGGACATCCAGGGAGATATGTGGGCCCTCGTTGAGGACCACGCTGGAGTTGCCTCCGAGTTGATCCCACCAGCAGCGTTGTCACAGCTCTCCGCCACTGACCCCGTGGCGACGACGACGCTGCAGACCGGTATGCCCATTATCTTCAAGCGCCTCGATCGGAGCGTCTTGAAGAGTCAAGCCGCGAGCCTCATCGCCGCGTTCGTGGTGCTGTTCATTCTACTAGCCGTCCGCTTCCGCTCCTTCACCGGCGGCCGCATCTCGCTGACACCGGTCGTGACCACCATTCTCTGTAACTTCATTCTGATGGCCGTGCTCGGAATCCCTCTGGACGTGGTCACGGTCCTGATCGGAAGCGTAGCCGTGGGGATCGGGATCGACTACACGATCCACTTCCTGGCTCGGTTCCAAAGGGAGTTCCAAGAGGGAACGTCGGAGCGAGACGCGCTCCGCGTGACAATGGAAACGACAGGCAAGGCCATTGTCATCAACGCAACCGCGGTGGCCGTGGGCTTCCTGGTGCTTGTGCTCGGGGACATCGTCCCCATGCAGAGGTTCGGCTTCCTGATCGCCGCCACGATGGTCACCAGCGCTCTGGGGGCGATCACGCTGCTCCCGGCGCTTGTTCTTCTGACAAAGGCTCGGTTCATAGGCGAGTTCGACAGGATGGCGCGGCGCTTGAACCACAACCTGGGTGGTCTGAGAGCTTCTACCCGGCGAAGGCCGTGACGCCAGAGATGGGTGACGGACGTGTCGCCCGACTCGGTCGACTTCGCGAGGCCCAGGTCGGCCAGCTTGGCCGTCCCGCTCTTGTACTCGATCAGGATGTTCGCCGGCTTGATGTCACGATGGACCATGCCGTGCTTCGCGGCGTGATCGAGCGCGCGCGCCATCTCGATCGCAATCTGAACGCACTG
>JAUWCJ010000201.1 GCA_030609365.1 Candidatus Eiseniibacteriota bacterium | reverse complement strand
CGCGATACCCAACATCCCGGCAGGCGGATCGGGACAGAACTCAGACCCGCTGACGTTCGTCGTCTCGGAGACCGTCACCGACACGGTCGCCACACTGTGGGCTCAGGTCACGGCAAACGGTGGCGCCTACACCGGCGCGGGAAGGATCGACATCCATGTCGACCTGACCTCGACCGGGATCGAGGACGATCCCGTAGCCTCCGTGTTCAACCTCCGCCCGGGATACCCGAACCCGTTCGCCGCCGATACGCGTCTGCAGCTGACGCTCCCCGCGGCCGAGAGGGTCGTGGCGCGAGTCTACAGTCCGGCTGGACGCCTGGTGAAGACGCTGGTCGACGCACCGCTGCCGGCGGGCGAGCACCTGGTGCCATGGGACGGCACCGACGAACGGGGCAACCGCGTTGCCAGCGGTGTCTACTTCATCTTTGCCGAGGCGGGCGCCGACCACGCCTCGCGGAAGGTCGTGCTCTTGAAGTAGACACGGTTGCGGCTGACCGTAGTGTCGCGGGCTGTGCAGGACCACCTGCCGGCCCGTGGGCATCGCTGGGAGGAGACAACAGGTAGATGACAACTGCAAAACGCGCAGTGCGTGCAGGCATCATTCTTGCCGCTTCAGTTGCGGTGACCATCTGCACGTGGGGCGCGACTCGCCTGACGGCCGCGCCCGCTGACTGGAGCGAAGCCACGGCGCCGCGTGGCGTGGTCCACCAGACCGAACCCACAGCCGAGATCATCGAATGCGGTAGCGAGAGCGTCTCGCTGCTGTTCCGGTGTGAACCGAACGCCAGGACGGCCGAGCTGTCCGTCCTCGTGAGGGTACCCGACACCGGCGCGGTCGAGGTGGAGGTCTGGTCAATCGAGCCCGCGACGCTCCGCGCCGACGATCACATCACCGTGTCCGAACCGGCGATAATGCGCGACCTCAGAGTCGTCCAGGTCACGTTCGTGCCCGGTGGTCTGGGAACGGACCCCGACGCCTACGCGAGCTCGCTCGAACTCACGCTCCGCGCATCAGAGCAGCCTGGCACGAACGAGAAGCACCGCCACCTTCCCTACATCTCCCCGGCCTTCCGCCGCATCTACCGCAGCACGGTGCTCAACTACGACGACGAAGCGGACGCCGCTCTCCTTCGGCGTGCGGTCTCTCAGCGGGGAGACAGGGCACTCCCGTTCGGGGGCCGCTATCTCGTCATCACGTGGGGCTCCTTCGAGGAGACCGTGCGACCGCTCGTCGAGTGGAAGCACGCCAAGGGCATGCAGGCGAAACTGGCCACCCTCGCGGAGACAGGATCCACGGCGGAGGACATCAGAACCTACATCGAGACGGCCTACAACACGTGGACAGTGCCGCCCGAGTTCGTTCTGCTGGTCGGCGACACGGAGCAGGTGCCCGCCTACTACGGGCTCACCCACACGGACAACTACTACGCGGCCGTCGACGGCACCGACTACCTTGCAGACATCATGGTCGGCCGGCTGTCTGCCGACACACCGGGCGAATGCGCCACCGAGGTAGCCAAGATACTCGGGTACGAGAGAACGCCGCTCGAAGGAGACCCGAACTGGCCCACCTCGGCCACTCTGATGATCGCCGACGACTTCGACGACGGAGATTGGGTCTACTACGACAACACCTGGTTCATCTACGATCTCATGGACTCCGCGGGATTCGCCCCGATAGACACGCTGTTCCGGAGGAACCCCATCACGCTGGGCGACGTGTACGCGTCCGTCAATGCAGGCAAGGGGTTCCTCAACTTCCGCGGCCAGGCGTATTACAACTGGAACCCTCCGTTCAATATCGATCCCGAACTCACGGAGAGCGGATGGCGGCTTCCGGTCGTCGTCTCCGCAACGTGCGGGACAAGTGTCTACGACAGCGATGGCTTCGCGTGCGAGGACTGGGTCCGCGCTGGGACCGCGAAGGACCCGGCCGGCGGTGTCGCGTTCTTCAGCTCGAACACGATCATCGCCGCAAGCGTCGAGCT
>JAUWCJ010000045.1 GCA_030609365.1 Candidatus Eiseniibacteriota bacterium | reverse complement strand
GTTCCCGTCGTCGCCAACGAGGACGTCGACAAGTACGTGGAGGGGCTCAGGGAAGAGAGGGCCGAGCTCCTGCAGGTGACGCGCCCGGCGGTCGAGGGCGACATCGTGGTTCTGGACTACGCGCCGCTCGGAGACGACGGCGAGCCCATGGCCGACTCGAAGGCCGAGGACTACATCTGTGAGCTGGGGAAGGGGCAGGTCCCTTCCGAAATAGAGCAGGTGCTCATAGGCGCCGGCGCGGGAGAGGACAGGACCGCGGCCGTGAGCTACCCGGACGATTTCCAGGTGGAGTCCCTGGCGGGCCGCGAGGTGAGCTTCGCGATCTCGGTCAAGGACGTGCGGCAGAAGAGGCTTCCCGTGGTCGATGACGACTTCGCGAAAGCCTGCGGTCCGTTCGAGACGATGCTCGATCTCCGGGTCCGCGTGAGGAACGCGCTCGAGACGCGTGCCAAGTCCTGGGCGAGGAACAGGCTTGAGGAAGACATCGTGCGCGAGCTCATCAAGCGGAATCCCTTCTCGCTTCCCGAGTGCCTCATGGAGGACCGCCTCAAGCGCACGTACTGGAGAACGACCCAGCAGCAGGACGGAAGCGAGGAGCGCGGAGACGCGGCGGACGGTCCGCCCGACGACCTGGAAGTGCCGGAGGAGTTCGCCAAGGTCTACGGCCCCGTCGTCGAGCACCAGCTCAAGGCGGGACTGCTTCTGGGGAAGATCGCCAAGGAGCGCGGCACCAACGTCACGAAGGAGGACATCGAAGCGAGAGTGGGCCAGATCGCGGAGGCGCAGGGACGGAAGCCCGACGAACTCATCAGTGACCTCGCGGGCACCGACGCGCTCTCCCAGATCGAGGACGAGCTCTGGCTCGAGAAGGTCCACGAGTTCCTGGTGAGCGTATCCAACGTCAAGACGGACGCGCTCGAGCCGGATGAGCAGAAAGAGGGCTCGAGCACTGAGGCGGAGAGCGCCGGCGCTTAAGCAGCGCGGCGACGATGGAACCACAAACGCAGGAAGGATGACAATGGGACTGACGCCGTTCGTGATCGAGCAGACACGCACCGGAGAGAGATCATACGACATCTTCTCCAGGTTGCTCCGTGACAACATCATCTTCATCGGCATGCCGATCGACGACAAGGTTTCCAACATCGTGATCGCGGAGCTTCTCTTCCTCGAGGCGCAGGACCCCGAGCGCGACATCTTCCTCTACATCAACAGCCCCGGAGGGTACGTCGCAGCGGGTCTCGCCATCTACGACACGATCCAGTACATCCGCCCCGACGTGCACACGATCTGTATGGGGCAGGCGGCCAGCATGGCGGCCGTGCTGCTGTGTGCCGGGACGAAGGGTAAGCGCTCGGCGCTTCCGCACGCCAGGATCATGATCCACCAGCCGATGGGCGGCAGCGAGGGGCAGGCGAGCGACATCGAGATTTACGCGAAGGAGATAGTCAAGCTCCGCGAGCGCCTGATTAAGATCATCGCCAGTCACACGGGTCAGGACGAAGAGAAGGTCAAGATCGATTCCGACCGCAACTTCTTCATGTCTGCCGATGAAGCTCTCGAGTACGGCATCATCGACCAGGTCATCACGAGGAAGCAGGAGGTGGAGAAGAAGGAGTAAGCCCGCGGGCTGTTCGGGCGGCTCCTTGCGGCGGTGATTGGCGGAGGTTATATTGAGCATCTGCGGGACGCGGTGGTGCGGCGCCCCGCGCAAACGTAGGAACCCAGGGCGTAACGGGCGTGCATCAGCCGTTCGCGAGCGCCTCTCCTGCACGTCATGAGAATGTCAAACGGGAGATGAGATGCTTCATATAGAGCACGACGACGAGACCATCGAGTTCAACGAGAAGCTGCCAATCGTGCCGTTAAGAGACCTCGTTCTCTTCCCGCGCATGATAGTGCCCCTGCTCGTCGGGCGGCCGCGTTCCGTCAGCGCGCTCGAGGAAGTGATGCACGGCGACAAGATCATGTTCGTCGTGACGCAGCGCGAGGTCGAGACGCACGAGCCCGAGCCCGACGACCTGTACCGCGTCGGGACGATCGTCCGCGTTCTGCAGCTCCTGCGCCTTCCCGACGGGACCATGAAGGTTCTGGTCGAGGGGCTCTCGCGAGCCGTGGTCAAGAGGTTCATGAGAACCGAGGACTACCTTCAGGTTCGCCTGGAGCTTCGCGACGAGCAGTTCGAGCGCACCGTCGAGACCGAGGCGCTCATGCGAAGCGTTGCCGGCCAGTTCGAGGAGTACGTCCAGCTTTCGCGGAAGATACCGCAGGAGGTACTCGTCTCGGTCGTCAACATGGAGGACGTGTCGAGGTTCGCGGACACCGTGGCCACTCACCTCTCCGGCAAGATGGAGGACAAGCAGCGCGTTCTCGAGGCCGAGGACGTGACGGCGAGGCTCCGCATCCTGGCGCGTGCGCTCTCGAGCGAGCTCGAGATCCTCAGGCTCGAGCGCAAGATAGAGAACCAGGTGCGCGAGCAGCTGCAGAAGAGCCAGAAGGAGTTCTATCTGCACCAGCAGATGAAGGCCATCCAGGAGGAGCTGGGTCAGGAGGGTGAGGGGAGTCCGGAGGTCAGTGAACTCCAGCAGGCGATCGAAGATGCGAACATGAGCGAAGAGGCCGAGAAGAAGGCACTCTCTGAGCTCGACCGCCTGAAGAAGATGTCACCGATGTCGCCGGAGGCGACCGTCGTCAGGACGTACATCGAGTGGATGACCTCGATGCCGTGGGACACGCGTACCGAGGACCGCAGCGACATCACCGAGGTCGAGAACATCCTTGAAGAGGACCACTACGGTCTCAAGAAGCCGAAGGAGCGCATCCTGGAGTACCTCGCGGTCCTCAAGCTCACTGAGAAGGTCAAGGGTCCCATCATGTGCCTGGTCGGACCTCCCGGTGTGGGGAAGACCTCGCTCGGCCGTTCGGTCGCGAGGGCGCTGGACCGGGAGTTCGTGCGTGTGTCGTTGGGCGGCGTTCGCGACGAGGCGGAGATTCGCGGCCACAGGCGCACCTACATCGGGTCGATGCCGGGCCGCATCATCCAGGGACTCAAGAAGGCCGGCAGCAAGAACCCGGTCTTCCTTCTGGACGAGGTGGACAAGATGAGTTCCGACTTCCGGGGTGACCCCGCGTCGGCGCTCCTCGAGGTCCTCGACCCCGAGCAGAACTGCGCGTTCAGCGACCACTACCTCGACGTCGATTTCGACCTGTCAGAGGTGATGTTCATAACGACGGCCAACGTTCTCCACACGATCCCTCCCGCGTTGGAGGACCGCATGGAGACCATCCGTCTGCCCGGCTACCTCAGGGACGAGAAGATTCAGATCGCGAAGAAGTTCTTGGTCCCCAAGCAGCTCGAGGCCAACGGGCTCGTCGATCTGGGCGTGACGTTCTCGCAGGCCGCGCTCGTGCGCATCATCGAGGACTACACGCGCGAGGCCGGTGTCAGGAACGTCGAGCGAGAAATAGCCAACATCTGCAGGAAGATCGCGAGGGAGCACGCGGCGGGGAAGAGAGTGACCAAGAAGGTCACCCCGGCCGCCGTCAAGAGGTTCCTCGGTATGGCGCGATTCCTGTCGCAGGAGGTCGAGACGGAGAGCCGTGTCGGCGTCGCCACGGGTCTGGCGTGGACCAGCGTCGGCGGTGAGATACTGACCGTTGAGGTTCTCACCATGAAGGGCGACGGGAGTCTCACTCTGACCGGCAAGCTCGGCGAGGTCATGCAGGAGTCGGCGAAGGCGGCGCTCAGCTACGCCAAGGCGCACGCCGCAGACCTCGGCATCGACCAGGAGCACCTGGAGAACATCGACATCCACATCCACGTGCCCGAGGGTGCCATCCCGAAGGACGGTCCCTCCGCCGGTGTCGCCATGGCGACCGCGCTGGTCTCCGCGCTGACGGGCAAGGCGACCAGGCCGAACGTCGCGATGACCGGCGAGATCACGCTCGGCGGCAAGGTGCTGCCGATCGGTGGTCTGAACGAGAAGGCAGTGGCCGCGCACCGGGCGAAGCTCACGACCCTCGTCATTCCCAGAAGGAACGAGAAGGACGTGGGAGAGTTCCCGAAGCAGGTGACGCGCGATCTTGAGATCGAGCTCGTGGACAGCCTGGACCAGGTCTTCGCCCTGGCGTTCGAGGGCTGGGACGAGCACGTGGCCAAACCGGAGGAACACACCGGCGAATCGCGTCCGGAGGCTCCTCTGTCACCGTCTGCAGCACACTAGAACGAACAACAGGCGACAGAAAGCGGGCCCCGCGGACGAACCGCGGGGCCTTTTTTCGTACACGGGAGCGTGCAAGCTGGTACACTTGCTGGCGTTGTTCGCGCATCGTCCTTCGGCCAGAAACGCTTGGTGACCATGAAGATCCAGACTGCAGAGTTCATGCTGGGTGCAGCACACCTCACGCAACTGCCGCACGAGGGGCTGCCGGAGATCGCTCTTGCGGGGCGTTCTAACGTGGGCAAGTCATCCATGCTGAACAAGCTCACCGGGCGGAAGAAGCTCGCGCGCATCTCGCGCACGCCGGGCAAGACCAGGGAGCTCAACCTCTACAAGATCGACAATCAGATGATCCTGGTTGACCTGCCGGGCTACGGGTTCGCAAAGGTCCCGGATCACGTCAAGGAGAAGTGGGGGCAGCTGGTCGAGAGCTACCTGAACTCGCGGGAGGAGCTGGCGGCCGTTGTCCAGCTGGTCGATGCACGCCATCCTCCGACGCGCGACGACGTGCAGATGTACGAGTGGATACGTCACTATCAGGTGCCATCGTTGATTGCTGTGACGAAGGTTGATAAGATACCGCGAGGCAAGCGCGCCGCCGCGCTGCGCTCGGTCCAGGAATTGCTCGAGCCCGATGAGACCACCCCCGTGATCTTCTTCTCGGGTGAGACCGGAGAGGGCTCGAAGGAGTTGCTGGGCTGGATGCGCGAGGCCGCGGGACTGCAGTAGTTGTTCGGAACGCCGCCGGGTCAGACCGGTCGAGACGTCCACGGGAGGAACCAGATGAAGTCGAAGCTCTTCACGCCGGGCCCCACGAAGGTCCCGGGAGCGGTGCTCTCGGCGGTGGGGAAGCAGGTGCTCCACCACAGGTCACCGGAGTTCTCCGAGAAGGTCAGGCATGTCCAGGACGAGCTCGGGCGACTGCTCCAGACGCACAACGACACGCTGCTCTTCACGTGTTCGGGCACTGGCATGATGGAGGCCGCCGTCGCCAATCTCCTGTCGCGCGGCGACAAGGCCATCTGCGTCAACAACGGTGTGTTCGGTGAGCGGTGGGTCGATATCTGCAGGGAATACGGCGTGGAGGCCATAGACGTGGTCGTGGAGTGGGGGAAGAGCATCGCGCCCGCGGAGCTCTCCAGCGTGGCAGCGGCTCACCCCGACGCGAAGGTAGTCTTCGTGATACACAGCGAGACTTCAACCGGCGCCCTGAACGACATCAAGGCACTGGCAGGCGCGCTCAAGGACCACCAGGCCGCGTTCGTCGTCGACGCCACGTCGAGTGTCGGTGTGCACGAGATCCGGATGGACGAGTGGGGCATCGACGTCGTCATCGCCGGCACGCAGAAAGCACTGATGACTCCTCCGGGGCTGTCGTTCGTGGCCCTGAACGGGAAGGCCTGGGGGCTCGTGTCAAGTTCAGACCTGCCGGCCTACTACTTCGATTTCACGACGACGTGGAAGAGACTGCAGCGAAAGGGCCAGACGCCTTTCACGACCGCGGTCTCGCTGGTCTACGGCCTCGAGGTGGCGCTGGCCATGATGGAGAAAGAGGGCTGGGACAACGTCTACAGCCGTCACGCCCGAATGGGGGAGGCGACGCGGGCGGCCGTGAAGGCGCTCGGGTTCTCGGTCCTTCCCGAGCACCCCGTGAACGGCGTGACCGTCATAATGTGTCCCGAGGGCGTGGATGCCAACAAAATCGTGCGTGTGATGGACGATGAGTTCGGTGTGCGCGTTGCCGGCGGGCAGACACATCTCTCCGGGCGGGTATTCAGGATCGGCCACATGGGCGGCATCCGCGAGCGCGACCTCGCGATGGTCATAGGCGCTCTGGAGCGCGCACTCGCGAGCATCGGTTATCCGTCAGAGCCGGGCGTCGGCCTGACGGCTCTGCAGCAGGTCTTGCTCGAGGGATGAAGAATCGGTTAGAGTCGTGGGCCGTTAGCTCAGTTGGTAGAGCACCTGCCTTTTAAGCAGGGAGTCGCTGGTTCGAGACCAGCACGGCCTACCACAAATCCGACCGGCATGCGGTACTGTCGCGAGATCCGGTCTGCATACAGCGTCCCCATCGTCTAGGGGTCAGGACACCGCCCTTTCACGGCGGCAACACGGGTTCGATTCCCGTTGGGGACGCCACACACAGAGGCCCTGCCCGTCCGGGCGGGGCCTCTGTGCTTGTTCCAACGGATGCTGGAACCCGTCGGGATCCAGACCATTCGGCTAGCGCCGAAGTCGAACTACCTTGCGGCAGGCAGACCGCGGACCGGCCTCGATCCGCACGAAATAGACTCCCGCCGAAACCTCACGTCCGTCTCGGTCGACGCCTTCCCAGGTAGCCCCGTGCTTGCCCGCCTCCTTGGTCCCGTTCACGAGAGTCGTGAGGAGACGGCCGGTCACGTCGAATACGTCGAGGCGGACGTGATCCTCTTCCGGCATCGCCCACTCGATGTGGGTCTCGCCGCGGGTCGGGTTCGGCATAGGCCGGTGGAGAAGCAGCGCGCTCGCACCGTCGGGGTCGTCCGGCACGCCGGTGTAGTCGAGCTGGCCGAGCACTTCAGCGATCCGGTCCGGGACCCACGACCGAAGCTCGTCGAACCGGTCTTCAACGGTCTCTCCCTCGGGGATCTGGTTGTTCGGATCCGCCTCCAGTGCCTGAGTCAGCAGGATCTCCATGTCATCAAGGAGCGTGACTAGGCCGCCCTCGGCCAGTGGACCGGAGAGCAAGTCGTCCATGATGAGAGTGTACTGAGCACGGAAGGAAGAGATTGTCAGCAGCGAATCAGCGTACGCGTCGCCTGCGGGGTACGCTTGCGTGAACGTGCGGGCCAGGACGGAGTCCAGGTCGTGTGGGAAGTACATGCGCTTCCTGCCCCCCAGGAAGTCGGCGAAGTAGGCGTTCTGGCTGTGATTCCACAGACCGTCCGGGTTCTGGACAAACGTGTTCACGGCTCCCATCGTCAACATCGCCTTCACGTCGATGACCTGCGGCAGCTCTGCGGCGAGCGTCGGAGGGTCAGGCGTCGGGCAGGCCGTCGAATCCGGACAGAACGGTGAGTACCACAGCGCCAGGAAAAGCGGGCTATCGGGGTCGCCGACCTTGAGCTCGATGATGCTCCTGGTGTCGTGCTTGTACAACCAAGTTTCCCCGCTTGTGTACAGGCCCCTGTTCTTCAGGAACTGCTTGTCACGCTCCTCGTTGTTGACGTAGACGCCGGTGTAAGTCCCATTGATGTTCAGTTTGACCCACGAGGTGTACGCCGGCGGGTGCTCGTAGTCGTAGCCCTCCGGGCCGGACGCGAGCCGGTGGAGCTGCCAGGCGAGACCCTCCGCCACGACGTCCACGTCGTCGCCATTCTCGAGGCGGAGTTTCTTGAGTCCGTGCCACATCTGGTCGCCCACATACTCGTTTATGTCGATTTTCACGCTGACTTTCAAGAATGCAGCGGTGTCTCCCAGCGCGTCGCAGGACTTACGCTTAACCGAGACAAGGATTGAGTCCTCGCCGTCGGCCCAGAACATCGCCGGCACCTCGATATCGAAGGTCTCGTCGTTCTGAATCGTCTCCCAGTCGAGCGGATCCATCTCGAGGTTCAGCGTCAAGAGCTGGAGTGGGTCGAAGGCATCCGGCCAGTCCTGTGCCTCCGCCGTGAGCGGAAGCAGCCCGATCGCCAGCAAGAGCGCTGCAACCAGCACCGTGGCAAGCTGGGCTGGTACCATCCTCCTATCGCTCCTGTTCATCGCTCTTTCCTCCTGTTGAGAGCTGTCTTACTGCGCTCTCCATGATTTGGTGCCGTGCATTGATCTCAGGCCATCCGCTCAGAGTGCTCGGTCGCCAGACAACCGGTTCCGACGACTTCCGCGAGACGGCCGAACCCAGCGCACGCAGCATCCCGGGAGAGCGGCCGCTTCTCCATCTACTAGACAAGTGTAGCATCTTGTGGCGCCTGAGGTCAAGTCATTTCTGTTTGTCCTGCGATGGTTGAGCGTAGCGTGCAGCGCGAAACGGCCGCCGACACGCCCGTCACAGAGAATGGCGCAGTTCTCCGGGCTGCGGCTGGTCCACTCTCTTGGCCGGCCACACAGCAGCGCCGAGGAGTTGGCCTTCCCACGTTCATGGTCGATTGGCAGCAGGAGCTGGTCGAACTGGATCTCCCCGCGTGCTCCTTGGCCCTCACGGAGAGAAGGGCGACGGATGAGGCAGTATGCAAGGTCCAAGGTTGCGACTGGCGCAGCAAACCGTCTGTAGCGTGCTATAGGGGATTTCCCTCCAACCTCCCTCGGACGACCCTGGAGTGCGTCCAGGAGACCTGCCAACTCGCTACATGGGCTATAGGCGACGGCAGTGCGCGGGGCACACTTCCTGCAGCTATGCAGGTCGCGCACATCGCGGAAGGCACCGCTGCCCGCATCCGGATCTCCCGGTCTCGGCGATGCCGCGCCTGGCGTGATGGACACGGGGTCCTTCGCGCATCCGTGGGGGGGCAAGTGAGTAGAGGTCCCGGCCAGTCAGGTGCCGTCAGGCACCTGGCGGCCATCCTGCTTCCGATTATCTGGCTACTGCCGGCGCCATCCGTGGCGGCGGAGTTGGCGAGCGCGCCCGCCGGCGCTGAGGCGCCGGTGAAGATTGCCGTGAGGGTTCCCAACGGCACCGCCGCGGCCATCGAGATATGGGAAGAAACAGCCCGATCCCTCGATCGGGCCATTCCTGGCTACTCCTTCGAACTGGTTCCCCTCGTCGGCCTGGAGGAGATGCGGGTCGCCGTGGAATGCGGTGCCGTCGACTTCGTGTTGACGAACCCGGCCGCCTACGTCGAGTTGGAGGCCAGATACGGTGTGACTCGGATAGCCACACTGAGGAATGCGCGCGACGGCGCGGCCCCCACCGAGCAAACGGGGACCATCTTCACCAGAGCCGATAGAGTGGACATCGAGGACCTGAACGACGTCGCCGGGAAGTCGGTCATGGGTGTTGACCCCAACAGCTTCGGCGGATGGTTGATAGCTCTGTACGAACTGAAGAGCGACGGCATCGATCCCGCGCGAGACTGTAGGGAAGTCCTCTTCTCACCGGACGGGACCCACGAGTCGGTAGTCCGCTCGGTAGTGGCCGGTGAGGTCGACGTCGGCACCGTTCGTACCGGCACACTCGAACAGCTCGTGGAGCGTGGCGAGCTGGAGGCGGACGCGGTCAAGATCGTGAGACGTCACGACTGCGTTCTGCCGCCTTCTCACAGCACGCGCCACTATCCGGAGTGGCCCTTCGCGAGACTCCGTCACACGCCGAACGACCTGTCTCAGCAGGTCGCGGTTGCCCTGTTGAGAATGACCTCAGATGATTCAGCGGCCGTCGCCGGTGGCTACACGGGCTGGACCGTTCCCCTCGACTACGGAATAGTACACGACCTTCTCAAGGAGCTGCGCGTCAGTCCCTACGAGGACCACGGCAGGGTGACCCTGCGAGACATTCTGCGCCAACATCTCGACGTTGTTCTTGTGACCGCCCTTCTTCTTGCGTTGCTAGCGCTGTACTCGTCGCTTCTGACCAGGACACACCGCCGGCTCGCGGCGGCCGACGCGGAGCTCGCTGCGCACCGCGACAATCTTGAGGAACTCCTCGTCGAGCGAACCTCGATGCTCCGCGCGAGCGAAGAGCGGTTCCGCTTTCTGATCGAGGCGGCGCCAGTCGGCGTGGTCGTTCAGTCCGAAGGCACAATCGTCTTCGCCAATCCGGCGGTTGCGGAGATGCTCGGGGCGGCCTCCGCTGACGAGATCATCGGTGGGACGATGATTCAATGGACACCGGAGGAGTTCCGCTCCGGCGCCGCAGAGCGGATGAAGATGTGTACCGAGGAGGGAGTCGAGACCGCTCCCGTCCTTGGGAAGCTGCGACACTGCGACGGCCACATCATCGATGTGCAGATCAGTTCAGTGCCGATCCACCTCGCGGGCGAGTCGGCCTGTTACACCGTGATCCAGGATGTTACCAAGCGTCTGCGCGCGGAGTCGGCTCTCAGGGACTCCGAGCAGTACCTGCGCGCAATCCTCGAGAACTCCCCGGACGGGCACTACGTGTTGGATTCCGAGGGGCGCTTCACAGACGCGAACCAGGCTGCGGAGAAGATCTCGGGCTACAAGCGGGAAGAGCTCATCGGTATGCGTGTTCTCGACTCGGGGTTGTTCCCACCAGAGCAGTCTGCAGCGCTTGCGGAGATGACCAAGGCGAGCTATGCCGGGCCGGTCGGTCCAGTGGACCTGCAGTTGGTCAACGAGGTCGGTGACATCGTCCCCGTGGAAGTCAGATCTGTGCCTCTGAGAGCCAATGGTGAGACGCGGATACTTGGTAGCGCCCGTGACGTGACCGAACGCGTGCGTGCCCAGGAGGCGCTGCGGTCCTCAGAGAAGAGGTTCCGGCTCACACTGGAGGGTACGAACGACGGCGTGTGGGACTGGAACATGCTAACGGGGGAGACCTACTTCAGCCCACGTTGGGAGACCATGCTCGGATACGAGCCCGGAGAAGTGGAACCCAACTTCGAGTCGTGGAAGACCCTTGTACACCCAGACGGCATCGAGAACGCGATGCATGCTCTGAACGACCACGAGCAAGGGAACACCGAGTTCTATGAATCGGAGTACCGACTGAGACACGTGTCGGGGGAATGGGTGTGGGTTCTGGACCGCGGCAAGGTTGTGGAGCGGGACGAGGCCGGCAGGCCGCTCCGCATGGTAGGGACGCACACCGACATCACCGAGCGCAGGCGGCTCGAGGAGTCGGTCCGCGAGTTGAACGTCACGCTCGAGGCCCGCGTGGACCAGCAGACCGCGGAGGTCAGAGAAGCCAACGAACAATTCGAACAGATCTTCGAGACGTCGGCCGACATGATCTGCATCGCAGACATCGACGGCTACTTCAGGAAGGTCAACCCTGCCTTCGAGAATACCCTTGGCTACTCGGCCGACGAGCTGCTCGGTCGTCCGTCTCTCGATTTCGTTCACCCCGACGACCGGGCGAGGACGCAGCAGGCGATGCGCGAGGAACTGGATCACGGGCATGCCACCGCCAGCTTTGAGAACCGGTATCGGCGCAAGGACGGCTCCTACAGGTGGCTGAGGTGGAACTCGCACCCCGTCGTCGAGAAGGGAATATCCTACGCGATCGCCCGCGACGTAACGGTGGAGAAAGAAGCCAGCACGAAGTCCTTGGAGCGCAGCGATCACCTCGAGGAACTGGTGGCTGAGCGCACTGCGGATCTCAATGATGTCAACCGGAAGCTGCAGGGAGAGATCGCCGAGCGGGTGCGGGTGGCGGAAGCGCTCGCCCAGGGCGAGAAGCGGCTGCGCGGCACACTGACTGAGGCGATCGAGGCTCTCGCCCGGGCCGTCGAGATGCGCGACCCCTACACGGCCGGTCATCAGCGCCGCGTCGCCCTGCTCGCGGTCGCCATAGGACAGGAGCTGGGTCTCCCGGAAGATGCCGTGGACGGTCTGAGAATGGGTGGGACTATCCACGACATAGGGAAGATCGCTGTCCCGGCGGAAATCCTCACACGCCCAGGGCACCTGACCGAGATCGAGTTCGCTCTCATCAAGGCCCATCCCCAGCTCGGCCACGATATAGTCGGAGACGTGGCCTTCACGTGGCCGGTGAAGCAGATGATCATCCAGCACCACGAGAGGCTGGACGGCTCCGGCTATCCTTGTGGGCTCAAGGAGAGCGACATATGCCTCGAGGCTCGCATCATCGCCGTCGCGGATGTCGTCGAGGCCATGTCGACTCACCGTCCGTATCGGGCTGCGCTCGGGACCGACGCCGCACTGGAAAAGATAATGGCAGACAGGGGCCGGCTCTACGACCCGGATGTGGTTGACGCGTGTGTCCGGCTGTTCAGAGAAAAGGGATTCAACCTGGGCTGATATCGATCGCCCCTACGTGGTCCTGAAAGGTGAGACATGAAACCGGTTGGCATGGCTGACGATGGCTTCGTCCGTTGGGGATCGAACAGCAAGCGTGTGATCGCGCAGAAAGCTGCGGTCTCGATCGCTTTCGGGCTGCTGGGGTTCGCCGTGAACTTCCACGCCATCAGCTTCGCCTTCCCGCCCTACACGGCAACCGTGCTCTTGGGGCTCCTGTTCCCGATGCTCATAGCTCGTTCCTGGGGCTGGAAATACGGACTGCTGTCGGCGCTGGCCGGTGGTTGTCAATCCATGTGGTGGTTGTGGGGACCCAGCAATGGCTACGCCACGCTCCTTGTCGTACCCCCCTTCACACTGTGGGTTGTGTGGCATGGGCTGTTCGCCGGTCTTCGCGGAAGGCAGAAGAGGCACAGGTGGTGGCTGAGTGCGTATGCCGTGGAGGTTCCGTTCCGGATACTCAGCACGGTCAGTCTGTATACGCTGGCCAGATGGGCCATAACGCTCAATCCGCCCCCGTGGAGTTGGGCTTCCGGTGCAAGCAGTACAGTCCCGATGTCGTTCAGTCACTTCGTGGTCCTGAAGCAGGCCGTGGTCGCGTACGTGATCCTGTTGTTGGTCGACGTCGTACTGAACCTGAGGTTCGCGAGAAGGTTCTTCCACCTGGAGGAAGATCGCGACCGCGCTGACACCGGCCGCGTTGTCGGTGCCGCGCTCATGCTTGCGCTCCTTTTCTGGGTCGTCGACAGCGCCCTCGGTTTCTTGACGTTTCACTCCGGGGACTCCTTCCTGGACTTGCTCGCGCTGGATGTCCCTCCCCATCAGCTCTTTGTGAGAACATGTTTTGTTCTCGCCTGTCTGGCAGGAGGTCTGCTGGCATCGAGGTTGTTGCGGAGGCAACGCGAGAGCGACGCGGCACTGCGTGAGAGTGAACGGCGGTTCAAGATGTTCTTCGAGCAGGCCCCCGTCGGCTACCACTCACTCGACGGGGACGGGCGCCTGGTCGCTGTGAACGCGATGTGGCTCCACATGCTGGGATACGAGCGCGGAGAGGTTATCGGCCGGTCGTTCAGGGACTTCCAGGCGCCGGAAGCGGCCGGGGAGTTCGAGCGCCGCATCGAGCGCATAAAGGAGACGGGCAGCGACCGGGGCTTCGAACTCGAGATCGTGCGCAAGGACGGTCAGCGTCGCGTCGTGGTTGCCGACGGGAATGCTGAGTATGACGAAGGTGACGTGTCCAAGCACACTTACTGCACACTGACGGACGTCACGGAGCGTCGACAGGCTGAGAAGGCGCTGCGGGAGAAAGACGCCTTCCTCTCGTCGACCGGCCGGATGGCGAAGGTAGGTGGCTGGGAGATTGACGCGGCCACGAACGTGGTGTCCTGGACGGAGGAGACCTACCGCATCCACGAGGTGCCGGTCGGCGAGATGCCGCCACTGGACGAGGCGATCAACTTCTTCCATCCAGATGACCGCGGGAAGCTGGAGAGTGCGATCCAGCGGGCGTTCGACCACGGCGAGTCCTACGACATGGAGGTTCGTTTCATCACGGCCAAGGGTCGTCATCTGTGGACCCACACGGCTTGCACGCCCATCGTTGTGGACGGCAAGACCGTGAAGCTGACGGGCACCCTTCAGGACATCACCGAGCTCAAGCGCGCGCAGGAGGCAAGGGACCGCTCCCTTGCCGACAGTCGAGAGCGCCTCAAGGAAATGCGCTGTCTGTACGACGTGTCCGAGTCGATTCGCGAGGATGCGACGCTGGAGGCGGTTTTCCTGGACGTCGTCCGGGTGATTCCCTCAGGCTGGCGTTGCTCCGAACTCGCGCGTGCCAGGATTCGGTTTGGGGACCACGAGTACGTCTCGGAACCGTTCGACGAGGCCAAGTGGAGTCAGTCCAGCGATATCATCGTCGACGGGGAAGCGCGGGGCTCGGTGGAGGTGTCCTACATCGAGGACGCCGAGGAGTGTTGTCAGGGGCCGTTCCTCGAGGAAGAGAGCGATCTCCTTGAGGAGATCGCTCGTGCGCTGGGCCGAACGGTTGAGCGCAAGCAGGCAGAGCACTCCCTTTCTCGTCTTGCGTCGGCGATCGAGCAGGCCAACGAGGCGGTCATTGTCAGCGACAGGGAGGGGAACATCCAGTATGCGAACCGCGCGTTCGGTCGGCTCATCGGCCGTGATCCTGAGGAGGTCACAGGGAACATTCTGCGGCTCCTGGATCAGGACTACATGGGCGAACAGTTCTTCACCGACCTGAACGACACACTCATGAGCGGCGAGTCCTGGCAGGGACGCATCACCGGGATGAAGCGCGATGGGCAGTTGTACGACACGGAGACGACGATCTCGCCTGTTCTGGGTGGAGTGGGAAAAGTGGCCGGTTTCGTGGGCGTGATGCGGGATGTGACGGAGGAGGCTAGTCTTCGCTCCCAGCTGCAGCAGGCGCAGAAGATGGAGGCCGTCGGGCAGCTGGCCGGTGGCATTGCCCACGACTTCAACAACATCCTCGGGGCCATACTTGGGTATGCCGAACTCGCCGGCGAGGGCTTGCCCAAGGACGAGAGGCGCTACCGCGATCTCGAGCAAATACGGAAGGGCGCCGAGAAGGCCGCAGCTCTCACCAGGCAGCTTCTGGCGTTCAGCCGCAGGCAGATCATGGAACCCGAAGACGCAGACATGAACGAGCTGATTGCGGGCCTGCTGAAGATGGTTCGTCCCATCATCACCGAGAGCATCGCTCTGGACTTCGTCCCCGGCCACACGCTGGGCACCGTTCACGTCGATCCGACGCAGATCGAGCAGATCCTCATGAACCTGTGCGTCAATGCGCGGGACGCCATGCCGAACGGCGGCACGCTCACCATCGGGACTGAGAACGTAGTGGTCAACGGGGAGTATCGCGAGGTGCACCCCTGGGCGGTCGAAGGCCGGTACGTCCTGCTGACCGTCAGCGATACGGGGCACGGCATGGACGCGGCGACTCGGGAACGCATCTTCGAGCCGTTCTTTACCACGAAGGAGGTGGGGAAAGGCTCGGGGCTCGGGCTCGCCACGGTCTACGGGATCGTGAAGCAGCACGGTGGTCTCATCCACGTCTATAGTGAGCCGGACAAGGGGACGGCGTTCAAAATCTATTTGCCGATCGTCGAGCGGCGGGTCGGGAAGACCGATGGCACGGTTGAAAGCCCTGTGCCGGGTGGAACGGAGACGATCCTCGTGGCCGAGGACGACGAGCTGGTTCGTGGGGCGACCGTGCGGATCCTCGAGGGTGCCGGCTATGGTGTTATTGTCGCGACGGACGGGCGGGAGGCAGTGGAGCTATTCAATGCTCACGCTAGTGAGATCTCCCTGGCTCTTCTTGATGTGGTCATGCCGAAACTCGGCGGTCAGAAGGTCGCTGCGCGAATCCGGGAAGCCAGCCCGGACCTGCGCATCGTCTACATGAGCGGATACAGCATCGATGCGATCCACACGAAGTTCGTTCTGGATGAGGGAGTGTCACTGCTCCGTAAGCCCTTCGGCCCGAGTGACCTCCTCCGCAGGACAAGAGAAGTGCTGGACGCGGAACCGTAGCTGCTGGTTCCAACTCTCACGCGAATCCGTTTGACAGCTTTCCTGGCCCGGTCTACGATGCTCGTGTCTAGAGGTGATTCGGTTTGCGACGGTTGTTCGTCCACTTCAAGAGTAGGGAGGCTTGTGATGAGACGTTCACTCTGTTTGCTCGTCGTTTCGCTCGTTCTGGCGGGAGCGCTTGCTGCACCGGCACTGGCGGCAGGTCGTTTCGGCGGCGGTGTTCATTACCTGACTACACTCGGCGATATCAAAGACGACGACGAGTTCGACGAGAATGCGCTTGGCTTCCTCGCGTCCTATCAGCACGACTTTGTAATTCTGAAGGTCGAGGGTGATGTGGAGTGGATTCTGGACTTCGGCGGTACGGGCAACGCGCTGATCCAGCCGCAGGCCTATGCCCTTCTCGGTGACTTCATCTACGGTGGCGTGGGAATCGGCACCGGCTACTTCGACGGTGAGTGGTGGAGTGAGCCCTTCTACGCCCTGCGCGCCGGCGTGGACTTCAGTCTGGGCGGCATGGACCTGGACGCCTACGCTCTCTACCGCTTCCAGAACACGGATGTCTTTGAGAATCTCGAGGACGTGGACCTCAACTCGATCACCTTCGGCGCTCAGATCCGGTTCCAGCTCGGCAGCTAGCGTGCCCGTGAGCTGCGTCATGGTATTTTGTTGAGCCGCCCCGGCGCCCAAGCTGCCCGGGGCGGCTTTCGATGTTCCCTGCGGACCGGGCAGCCGGGCACGTGGATTTCAACGGGCAGTTGGTCGAGGTGGTAGCTAGCGCAAGGAGCAGAGGATGGGGCGATCGGGGTTCGTGAAGGCACTCGTGGGGTTCATGCTGTCGGCGGGCGTGGTGAGCTGCAGTTCGAGCGGCGGCTATCAGGGACACGAATCCATAGCCGCGAATGAGACCGAACGAGACGTTCCATCGGTCGCGAGTACGGAGACGCCGCGTCTCGAGGCGGTCGTCAGTGTGACCTACCACGGAATCTACGAGACACCCGTTCGTCTTGTGAATGGCCGGTTTGAAGGAGAGCCATTCGCGGAGGGTGGTGTGTCGCGTCCCATGGTCCAGCTCATCGGAAACGTTCTCGAGACGGGGGATCTCGACGGAGATGTTGTAGAAGCAATGCTATTCGAAGCTCGTGGACAGAGTACCTCCCCAGGCGGGGAGTAGCCGTCGCGAGAGGAGCCTGCAATGGCCCGCTGGCGCAGTCTCATAGCAACGCGCGTGATCGATCCGCTGGGATGGAGGATGAAGGGCTCGGACTTAGGCAAACGCCTCATCGAGTTCCGCGCGCGCCAATGGGACGACCCCGAGACGTGGCGCAAGCGACAGACCGCGCTTCTGGCGCATTTGCTCGTCCACGCGGTGACGCGCGTGCCCTACTACATCGAGCGCGTGAGCGGGCTCACCCCCGAGGCCATCACGGACGATCCCTTCGAAGCTCTTGGTTCTTTCCCCATCCTCGAACGGTCCGAACTCATCGAGCGCTTCGAGGAACTCCATTGCGACATGGGGCGCGGCGCTTGGCTCGAGAAGTCCGGAGGCTCGACTGGGACACCGGTCCGTTTCCTCCACGACAGGCACTACAAATCCGCCGCCTTCGCCACGACGCAGCTGTCCCTTAATTGGGCCGGGATCGCGCGAGGCGACCGGCGCGTGGGCCTCTGGGCAGCGAGGCGCGATCTGGTCGGGAAGCACTCGCCGGTGAGGCGCCTGAGCAGCTTCTTCCGCGACATCGACCTCCTCGACGCATTCCGCATGGGTGAGGGTGAGATGCGCGAGTACGTCGACTTCCTGAATCGTCGGCCGCCCGCGTGCCTGGAAGGCTATACGGAGGCCATCTTCGCGATGGCGGAGTTTGTGGAGCGAGAGGGGTTGGAGATCATGTCGCCCCGCGCGGTCGCCACCACGGCCGGGACGCTTCTTCCTCACATGCGCGAGACGATAGGAAGGGTATTCCGAGCGCCGATCTTCGACCGCTACGGCACCCGCGAGGGCGGTCTCATCGCCACCGAGTGCGAGCGGCACCGGGGGCTCCATCTGATGGGGGAGACGACCGTCCTTGAGATCCTTGACCAGGACGGGGAGGACGTCGGTGTGGGTGAGCCTGGCGAGACGGTCGCCACCAACCTTTGGAACTACACGATGCCATTGATAAGGTACCGCGTGCAGGACCAGGTCGTGCGCGGCCCGGACCTCTGTGGCTGCGGCAGGCCCTATCCGATGGTCGAGAGCGTCCTCGGCAGGGCGGGGTCGTGCTTCCCGAGGCCCGACGGGGGGCTCGTGCTGCCCGACTTCTGGATTCGCCTGTTCGCGGTCGAATTCAATACGGGTGACGTCTTCAAGTACCAGTTCGTCCAGGAAGCCATCGACCAGATCACGGTGCGACTTGTCCTCCGGCCGGGGCACGACGGTCCGGACTCGAAGATGCGGGAGGCGATCGCCGCGCGCATCTGCGACTCGATGGGCGCGCCCTGCCGTGTTGACTTCTCCATCGAGGACGACATCCCGCCGACCGCATCGGGGAAGCACCTCTACTCGGTGTCAAAGATTACGCGGGCTACCTGAACATCGCTTTCACTGATCCCCAGCTGAGTTCCTCGACGGGCGTCACCCCGCACCCGACATTCCACGCGCCGATGAGTCCGCACGCGGGGTTGTGCGCTGGCGCGCACGGCGAGTTCTCGTGGAGCGTGTACGGCGCGTCCGGGTGCTCGTCCAGGCAGTAGAGTGGATCTTCGCAGATGTTCCCGTTGATGCCGTACTGGTCTGAGACGTACCCGACCCAATCGCCTCCCGCATTGCCGTAGATATCACAGCAGTAGAGCGTAGCCTCGCTGTCCGAGCAGGAGATTGCCTCGCCCTGCTGGCTGAAACTGATGATGGAACTCTCGATCTCCAGCAGGCACAGCTCGTAGCAAGCAATGACCCCGGTGTAGGTGCACGAGTTTCCCCAGAGCGTGCAGTTCACGAAGGACGGAGAGCACTCGATCGAAACCTGGATGGCTCCTCCGATCGGCGCCGAATTGCCCGCGAGCGTGCAGTAGCGAAGCACCGGTTCGCAGTGCAGCTCGATGTGCAGAGCGCCTCCCGAGTGCTGGGCGGAGTTCTCCGTGAAGGTGCAGCTGGTGAGCGTGGGGGAGCAGCTGCTGCGGATGTAGATCGCGCCTCCGTATCTGGCCATGTTCCCGAAGAACTCGCAGTCGGTCAGGACCGTGGCCCACGCCCGAGCCAGCCCGCCGCCGCGTACGCTCTCGTTACCGATGAAGGAGCAGCCGGTGAGCGTCGACAGCTTGCCGCCGCACATCCCGCCGCCCATCGCAGCCTCGTTATCGAGGAAGACGCAGTTCACGACCGTCGGGGAAGCGTCCCCGTCGCAGAAGATGCCGCCTCCGTAGTACTCCGCGCATCCGTGTGTGACGGTGATTCCTTCAATGGCGGATTCCGGACCCTCGTTGCTCTGGAAGACGAACCCGCGGTGGGGGTCGGCCTCGTTTCCCTCGCAGTCAATGACGCACGTCTCGGGGTCGCCGCTCTGGGACCGCACCGTCACGGCTATTCCCGTGAAGTCGACGTCGCGGTTGCCGACGCCGGTGAACGTGCCGTCGGCCAGCTCGATGATGTCGCCGTCCGAGGATGCGCTGATGGCGGCCTGGATCGTGGGAAAATCACCGGACCCGTCGGGTTCTATGACGTGGATCGTGGCGGAAGCGGTGAACGCGAGGGCGATGATGGCGCAGCAGACAAGCATGGAGTATCGCATGGCAGACCTCCGTGGCTCTGATACTACGAGGGAGTATTGCTGGGCGACCGTCGGCAATCCGTACTGAGTATACTCCAGGACCTTCAATTTCCCCGGGTGTTCTCGTCTACTACGCCCCGCCGCAAGCTCACATGAGCGGGGCCTCACTCGTCGTCTCCATTGCTTTGTCTGGCGCGCTGCTGTAGTCTGAGGGGTGTTCACCACAGGCGATGCAAGGAGGATCAATCATGAAGACCGTTACCTGCGTTGTGATTGCGGTCGCGGTTCTGGCTGCCACTGCCCTGGCTCAGACTCCGACAGCCGTGAGGCCTGCGAAGCACAGTGAGACCACAGGCGAGCCCACGTACGAAGGCCGCATCGAGGGCGATACGATCGAGGAGTGCTGGACGATTCCCTCGCTGCCCTTCTTCGACACTGGCAACACGTGTGGTTTCGCCGACGACTACGACGAGGCGTGCCCCTACACGGGCTCGACGGCGCCTGACGTTGTCTATGTCTACGAGCCTCCGTACGACATGTGCGTTAGCATCAGCCTCTGCGATTCGTACTACGACACGAAGGTCTACATTTACCAGGACGTGGTAGGCAACGTGCCGTGGCCCGACGGCTGCAACGACGACAACTTCGACTGCGTGGATCCGCCCGTCTCCTACACGTCGTGGATTGAGTCCGTCGAGTTGTTCGCCGGTAGCACGTACTACATCGTCATTGACGGCTACGGCGGCGATTGCGGCGATTACGTGCTCGCGGTGGATGAGGTCGACTGCCCGGGTCCGTGCGATGTCATCTGCGTGGGCGTCCCCGAGGGCGAGCCGACCTGCTATGACGGGTACGACGACTACTACAACGGCGGTTGCTCCTCACTGACCTGGTCCTACATCCCGGCCGGCCCCGGCCCGACCGTTGTCTGCGGCGAGGGCGGCGTCTTCGACTACGGTGGCGCGACCTACAGGGACACCGACTGGTATCTGATCTACCCTTGCGGTGGCGTGCCCATCAGCATCACGGTTGAGGCCGAGTTCGGCGTCCTCTTCGGCTTCGTCGGGGGCGTCCCTGAGTGCATCGAACCGGGGTTCACCAGCTTCGCCTTCGCGGACGAGTGCACACCGACCACGCTGACCGAGTACCTGCCGTGCGGTTCCGTAGCGATCTTCGTGGCGACGGACTCGTGGGATCCGGCATACGCGTGCGGCCTTGAGTACTCACTCACCGTCGAGGGCTACACGGAGCACTGCGATCCAACCCCGGTCGAGAGCATGAGCTGGGGGAGGGTCAAGTCGCTCTACAGGTAGTCCCGCGCGCCCGACAGCGCCGTCCGTCCGCAGTAATAGCGAGCGCGGCTCGGTTTATGCACGCAATAGGGGCCGGTGGCAGCGAAGCCACCGGCTCTTATCGGATGCCGCCGGTCCAGGGCGACTCGGTCGACGCGGGGCGACATTATGCGCGCAATGATTCTGCTTGCACTCCTGCTGGCTCTGTTGGCGCTCTTCTCCTTCTACGAGCCGCTCGCTCCGTACTGGAAGATCAGGTTCTCCGCCGTTATGGCGTGTCTGGACGAGGGGCGGTACAGCGACGCCCTCGCGGCTGCGATGGAGGGTAACGTTC
>JAUWCJ010000111.1 GCA_030609365.1 Candidatus Eiseniibacteriota bacterium | reverse complement strand
CCGCTGCCGGGGAAGAAGTTGAGGACACCAGCCGGGAGCTTGGCCTCTTCCATGATCTCAAGGAACTTGTAACCGATGAGAGGAGAGTCGCTCGAGGGCTTGAGAACGACGGTGTTGCCGGTAACGATCGCCGCAGACGACATACCAACCAGGATGGCCAGCGGGAAATTCCACGGCGGGATAACGACACCAACTCCGAGCGGGACGTAGAAGTACTCGTTCTGCTCGCCGGGGTAAGGGGTCAGACCCTGAGGCTCGGCGTACCTGATGGCCTCGCGCGCGTAGAACTCCAAGAAATCTATGGCCTCGCACACGTCGGCGTCCGCCTCGATCCAGTTCTTCCCTTCCTCGAGCACCATGGTCGCGCCCAGCTCGATCCTGCGGCGCTTCATGATCTCCGCGGCTTTGAAGAGATACTCCGCGCGCTCTTCGGCGGGAACGTGCTGCCAGTGCTCGAAGGCCGTGTCGGCCGCCTTGATCGCCTTCTCCGCGAGCTCGGGCGTGCCCTTCTGGAATACACCAAGCACCATGTCCTTGTCGGCCGGATTGAAGGTCTTGAGGAGCCCGTCGCCCTTGACCCGCTCACCGTTGATGACGAGATCGTACTCCTTCCCCGCCTCACTCTCGACCAGGGCTATGGCCTCGGCCATGGCCTTCTTCTGCGCCTCATCCTCGAACGTGTAGACCTCGCAGTTCGTGAATTCCGGTCTCATTCCGTAACCCTCCATGCTCCTTGATGACCACCCGCGTGACTGATTCGAGACTACACATGTTACACGAGCGTGGGGACCCTTTCAAGTCTCAAGGCCCCCACGCCCTGGAGATTCTCCCGTGTAGAACGGCCTCCAGTTGCCGGCCGGCCTATCTCAGATGGACGAGCTTCGCGGTGGCCGCGGAGGCCCCGTCGGCCATGCCACCATTGCCCTGCACGCGCCACAGGCCTTTTGGAGTGGCGGAACATCGCAGGCGAGCGTAGAATGCCCGAAGAGAACCTGCACTCGCAGTATCTAACGGGAGGCCACATGAGAATCCTGGTCACGGGCGGCGCCGGCTTCATCGGCAGCAACTTCATCCGCCTCTACATGGAGCGTCATCCCGACTGCGAGATCGTCAATCTCGACAAGCTCACCTACGCGGGTAATCTCGAGAACCTGCGGGACGTCGAGAACAACCCGCGCTACGGTTTCGTCAAGGGCGACATTTGCGACAGCGATGTGGTCGAGCGCGCGATCCGGGGTGTCGGGGCGGTGGTGAACTTCGCGGCGGAGACGCACGTCGACCGGTCGATCGGCGACCCCTCCGGGTTCCTGAAGACGGACATCTTCGGCGTTCACGTGCTGCTCGAAGCAGCTCGCGCGGAGGGCGTCGAGCGGTTCGTCCAGATAAGCACCGACGAGATCTACGGCGTGGCGACCGACGAGCCATTCACGGAGGACGCCCCAATGGACCCGCGCAACCCGTACTCGGCGAGCAAAGCAGGCGGGGAACTCCTCGCTCGCTCGTACTTCACGACCTACGACTTCCCGGTTATCGTAACGCGCGGCGCGAACAACGTCGGACCAAACCAGTACCCGGAGAAGGTCATCCCGCTCTTCACCACCAACGCCATCGAGAACAAACCTCTCCCCCTCTACGGCAGCGGCGAGCAGGAACGCGACTACACGCACGTCCTGGACCACTGCACGGGGATCGAATGCGTGATGGATGGTGGCGAGCCGGGCGCGACCTACAACATCGGCGCCGGGAACCATATGAAGAACATCGACATGGCCCGACTGATTCTGAGGGAACTGGGCAAGCCTGAGGAACTCATCGTGCACGTGGAGGATCGCGCGGGCCACGACTTCCGCTACGCGATAGACTCGACGAAGCTCAGGGCCCTGGGTTGGAAGCCGTCGTTCGACGCCGAGGGAGCGATACTCTCCGCCGTCAGGTGGTATGTGGAGAACCCGGGCTGGTGGCAGCCGATCAAGTCGGGTGAGTTCAGGAAATACTACGAGAAGCAGTACGGGAAGCGCCTGGAAGACGCCACGGGAACCGTGTAGCCCGACGTTAGCCGCGCTCGAAGTACCCACCGCCGATGACCAGGGCGAGACCTATCCCCACGATGACGAAAACGTACGCAACGAACGCGCCCTGCGCCCAGAACCGCACGGTTATCGGAAAGACGAGCTGGTAGACGCCGAGGATACCAACCAGCATCCCCACGAAGCGCCCCATCCGCCTTGAATCAGCGACTCCGTAGTTCTTGTATCCGGCCACGAGGCCGAGATATCTGCCCTGCCAGAAGACGCGCGCCACCAGCAGCAGCAGGACACCTAGAGGAATCGTGATGAACGCGGCGGTCGTTGCGGTTCGTGCTGCGTCGAACGGGAGTTCGTCGGTGTGAAGCCCGGGGATTCTTATCGCCACGAGTACCAGTGCCATAATGCTTGACAGCATGCGTGCCTCCACATTGCGTCGGGTCGATTCCCCCTGTTGACTACCTCTCGCGCATTCTAAACGAGCGTGCGGGACCACGCAAGGCCGGAGCGGGCGGTTCCTCCCGTCGTGGCAAGCAAATCCCTTGAACATGAGCCCCACACACACTACCATAGCGCCCATCTATCCCACCCAGGCAGCCGCCGCCCAAGGAGACAGAGATGAAGAAAGAGGAAGTGCTCGCGACCGTCGCGAAGCGCGGCATCCGCTTTATCCGCCTGCTTTTCTGCGACATCGTTGGATTCCCGAAGTGCGTCACGATCACGAGCGATGAGCTCGAGGACTCGCTGGACAACGGGAAGGGCTTCGACGGCTCGTCGATCGAGGGTTTCACCAGGATCTACGAGAGCGACATGATAGCGATGCCCGATCCCTCGACGTTCAAGGTGCTTCCCTGGAACGACGGCGGTGAGGAAGCGCTGCTCTTCTGCGACGTGCTGGAACCCGACGGGACTCCCTACTCGGGCGATCCGCGGTCGATACTCAAGCGCGTGCTGGGACTGGTAGAGAAACGCGGCTGGACATTCAACATCGGCCCCGAACTGGAGTACTTCTACTTCACGAACGACGAGAATCCGCGCCCGCTAGACAGCGCGGGCTACTTCGACCTCACGCCTCCGGACCTGGGCGAGGCGCTCCGCAAGAAGACCATCATCGCGCTCGACTCGCTGGGTATTCACGTGGAGTGCTCGCACCACGAGGTCGCTCCGAGCCAGCACGAGATAGACCTCAAGTACTGCGACGCTCTCACGGCGGCCGATAACGTGATGCTCTCGAAGCTGGTCATCAAGGAGATCGCCCTGCAGGCGGACGTGCACGCCTCATTCATGCCGAAACCCATCTACGGCGAGAACGGCAGCGGCATGCACGTGCATCAGTCGCTCATCGACGACGGCAAGAACGTGTTCTACAACCCCAATGACGAATCCTATCTCTCCGACACTGCGAAGTCATATGCCGAGGGGCTGCTGCGGCACGCGAGAGAGATCACGCTGCTCACGGACCAGTGGGTCAACTCCTACAAGCGCCTCGTTCCAGGCTACGAGGCGCCGGTCTACATCTCCTGGGCGCGGATGAATCGATCCACGCTCATCCGCGTTCCGCGCTACCGACCGGGCCACGAGATGTCGACTCGCATCGAGCTTCGCTGTCCGGACCCGGCGTGCAATCCGTATCTTGTGTTCGCCGTGGTGCTGGCCGCCGGGCTCAAGGGTATCGATGAGAAACTGACGCTCCGCGGTCATGTCGAGGAGAACATCTTCGCGATGACGCCTGAGGAGCGGGAAGAGCGCGGGATCAGGATGCTCCCCGGGAACCTGTCCGAGGCCATCGCTGTCGCGAAGAAGAGCGAGCTCCTCAGAGAAACACTTGGTGAGGAAACTTTCGAGAAGCTCCTGCTAAACAAGACGGCGGAGTGGAATGAGTACCGGAGCATCGTCACGCCGTACGAGCTGGAGAAGGATCTGCCTGTGCTGTAGGCGGACCGAAAGCGGACGTACGGTCTTCCCCCAGGTGGAAGGGTCATCCGAACCAGACGGCGGAGATCATGGTATGGAACTGGGACTCAACGGGAAGCGCGCGCTCGTCACTGCATCGTCCCAGGGCATCGGGAGGGCTTGCGCGCTCGAACTCGCGCGCGAGGGCGCAGACGTGGTCATCTGCGCCAGGGGCACGGACGCGCTGGTCGCCGCGCGCGACGAGATCGCAGGCGAGACGGGCCGCAAGGTCGTCGCCGTCACCGCGGATCTGTCGTTCGGAGCACAGATCGAGGAGCTCATCGAGCGGACCCGCGCAGAGTTCGGTGGCCTGGACGTTCTGGTGACGAATGCCGGAGGCCCACCCTCGGGGCAGTTCATGGACTTCGACGACGAGGCATGGATGAAGGCCATCTCGCTCAACCTCATGAGCGTCGTGCGGCTCAACCGCGCGGCCATTTCCGTGATGCGCGAGGCCGGCAGCGGGGCCATCGTCAACCTGACATCGATCTCCGCCAAGGAACCCGTCAAGGGACTCGTGCTCTCGAACTCGATCCGCGCCGGAGTGGTCGGGCTGTCGAAGACGCTCGCCAACGAGCTCGGGCCGGACGGGATCCGCGTCAACGTCGTGTGTCCGGGCTACACGGCGACCGACAGAATGACCGAGCTCATGACCGCGCGCGCCGAGCGCGAGGGGAAGAGCTACGACGACATCGCCGACGGCTTCCACGACTCGGTACCGCTCGGGACATTCGGGGAGCCCGTGGACATCGCGCGCATGGTCGCGTTCCTCGCGTCCGATGCAGCGAACTACGTCTCGGGCGTCACCGTCCAAGTGGACGGCGGAGCGGTGAGAGGGCTGCTGTAGACACTGGAAGGAGAGAAACCGATGTCAAGGAAGCTCGCAGTTATGGCACTGATACTCGCACCTATCGCCCTGTCGTCGTGCAGTGACTCCGACAGCGGCGGTTCGGGACCCGACACGACTCCACCGCACGTGTCGCAGGTGAGCATCGCAGATGGAGCCACCGGTGTCGGCCTCGTCGAGCAGCTCAGGGTGACCTTCTCGGAACCCATGGATCCGGCGACGATAACCGGAACGTCTCTGGTGGTTGCCGGTCGCTCGGCGACGGGGTACATCGACTACGATGAGACGACGCGCACGGCCAGTTTCACGCCGGACACGCTCTACGCCGTCAGTACGCCCCATCAGCTCATTGTCACAGAGGATGTCACCGACGCAGAGGGCAACGCCCTGGCCTCTGAGCACTCGACCGCATTCACGACGGGCCCGATCGACTGCGAGCACCTGCTCGACCACCTGGAACCCAACGACGATATCGCCGGCGCGACGGTCATCGGGCTCAACGAGTGGGTGCACACGCTAACGCAGTGCGAGGGAAGAACGGACCGCGACTACTTCCAGTTCACGCTGGACGAGACCGCGAAGATCCACGCCAGAGCGCTGTTCAAGCACTGCATCGAGGACCAGAGCTGGGTGACGGAATTCCGCCGTTCGGACGACGAGCTCTACGTGAACGCAGGCAATTCTGGGAATCCCGGAGAGACAAAGGGTTGGTACTACACCTTCCTGCCCGGGACCTACTGGGTCAGCGTGTACAGCAGCGAGTCCGAACCCTGGGACTTCGTCCTCTACGACTTCATGCTCGAGACAGACGAGCCGTGCCGCGACGATGCCTTCGAGGACAACGATTTCATCGAGGAGGCCGTGCAAACCCAGGCGAACGAGGATTACGATCTAGTGGGGTGCATGGTCGACGCGGACTACTTCTGGGTAGACATCACGCAGGGCCAGACGCTGACCGTGACGGTCACGACAAGCGGCGCGTACACCAACCGCCGCCTCAAGCTGTACGACACATCGCAGAGCCAGGTGGCCTACTACAACGGCTCGGACAACCCTGCCTCCGTGAGCTACACCGCGACGGGCTCGGGCACGCACTACATCATGACGAGGTTCTGGGACGACGGCGCCGAGTACGAGATGAACATCTCCGTGGAATAGCGGGCAAGAGCAGCAGGTGTGGGAGGGATCGAGGGGGCGCGTCCTTGAGGGGCGCGCCCTCGTCTACTTCTGGAGGAGTTCGTTGAGCAAGGTCACGGCGCCCGCCGCGTCCTTGGCGTAGCCGTCGGCGTCAATCGATCTGGCGAACCTCTTCGTCACGACCGCGCCGCCGACCATCACGAGGCACTTCAGTCCGGCTTCGCGGAGCTTCCCGATGACCACCGGCATCTGACCGACCGTGGTCGTCATGAGAGCGGACAGTGCGACGACGCCGGCGCCCTCGTCCCGGGCCACCTCGACGATACGCTCCGCCGGGACGTTCTTCCCGAGATCGACAACGCGGTACCCGTGGTTCTCCAGCATGCTTGCCAGGATCTTCTTGCCGATGTCGTGGACGTCACCCTCGACCGTCGCCACCACCACAGTGGCGCGGGCGGACGCACCCTCCCCTTTTGGGAAGAGCGGCTTCAGCTTCGCGAACGCCCTCTCGACCGTCTCGGCCGCGAGCATCATCTGCGGCAGGAAGCAGTCTCTCTTCTCGAAGCGCCGCCCGATCTCCTCTAAGGCTGGGATGAGAACGCCGTCGTTGATGGCGCGTGCCTCAAGGCCCTGCGCGAGCGCCTCATCGACCATCGCCTCGATGCCGTCGACGTTGCCGTCAATGACCGCGCGCTCGATCCTGGTCTCGATCCCGTCCTGCGGCCTGGGCTCGGGTTCACCCTTGCGTCGCTTCTTGCGCCTCTTCATGTGCTCGCGGATGTAGCCGGCGGAGTCACGGTCTCTGAGCGTCAAAACCGACGACGCCCTGAGCATCGACATCATGGACGCGTCCAGGGGATTCATGATGGCCGCATCGAGCCCGCGCTCCATCGCCATTGCCAGGAAGCTCGCGTTCAGCACGCCGCGGTCGGGCAGGCCGTGGGACACGTTGGACACGCCGAGTATCGTGGGAAGTCCAAGCTCGGTCCGCGCCAGCTCGACGGCCCGCAGGGTCTCTGGCACGCGCTCCTGCTCGGCCGAGACGGCGAGCGTGAGACAATCCGCGATCAGATGTTCCCGCGGGACGCCGTGCCGGTCGGCGGCGTCCACAATGCGGCGGAGGACCGCTACGCGATCTTCGGCCGACGCCTTGATGCCGGAGTCGTCCATCGCGAGACAGACGACTCCGGCGCCGAAACGCGCGGCCAGCGGCATCACCTCGTCCAGTTTGTCCGGTGCGCCGGTCACGGAGTTCAGGAGCGGCTTGCCGGCGAGCGCGACCAGGGCCCCCTCGAAAGCCGCGGTGTTCATCGAGTCTATGGAGAGCGGCGCGGCGATCGAGTTCTCAAGCGCCACCGCGGCGCGCGTCATCATCGCAGCCTCGTCCACACCGGGCACGCCGATGTTCACGTCCAGCACGTGCGCGCCGGCGACGTACTGCGCCCGCGCGTCGTTCACGATGATCTCCGTACGCCCGTCGAGTACCTCCTGGGTGAGATCCTCGCGATTCGTCGGGTTGATCCTCTCCCCCACGACCGCGAACGGGAGGTTCTTCCCGATCTCGACGGTGCGCATTCTGCTCGAAAGTCGAAGCGCCGGGGGAACGTCGCGCGATACGGGACGCACGCTCCGGAGCCGTTCCCTCAGTAACTCGATGTGCGCGGGACGGGTGCCGCAGCAGCCTCCGACCAGACCTGCACCGACCGTGACCAGCTTCTCGGCGTGGCCCACAAACTCGTCCGGCCCCAGACGGAAGACCGTCCTGCCGTCGACCAGCTCGGGCATACCCGCGTTGGCCTGAGCCAGGATCGGCGCACCAGTCACCTGCGCCATCCTTCCGACGACCTCGACCATCCGCTCCGGCCCAGTGGAGCAGTTGGCCCCGACCGCGAACACTCCCATCGACGCCAGAACGTTGGCGGCGGTAACGGGGTCCGTGCCGATCGGCGTGACGAACGTTT
>JAUWCJ010000103.1 GCA_030609365.1 Candidatus Eiseniibacteriota bacterium | reverse complement strand
ACGAGTTCGATCTTGCCACCACGCCTGCCGAGGATCTCCCTGCTCACGGGAAGGCCGTGCCCGCCCCCGGTCCGGTCACTGACACCGTGCGCGAACACCTGCTCGTGCTGCGTCTCCGGAATCCCCTTGCCCGTGTCCTCGGCTCTCAGAACGACCCACCTCGGACCCATCTCGACGGAGATTCGCAGTCGTCGCACCGTCTCGCCCGTCATGGCGTTGATCGCGTTTCCGAGGAGGTTGTCCAGGACGAACGACAGTTCCTGGGCGGTTCCCAGCACGCGGGCGCTCTTGAGCGCGCCCGGATTCGGGCTCTCGAGCTCGATGGCCAGCCGCTCGATCTCCGAGCTTCTCGACCTCAATGCCCTGCCGAGCTCGACCCCGAGAGACGAGGACCGCTCCAGCTCGGCCGCGTACTTGATTCCTCCGAGCGCCTTATCGAGAACAGGGAGGATCTCGTCGAGCCTGGCTTCGAGCGATGCGGCATCCGACTCATCGGGGAACGTCCCCGGCATATCGTGGATGAGCGCGCGCAGCCTCTCGAGCGCCGACGACAGGTGCCGCGTGTGTGCCGGCGCGGTGCCCACTCGCTCGGAGAGCCGCACGATCGTCGCCACGCCGGGGATGCCGATGTCCCGGGAGTTGCCCAGGGCATCCGTGAACCTCTCCTGGAACGCGGGCGGGAGGTCTCCTTCGTTTGCGCGGATCATCTCCGACTGTCTTCTCAGGCGACGGAACGTGGACGTGGCGGATAGCTTCCCGTGCCCGGCCGTCGTTAGCGCGGTCAGGAGTTCCTCGATCGAATCGTCCCTGGTGTCCCTCGGGAGCAGCCACCGCCTGAGCGCGGCCAGTGATGCCCTTCTCGATGCCGGGACGAGGGCCGCGACCGCGACCACGACGAGCAGGGGTACGAGAAGCCGCATCCAGAGCGGAAGAGGTTTCGGGGCGAGGATGAAGCGATGCGTCTTGTTGGTCGTGCGGACGAGAATTGCGCCCGCCGTTCCGGTAGGCGTCTCGACGTTAGTCGGTCGGATGTTCCGGCTGCCGTTTATGGTCTCGTCGATGTGGATCATGGCGAGCGGATTCAGCCACTCGTCGACCACGGCGACCGTGCCCTTGCCCAGGCCTATTGCCAGTTTCCATTCTTCGAACAGCGGATACAGCGCGACCGACGCCACGGACTCCACTGCGTCGCGACAGTTCAGTGTGCTCTCAACCTCCAGGACTCCCTCTTCCCAGCGGAGGCGCCTGAGAGTGCCATCGGACGAGCCGGCGAAGATGCGCTTCCCCTCCGTGCACTGCTCGATGAGCACGCAGTTGGTCGGGTACCCGGTTCTCAGCGTGTCGAGCAGGGTTCCATCGGACCCCCTCCAGATGGCGAGCTCCGGACTGGTGGTATCTGCTTCCGAGTGGTAGTGGAGGGCAGTCACGACCTCGATCGTGCCGTCCCCATCCAGGTCATCTGCCGCGAGCTCGACGTTGGAGGAGTATCCACCGAGCTGCTGCGACCAGAGTGTGTCGCCTTCAACAGTGACGGTGATCACGTAGGAATGACCATCGTTCCACGGACCCACCTCCGCACCGTTGCCTGGAGCCCCAAGCCCCAGGAGTAGATCCGCACGAGCGTCGCCGTCGACGTCAATGATGGCCGAGCCGCCGGTGGGTGTTGCTCCCGTTGGAAGACGCCACTCGACCTGTCCACTCTCCAGATCCCAGAACATCACCTCCCGCGGTCTCAGTGTGATCCCCGCGGTGGCGCCCAGAGCCATGGCGTCTGTTCTTCCGTCTCCGTTCCGGTCGAACGATCCCAGGAGTATGATGTTTGCTCCCCACTGTCCGTCGGGGAGAAGACGACCTTCGGTGTCCAGTGTGAGCGATGCGACCGCAACGAGATCTGCCGATGCACCCTCTACGACTACCTCGGACGCGAAAATGCGAACCTCGTCGCGGCTTGTCTGCCACCACCAGATGAGCTCCGGCGCATCATCACCCGTGATCTCCGTGAACCCACAGACAGCCCCACTGCTCAGGAGGTGCCTGGTCATCAGTGCGTAGAACTGGTTCCCCTGGATTCGTGCGACCGACAGGAACGCCGCGCCTCCGAAGCTGGCGTCGTACTTCACGGCCTCGTCCACGCCGTCGCCGTCGAGGTCGGCTACCTGGACGCTGCCGCGATAGTGCGCCGCGCGGATAGCGATGGGCAGTTCGTAGCGCAGGCGGTCGCCGGATGCGGGAAGGGACCGTGGTCCGTCCCCGCAGCTGGTGAGCAGGACGGACAGGCAGACAAGCGCGACGGTGGCGCCAGGGCGGCGCCGGCAGGGGAGGTGCGCGAGAAGAGGTCTCATAGTCACAGGCACGAGTATACACCACATTGAGACCGGAAACCTAAGGTGCCGCCGAATCCACGTGGACGGCGTACGTTGTGTGGACGAGGCACGCGAGGGAAGTATCGACGGCGCTCGCGCGTCAGTCGTGTGTGATGATCGCAAGAGCAGGCACGCCGGCGAGAAAGGAAGCTGATAATGCGCATCGATGTGACTGGTTCTGGCCGTGGGCGTGGGGCTCTCATGTTGCTGTTGGCGCTGGTGGCGCTTCTCCCGGCGGCAGTCCTGGCCAACCCCGGCATCGCGGATGCCGATGAGTTCGACGAACTTCCCTCTGTCGAATCGCTCCTCAGAAGGTAGGTGGAGGCCGTGGGAGGTCGGGAGGCCATCCTGGCGCTCAGGACGCGCGCGACCGTTGGATGACCGACCCGCAGTTCCCGCTCAAGATGAGGCACTACTTCCCACACATGGAAGTAGTAGGTCTGGACGTCTGGGGCGGCGATATGGTCTTCGTGGTCGAGACGGACGGGGAGGAGCTGCATCGTCTGGGCTTCGACCCCGACACGGGTCTGCTGAGCAGACTGGGGTTCCACCGGGAGCTTCGCGACTACGAGAAGGTGGATGGGGTTCTGATGCCACACTGCGTCGTATACGGGCGCAAGGGCGGGTCGAGCACCTTCGTAGTCGATTCCGTCGTGCACAACACCGCGATAGACAGGAACCTCTTCTCGCTTGCCAAATAGCTGTCCCTGTATCACGTGAGCAGCCGTCCGCGTAGCCGCCACTGAGCCGATCAACGGTGGCGGCTTGCTCTCGTGCTCACACTGTGGTATAATGATAAATGGTTACTTCCAGACGAGTTAGGAGGGATTGCGATGTCTCCGAGACGGAGAGTGATGTACGCGGCGGCCGTCGCTGCCGCTCTGGCACTCGCGCTGACGGCGCAGGCCTGGGCCGTCGACCCCGCGCGAGCCTCGCAGCTTGAAGGCGGCACGCAGAAGCTCTGGGTCTTCTTTACCGACAAGGGATTGACGAGAGCAGAAGAGCAGAGCGCGATAGACGCGTTCCGCGCGGAGCTGCCCGAGCGTGCGCTGAGGCGTCGCGCGAAGGTCGGCTTCGGCGTCAATCGGAACGACCTCCCGGTGGCCGCCCGCTACGTGGAAGACGTGGCCGCGACGGGTGCTACGATCGTCACGAGGAGTCGGTGGCTGAACGCCGTCTCGGTCTACGCCGATGACCAGCAGGCAGGAAGCATAGCCGCGCTGCCCTTCGTGCGTGACATGCGTCCGGTCGGGCGCGGCACGAAAAGGCTGCCCGAGATAGTCCCTGCTGACGGGCAGCACTCGCCCCGTCCGGAGGGACGCATCCCGGACTACGGCGAATCCCAGGGCCAGCTCGAGCAGATACAGATCGACCAGCTCCACGACAGCGGTTTCGACGGGACGGGCGTTTTCATAGCGATGCTCGACACCGGGTTCGATACCGACCATCAGGCCTACCGCCACCTGAACATCGTGGCCGAGCGGGACTTCATCAACAACGACGGTGAGACGGCCGATCAGCCGGGAGATCCCGAGGGCCAAGACGGTCACGGCACCGCGACGCTGTCGTGCGTGGGTGGTAAGTATCCGGGCGAGCTCTACGGAGGCTCCTATCTGGCCGGCTTCGTCCTCTGCAAGACAGAGATGCTCGACGAGGAGATACAGACGGAAGAGGACTACTGGGCGGCGGCCGTGGAGTGGGCGGACAGCCTGGGTGCCGACGTAGTCTCAAGCTCGCTGGGCTACCTCGACTGGTACACCTACGAGGACATGGACGGCAACACCGCCGTTACGACCATCGCGGCGGACATGGCCGCGGCGCGTGGCATAGTCGTCGTCAACTCGATGGGTAACGAGGGTGGCAACGAGTGGCTCTACATGATCGCGCCCGCCGACGGGGACAGTGTGCTGGCCATCGGCGCGGTCGACATCGACGGAGACCGCGTAGGATTCAGCTCTATCGGGCCGACTTACGACGGGCGGACCAAGCCAGACGTGATGGCGCTTGGCTACCACGCGTACGTGGCGACCACGGCCGACACCGCCAGTTATGGTTACTCCAGCGGCACCTCGTTCTCCTGTCCGCTGACAGCCGGCGCCGTGGGCCTGCTCATTCAGGCGCGTCCGGGCTGGTCCCCCATGGACGTCATCGATGCACTCCGTTCGACAGCGACGCAGAGCGCATCGCCGGACAATCTTATGGGGTGGGGGATCGTCCAGGCGCACGACGCGATGTACGCGGGCTGGGCCGGCGTCGAGGATGGCGTGGTCCCGGCGGCGCGCGTCATCTGGGCGACTCCCAACCCGACGTCGCGCGGAACCCTGGTCGAATTCGTCCTGCCGGAGCGCGGGCGCGCTCTTGTCACCATATACGACGCGAGCGGGCGGCTGGTGCGGACGCTGACGGACCGACTCATGCTCGGTGGGCGGCACGCGGCCGGATGGGACGGCCGGGACGAGTCGTTGCACCCCGTCGCGAGCGGCGTCTACTTCGCCAGACTGCGCGCGGCGGGCGGAGTTCGCGCAAGCACGAAGGTGGCGGTTGTGAGGTAGGTGCGCCGTCACAGGGGAATCGATGCGACCGCGCGTGGGGGACCGCGCGCGGTTCGCTGTACGGCCCCGGTCGGGGTGGTCCGGGCAGCCATTGCTCACCGAGTCGGCTATTGACAATCCTCCTGTTTCTGGCCCAGAATCCACCCACAACGTGCGAAGTGCCGAGTTGCGAGCGGTACCGGGGCGGATGTCCCGGTACGGTACAGAAACGCCCCGAGTGGCGCGGACAGGCCGGTGGAGGAGCTAGTGATGGCGCGGAATCGTCTGAGAGTGTTGGCGTGTCTTCTGGCGGTCGTCGTTGCCTGCCTGTCCACTTCGCCGGCCCTGGCCCAGCAGATCGATGAGGAGCTCCTCGATTTGCTGAAGACGCTCCCGGATGATGAGAGGGCGGAACTCCTGCAGGCATATGGGCTGCCGCCCGGCGGAGAGGATGCCGCTCCTGACCGGGACGTAAGCACCCCCCAGGTCGTGTTTCCAAGAGAACAGCTTCCGAGCGAGATCGAGGCCGCGGTCTCGGCAGAGCACGTTCTGGAGAAGGACGAAGGGCCGATTCCACCTCCCCTCGAGGTTCTGACTGGTGAGGCACTCGGGATTCAGAGAGCGTTCGAGAACTTCCTCGCCGAATCCGAACCCCTCGAGGTTGACAGGCAACTCGTGCAGTTCGGCTACGAGCTCTTCGCGGGCGCTCCAACCACCTTCGCTCCGGCCACTGACATTCCCGTCAGCTCCGATTATATCATCGGTCCCGGCGACGAGGTCCACATCCAGCTCTACGGCAAGACGAACTTCTCAAAGGACCTCATTGTCGACCGCGATGGGCAGGTGTCGTTCCCTGAACTTGGGCCAATCAGCGTCGCTGGTCTCACGTTCCGTGAGATGAAGGACCTCCTGGGACGGGAGGTCGAGAACCGGATGATCGGTGTCGACGTCAGCGTGTCGATGGGCCGGTTGCGCTCGATACGGATCTTTGTCCTGGGAGATGTCTTCAGTCCGGGAAGCTACACCGTCAGCGGTCTGTCGACGCTCACGAACGCTTTGTTCGCCAGCGGTGGAGTACAGAAGATCGGGAGTCTGCGACGCGTGCAGCTCAAGCGGGGCGGGGACGTGATCACGGAGATGGACCTGTACGATCTCCTTATCAAGGGAGATACCTCCGACGACGCAAGGCTGATGCCCGGCGACGTCCTCTTTGTTCCCACTGTCGGTCCTCTGGCCGCCGTCGCTGGTGAGGTGCTCAGGCCCGCCATTTACGAGATGAACGGGCCGATGACGGTCCGGGAGCTGATCGACCTTGCCGGAGGCCTAAGGTCCACCGCGTTCGCTGACCTGATCCAGCTCGAGAGGATCGAGGATGCCCGGCACGTTACCTACGACCTTACCCTGGACGACGCCAGGGACTGGAAGCTGAAGGGCGGCGACCTCGTCAAGGTGTATCCGGTCCGGTCCGGCGACGAGCTCGCGGTCTTCTTGGAGGGCAACGTCGTCAGACCGGGCAAGCGGCAGCACTTCGAGGGCATGCGGTTGCTGGATCTCGTGCCCTCGCCGGAAGATCTTCTGCCTGAGACATTCTTCAGCTACGGCCTGATCGAGCGCGAGAGCGAGATCAACCGTGAATCAGAGTATCTGGCGTTCGATCTCGGAGCGGCGCTCCTCGACAGTGTGCCGGAGGCCAACATCGGCCTCGCTCCGCGGGATCGCGTCTACGTGTTTCACCGCGCGCACTTCCGGGATGTCCCCAAGGTGAGCGTGCGCGGCGAGGTGAGATTTCCGGGGTTGTACGAGTTCAAGAAGGACATGCGCATCCTCGATCTCGTGCTCGCGGCAGGCGGACTGACGTCCGACGCGTGGCTCGGTGAGGCCGAACTCTTCCGAACAGAGCCATACACCATGCAGGTCGACAGGATCTCCATCAATCTGGGGCGGGTCATCGCGAACGACCCCTCGGAGAACATCGTTCTCTGGGACATGGACGAGTTCGCGGTCCACTCGGTCTGGGAGTTCAGAGAAGAGGACACCGTCGAGGTCCTGGGCGAGGTCAACGCTCCCGGGACCTATCCGCTCTCCAGGGGAATGCGGGTCGGTGATCTTATCTTCGCCGGCGGCAACCTCAGGGAGACCGCCTACAGGCAGGACGCTGAGCTCACCAGGTATGAGGTCGTCGCAGGAGAGCGACGCGAGCTTCATCACGTCATCATCGACCTGCAGGCGGTTCTGGCGGGCGTAGGGGAGGCGGACCTCGAGCTGATACCCTACGACAGGCTTCTCATCAGACGGATCAAGAACTGGCGTCGTGACGAGGTGGTTCGGGTCTCCGGTGAGGTGGCGTTTCCCGGTAACTACCCGATCGAGGAAGGCGAGCGGCTCAGCGATCTGATCGAACGATTCGGGGGCTTCCTGGAGGATGCGTACCTGCCCGCGGCCGTGTTCCAGCGCCGCGAGATACAGGCGCTCCAGTCCGAGCAGCTCAAGCGGATGTCGGACCAACTGGATGCCGACCTCGCGCGCCTGTCGGTGCCCGACCCGCGCGGCATGAGCGCTAGTGAAGTGTCCCGCCGCCAAGCCGCTTTGGAGTCGGGCGCACAGCTGTCCGAGGAGCTCCGGAACACGGTGGCCACCGGTCGCATGGTGATCAGTCTCGGACGGGCCGATGAGATTAAGGGGACCGACCAGGACCTCCTGTTGACTGACGGAGATGTGCTGCACGTGCCGAAGAAGCCCGACTTCGTCACGGTGATGGGCCAGGTGAACAACCAGACAGCGTTCCAGTTTGAGAGAAGGAAAAACGCCGGCCATTTCATTAGGCTCGCCGGCGGAATGACGACGTTCGGGGATCGGGGTAGGATCTACGTGATGAAGTCCGACGGGTCCGTCAAGATGGGCACGCGGGCCAAGGTCGATCCCGGTGATGTCATAGTGGTACCGGAGAACCTCGAGCGCTTCGATGGCATGCAGTTTTTCCTGGACATGAGCCAGGTCCTCTACCAGCTAGGATTGGCGGCGGCAAGTGCCTACACGATCGGGATTTTCCAGTAGCGCGGACGCAATGACTCCACGGCTACGACACACGAGGTGAGCAGCGAGTGAGCGGATTCTGGGAGCATCTCTGGAAGCGACGGGCCAGGCTGATCGGGATATGGCTTGTCGTCATGGTTCTGGTGTTCATTCGCTTGCTCGTGATGCCCGCGGTCTTCACGAGCGGGTGCTTGCTCATGCCGCTTCCTCTTGAGCAGGTTGAGCAGGGGTCCGGCGGCGGGTTCAGGGGTGCATCAGTTCGCAGCCTGCTGGCCGGTGGCGGTAGCTCGGACGCCTACGCCGCGGCCGCGTTCCTGGAATCCGGCCAGCTGATGAACGCGGTGATCAAAGACCTCGACCTTGCCAAGGAGCTCTTCCCCAAGTCGTGGGACTCTGATGCGAAGAAATGGCGGGGCAAGGCGCCGCACACGGGGAAGTCGCGCAGGGCGTTCGACCCGCGACTCGATGTGTCCTACGACGGTTACACGGGGCTCATCGAGGTTCAAGTTCACTGGTGGTCTCCGGAACGGGCGCGGGAGATCGCCGCAGCGATCGTGGAGACCGGCGACAGGATGCTCCGCGAGTCGGCGATCGCGGACGGCGAGCGGAGGGTGGAAGAGCTGGAGCGAGAGATGCACAACGTGAGGGTGAGCGAGATCGGTGGTTTCCTCGCGGAGGAGATGACGCAAGCGATCTCGTCGCTGGCGTCCATACGTGCAAGATCCGGCTACGCGTTTCGTGTGATAGATCCGCCTCTTGCCCCGGACAAGAAGTCCTGGCCACCGAGGCTCCTCCTGCTGATTCTCTTGGGGTTGGCAACGGCCGGCGTCGAGATCGGAGCCATTGCCGGCGCCTACGCAAGACGGTCGCGACAGGAAGACAGCTCGGCATCCTCCACATGATAGAACTCTCCGGCCACATAGGGCTGTCCGCATTGTGAGGGCGAGTGCGGACATAAGCTCCGGCGCAAGGGACACGGCCATCACCTTCTTCACTCGTCTGTCGGTGATGGCCGCATCGCTTGGCATCCAGAGCGCACTCGCGTGGTTTCTCGGCCCCGCCGGCCGCGGTTCCTACGCCGTTTGCATC
>JAUWCJ010000096.1 GCA_030609365.1 Candidatus Eiseniibacteriota bacterium | reverse complement strand
AAGCGTATGCGCCCGACCACCCTCCCCTGCGCGGGCTCCTTCTGAGCGGACTCGCGGCCGGGGCGCTTCTCTACGGCGGCGCCTCACTGCAGCAGCTCGGCATTGTGTACACGACCGCGGGCAAGGCCGGGTTCATCACGGGCCTCTACGTCATCATCGTACCAATCCTCGGCCTCCTCTGGAAGATGCACCCCAGACCGAGCGTCTGGGCGGGCGCCGTTCTCGGAATAGCGGGACTGTTCCTCCTCAGCGTGACGGAGCACTTCACCATCGGATTGGGCGATTCGCTCGTCCTCGCGGGAGCGTTCTTCTGGGCCGGCCACGTGATCCTCGTCGGATGGCTCATCAGGCGGATCGACGTCGGCACGCTCGCGTTCCTGCAATTCACCACGTGCGCCGTCCTCAGCTTCTTCACGGCTCTGGTGGTCGAGGACATCCGCATCGACGGCATCATCGCCGCGGCGGGGCCGATCCTCTACGGCGGCTTCATCTCGGTCGGCATCGCCTACACGCTCCAGCTTATCGGGCAGCGCAGAACGCCCCCCTCACACGCGGCCATCATCCTGGGACTCGAGGCCGTCTTCGCGGCCGTCGGCGGATGGGCCGTCCTGAACGAGACGCTCTCGTCCAGGGCTCTCGTGGGCTGCTCTCTCATGCTGGCCGGCGTCATCGTCTCGCAACTCAGACTGCAAAGAAGAGCCGTAACGGGCTGAACACACGACACCCCGCCCCCGTCCTATTCCCCACAAGACGCACCCGCCGGCGGCCCATCCCGCGCTCGTCAATCCCGCGCTCGTCAGTTGACATGGGCCCGCCGCGCCGGTACCCTGTATGTATCGAGAAACAGGCAGGCACTCACCGAGCCACCATCCGGGCCGCAGAGCGGTCCGAGGAGAGGAGACATCCATGAGACAGCACCGTGGGATCACGCGGACAACCTGCATCCTGCTGGCACTGACGCTCGTGCTCACCGTCGCTCTGACCTGGACGGCCTTCGCCCAGACCGGCGCATCGCCCGGGGCGAGCGGCTCGTCAACGGCCGCCGGCACGACAGAGCGCCCCACGACAGACAAGCGGACGGAGGAAACCAAGGTTCTGAAGGGAACCCTGGCCCCGAGCGGACCCGTCCCATACAACCTCCTGGACGAGGCGGACGAGGACCTGTTCCTCGCCCTCCTGGGCTGGACGTCCAAGTACCGCATCGGCCTGGACGTGCAGGACGGCGACTGGGTGACATACGAGTCGATCGGTGACGGTCCCGTTGAGACGCTCGAGATCCGCGCGTCGAAGACCGACGCGGGCCAGACGTGGATCATCGAGACCCGGACGGTGGCAGGAAGCGAAAAGAGCACGGAGCTCCACTCGCTCTTCGCGGCGGGCAAGCCCAAGCTGCTCCAGGCCTTCCGCATCGACGAGAACGGAACCCGCGAAGACATCACGCCGCTCGAGGACATCCACGCGGGTGAGCTCTTCCTAGAGGCAAGGCAGACCGTCTTCGATGCGCTCGGCGGCAAGCGCGACGAGATAAAGGTCACCGACTGCGGCGAGGTGCGACAGATCGAGGGACCGTTCGGAACGAAGATGTGCAGGTGCATCCAGGTACAGGTCGCGGAGGACCTCGACCCCATCTCGTTCGCCAGGCAGAGACGCTGGCTCGCCGAAGGAACGCTGATCTGGCTGAACGAGGACGTGCCGAGGATCATACCGATGTCGGCCGTGCTTCTGCCGTCTCTCCTCTCACCCGACGACATGATGACGGTGCCAGGGGGGATGGTTCGTTCGCCCTACCACGTGCTCGTCGACTACAAGGGCCGAAGCTAGTGACGGTCCCGGGAGACCCGAACGCTGCCCGCACGGGAGCGTCGGACTCGAGGCCCAGCACCGAAGCGTCGGGATCGAGACCCAGCCTGGTCGTGATGGCCGCCGGGATAGGCAGTCGCTACGGCGGGCTCAAGCAGATCGACCCCGTCGGCCCGTCCGGCGAGATAATCCTGGACTACTCGGTCTACGACGCCATTCGAGCAGGCTTCGGGAAGGTCGTCTTCGTCATACGCCGCGAGATCGAGTCGGATTTCCGCGACACGGTCGGCCGGAACGTAGAACCGCACATCGAAACGGCCTACGCCTTCCAGGAACTGAACGCACTCCCCGAGGGGTTCTCGGTCCCGCCCGACAGGAAGAAGCCGTGGGGCACGGCGCACGCTCTGCTCTGCGCGCGCGACGAGGTCCCGGGCGCGTTCTCCGCGATCAACGCCGACGACTTCTACGGCGCGGGCGCGTACGCCGCGATCGCTGAGGACCTGACGCGTACTGATGCCGGCGGAGAAGCCGGGGCCGGAGACAGCTCAGTCGCCGACGCCGGCAGCGGCAGTTCCGGCAGCGTCCCCGAGTACTCCATGGCGGGCTACCTTCTCAAGAACACACTGAGCGAGCACGGACACGTGTCGCGGGGCGTCTGCGAGGTGACCGCGGACGGATTCCTCACGGGGATAGTCGAGCGCGAGACCATCAGGCTCTTCCCTGACGGCGTGAAGTACGAGGGGCCCGACGGCGTCTGGACACCCATCCCCGCGGACTCCACGGTGTCGATGAACATCTGGGGATTCGGCGCCGGTTTCTTCGAGCACCTCGACGCGGGCTTCCGCGAGTTTCTCACACGCGACCGCGACACGCCCAAAGCAGAGTGCTACCTGCCCACTGTCGTCAACGGTCTCATCGACGACGGCCGCGCGCGCGTCCGCGTGCTTCCCACGGACGAACGCTGGTTCGGCATCACATATCGAGAGGACATGCCGACGGCAAGAGATGCGATCCGGCAGCGCATCGACAGTGGCGTCTACCCGGAGAAGCTCTGGGGCTGAATCGGAGCGCGTTCCGCGCGGCCAGCCTACCGGCCGACCTGCGCCGCCGACCTACACCACCACGCCGCTAAACCGCTGCCCCACCCCGTCGCGGGCGCGACGGGTATTCCACGCCACCCATCCCCAGGTGCTCCTTCTTCTCTTCGGTCTGAAGGAACTCGCGGTAGGTCTCGCAGCGCTGGACGAGCTCGCCGTGCGTGCCCTGATCGACGAGCTGTCCGTCATCCATCACGAGGATGCTGTCGGCCCGACGGATGGTCGCGAGCCGGTGAGAGACGACGAAGCAGATGCCCTCGCTGAACTCCTCGTCGAGCTGCGTCCAGAAGCGGTCCTCGTTCCGTGCGTCGAGCGCGGCGGTGCAGTCGTCGAGCAGAAGCACCTGCGGCCGACCCGCGAGGGCGCGGGCGATCGCGATGCGTTGCTTCTGACCACCGGAAACGAGCCCGCCCTTCTGTCCCACGACCGTGCCTAACCCTCCGGGCAAGATCCCGAGATCGTCGTCCATCTGTGCAACCGATAGGCAGTAGCGCGCCCAGGACTCGGCGACGCGCCGTTCCGCCTCCGTAGAGGGCGACGTGTCATCCGGGTCGACCGCACCGCGGTCAGTGGCGTCGGGCGGGATGATGTTGACGAACCAGTCCTCGTTGAACACCTCTTCCGGCGGGCGACGGCCGAAGAGCACATTGTCCTCGATCGACTTCGAGAACAGGAGCGCCTCCTGCGGGACGTAGCCGATGAGCTTCCGGTACGAGTCCCAGTCCCACTGGGTCAGCGGCTCGCCGTTGATGAGGATGCGCCCCTCCTGCGGCACCAGAATGCCGGCGATGAGCTTGAGGACGGACGACTTGCCACTCGCGACCGGGCCTACGACGGCCACGCGCTTCCCGAGCGGCACCGTGAAATCGACCTTGTCCACGTTCTTCCTGGACCCATCGTACGAGAACGTCACACCCTCGAACGACAGCTCACTGATCTCCTCGAGCCTCTTCCCCGTCGGGCGGGTCTCGGTCACGGGGTAGCCGCGGATCTCCTCGACGCGGTCGACCGACACGAAAGCCTGCTGCCCCGTCATGAAGAGGAACGGCACGTCCATCATCGGGCCGGTCAACATGTCGAGGTAGACGTAGAAGGCGAAGATGGTCCCGATCGTCAGGTCGCCCCTGATCACCAGGAAGCCGCCGTAGGCTATGACGACCATCTGGCCGAGCCGGCTCGCGAACGTGTCGAGCGAGAACATGATGACCTGGAGCTTGACGAGCCCGAGGAGAACGCGGATGCGCTCCTTGAGCACCGATGAGAGCTTCCCCTCCTGCGCCTCCTCCGCGCTGAACGCCTTGATGATCCGGATGCCGGAGAACGCGGCCTCGAGGAGGTTGTTCGTCTCCGAGACGCTCTGCTGCGACGCCTCCATGTAGTAGCGCATCTTGTGGCGAAGGCCGTAGAAGATCCACATCATGATGGGCATCGGGATCACGGAGACGAGCGTGAGCTTCCAGCTCATCATAAACATGGCACCCAGACAGAACACAAGCTTCGAGCTGGACTCGATCGCGCGGAAGATGCCCGAGCACGCGAACCACGCGATCTTCGGGAACTCGCCGATGTCGTCCGTGAGGCGCGTCACGACGTCGCCGGTCCGGAAGCGGTTGTTGAAGTGGTAGTCCTTGTCCATCAGCTCGCCGAACACGTCGTCGCGAACGTCGCGCTCGAGCCGCGCATTCATCATCGCGCGCGTGGCCGGATAGAGCCGTGAGATGAAGTAGCCGACCAGAATGAGCGTGAGAATCTGCATCACTTGGCTGATGTCGGTGTCCGCGTCGCCCGCCTCCAGCATCCCGGACACGCGGTCGATGACCATGCGGAAGACGAGCGGATAGGCGACGGCGACCGCTGTCGACACGAGCGTGAAGAGCGCAAGGAACACGAGGATATGCTTGTGCGGCTGCCAGTAGCGCCACAACCACCGCACGTGCTCCTTGAAGGTGAGTCTCGGAGCGCGCTCCTCGCCGCTCAGTTCGTCCCGATCTATGTCGTGCTCACGCTCGCTCACGCTGCCTCCTGCGCCGCGAACTGAAGATCGAAGAGGTCACGGTAGATACCGCCCGCGGCGTAGAGCTCGTCGTGCGAGCCTTCCTCCACCAGCCGGCCCTCGTGCATGACGAGGATCCGGTCCACCGTCTTGATGGTTGAGAGCCTGTGCGCGACAATGAGCGACGTGCGGCCCTCGAGCAAATGGTCCAGCGAATCTTGTAGTCTGCGCTCGGTCGCCGGGTCGACCGACGACGTCGCCTCGTCGAGGATCAGGATATCCGGGTCATCCACGATGGCGCGCGCGAAACACAGGAGCTGCCGCTCCCCCATCGAGAGGTTCGAGCCGCCTTCCGAAAGCTCGGTCTCGTACCCGTCCGGCAGCCGCTCTACCATGGCCTCCGCCTGCACGACGCGCAGCGCTCGGTCCATCGCCTCGCGCGGGATGTCGTCGCGGAGCACCCTCAGGTTGTCCTCGAGCGACCCGGGGAACAGATGGATGTCCTGAAGCACGAGCCCGATCTTCTTCCTCCACTCCTTCTGCTGGTAGCGACGGACGTCGTGGCCGTCGATGGTGATGCTCCCGCGGGTGGGATCGTAGAAGCGGAGAAGCAGGCTCGTGATGGTCGTCTTCCCGCCACCCGACAACCCGACGAGCGCCACCTTCTGCCCCCTCGGCACATCGAAACTCACACCGTCCAGAGCCTTCGCGCCGCCGTCGTACTCGAAGGTAACGTTCTCGAACGCGATCACGTCCCATTCACCCGGGATGTCGCGGATCGCATCCGGCTGGTCCGCCGTGCGAGACGCCGTGTCGAGAATGCCGAACACCCGGTCGGCGGAGGCGAACGCGCGCTGCAGGAAGTTGAGCTGCTCCGAGAACATGATGAGCGGGAAGAAAAGCCTCCGCGTGTACTCGATGAAGAGGACGAGCGTGCCTACGGTCATCGCGACACCGAAGACGCTGCGCGCTCCGATCCAGATGATGACCATGACGGCCGCGATCTCGGCGGACGCGAACGCGCCCCAGAACGCGTACTGCCGGAAGTAGACCCGTATCTCCTTCGAGTACTTGTCCTTGTTGAGCTTCGCGAGGTCCATCTGGGCCTTCTCCGTGTAGCCGAAGATCTGCAGCACCGGAATACCCTGGACGTACTCAGCAAGGAACGTCGAGATGCGCGCGTAGAGCTTCCGCACGGTGTGAAACGCGCCGCGGATGTACTTCAGGAAGAAGTAGGTCCCGATCACAACGGGCGACATCAGCACGAGAATCGAGAGCGTCACCTTGACGTCCACCGCCAGCATCACGCCGAGCGTGCCCGCGAGAAGCACGACGTTCCGGAACAGCGCGATCGCGAAATCGGAGAAGAGGTTCCGCAGGCGCTCGACGTCCGCTTCAACCCGGGCCATCAGCTTGCCCGGAGGGTTCTTGTCGAAGTAGGCGAGCGAGAGCCCCATTAGATGGTTGAACACCTGCTCGCGCAGCTTGGTTATGATCTCGAGGCCGACGCGGGAGACCATGATGACCTGTATGTAAGCGACCCACATGCCCACCGCGTAGAGGGCGGCGTACATGAGGCCCCGGATGAGGACGCCGGTCCCGTCCTTAGCCGGGATGTCGGTGTCGAGCACGTGACGTATGATGAGCGGTCCGCCCAGCTCGGCCGCGACCGTGACAAGGAGCAGTGCGAGCGCCCCCGCGAGCGTTCGCCTGTGGGGTTTGAAGAGCGGCAGGATGCGCCGGAGCATCACGCGGAGCGGTATCCTCCGTACGTGCTGCTCGTCCTCTTCGATGTCTTCGTCGTGCCACCACATGCTTCGGTTCGCCTCCAGGCGGAGCGGGCGGGACAGCCGGGCTGCCCCGTTCATACTTGTGATATGCGAAAACGGCACGCTTTCGCGGTGCCGTGCAGATTGTAGTGGTTGGGACGCAACGATGCAAAGGAATAGGGGCCTCTGAGCGGCCGCACGCACGGACAGAGACCCGGGGCAACCGCCCCGGGCCTCTTCTCTTGACTGCGCGTGCCGAGCAGACTGACAGTTTGTGTCAGGCTACTTCAACAGCGTCATCTTCGTGAACGCGTCCGCTCCGCCAGCGCTGAGCTTGGCGAAGTAGATACCGGTCGCGAGCCCCTTCCCCGCGTCATCCATACCGTCCCAGACCGCGACGGCCGGACCCGCAGGATACTCGGCATCGACCAGCGACCGCACGACCTGGCCGTTCACATTGTGAATGGTCAGGGTCACGCGCCCCGCGCTCTCAGGCACCGTGAACGCGATCCTCGTCACCGGATTGAACGGGTTCGGGGACACGTGGTCGATAGCCAGCCTGTGAACCGTGCCGTCATCGACGCCCGCGGCCTCGCCGAACCACTCGAGAACTCGGCCCAGCAGGGTGTCCCGGTTGTTCGGATAGTCGGCCTCGAAGAAACTCACGCTCTCGAACGGGAAGGTGTGGAAGACGACCTTCGAATCGCCCTCCTTGACCTTGAGACCCACATTGCCCGGTGTTCCTGTGAAGCTGACCTCCGACGGTGCGGTCGCCACGAACGCATCCGCGCTGGTTGGCGGCACACCGTACACCAAGTGGAGCTCCATGCCCTCCGAGACGGCGTCGCCGGATGCGCCGTAGGCGTAGAGGTCACCGACGTCGTCAGTCCAGGATGTGATGTGGAGATAGTCCTGGATGAACGCACCGGTCGACAGGCGACTGGACAGGAAGTTCATGCTTGCGAGGTAGAGGTTCCCGCCGCCGTCCAGGTAGTCCATTATGGCCATCTCGTCCTGGCCCGTGAAGGCGAAGGCGTTCCCGTTCGCGTTGGTCCAGAGAACCGCCCAGTAAGACGAGAGCATCGCCGCGTTCGGCCTGCCAAGGTTCTCGGTGACCCACGTCCATGCCGAGTAACCGTTGTTCGCGAGCGCGGTCTCCCAATGAGACTCGTTGCCCCAACCCATGTCGTCCGCGACAAGCAGAATGGAAGGCAGGTCGACAAACGTACCGAAGGAGCTGAGCGCCGTCCGCGACGGATTACCGCCGCTCGTCGAGGTCAGACTCGTGACGCACATGCCCTGAACCGTCCCGAGGTTATCGACCATGCGAACTTCGAGGTCGACCGTCTCGCTCGGGTCGAGGATGAACTCGGTCGGGCCGGTCTGCCAGGAACCGCCGACCTCGCGGTAGCTGGCCTCCCAGTCGGTCGAGCTCACGCCGTCAGGCAGCTCGTCCTGCGCGACGCTGACGGTCACGGTGTCGAGCGCGGTGCCCGCGTTCTCGAGCGTTGCCGTGTAGGTGGCCGTCTCCCCGTAGCCGATCTCGTCGGCGTAGACCGCCGTCGCCATCGAAACGGCGAACGGATCAGGCATGAGGTGCGAGTTGATGATCTCGAACGGACCGCTCGTGTTCTCAAGGAACACGACTACCTGAAGGTCGCCCGAGGGCTCCCAGTCAATGGTGAAGTTCCTGGTGACGACAACGGAGTCGCCTGGCGCCGAAAGCGAGATCGGAACCGGCGTCGCCACTTCCATCGCCGTCCAGGGATAGGTGGGCGACACCTCTTCGATGACCACGAACTGTGCCTGCATGTGCGTATAGGAAACGGAGGCGTCCGCCTTGAACTTGGCGGTGATCGTGCCCCCGCCCTCCATCACGTACCCTGCCGACGTGATCGTGACCGGTGAGGGAATGCCCATCCTGGTCAGGATGGTCGGCCGGTAGGTGTTGATGACGGTCGAGCCTGCCCCGACGACCTCTGACACGGCGTCGAAGTTGCACTCGGGGATGCCGCTCACGCCGTAGATGCCTGCGCGGGCGCTACCTTCGGGGATCTGATAGACATCGGAAACGTGCCAGTAGATACAGACGAGGCTTTCAGTACCGTAGTCTTCCTGCAGCTGCGAGAGCGCCGCACGGGCGTTCGGGCAGTAGCTTCACCACGTCGCTCCGAAGAGCTCGGCGAGCACGGCCCTCTCGGCCGCGACGACGGGTACGACGACCGTCAGCAACATCCCGACAGCCATGAACAGGATTGCCAGTCGTTTCACCACGCTGATCTCCTTTCGCGGGGTTACCGCGCCAGTAAATCAGGCCCGTGCCGCCTGGTTCACTGGGGAGGCAGCGTTCCTGCTCGCTATCGACTCTCCACTTCCATCGTCGCTCGTACTATCCATGAAATCCGCATCCCCGCCTAGAGCGAATGCGGAATCCACGAGCACAGTTTACCATATACTGGGTAGGAATTCAAACGATTGCTGCGATGGGGGTCAGATGCGTGCCAGGACGCCCTTGAGGACGAGGGCCACGAGCAGCGAGTAGGTCACGTTGACCATGGTCCCCGCCAGGAAATAGAGTGAGTTGGTGCTCATATCCTCGCGCCTGACGAAGGCCTTGGCGGCGAAGATCACCGACAAGGCCGTGTACGCACCCACGAGCACCATGACGACGATCAGGATGTTCTCGCACTTCCCCACCACTGCCCCCGTGTCGCGCACGCGTTTGTCCAGCTTGGCCTCGACATCCTCCTTGGCAATGCCCCTGAGTATCATGTTGAGAACGCGCCCGCTCGTCAGCATGAGGAACAGACACCCACCGGCTGCGACGCCGAGCCGAGCCCATTCAGTCATCGCGCCTATCCTCCTCTGCGATTCGCCTCGCGTACTCCCCGAACGCCCTGTTCAGCCGCGCCTCCACCAGGCGCACCTGCTTGTAGTCTGCCGTTACCAGTGCGTGGGAGATGGCCTGCTGGCTCACACCCAGTTCGGTGGCCGCTCGCGCCTGCGTCCCAAGCCTCTCGTACTCCCGTACGGCTTCCCACTGTCGCTCCGATCTCCTGGCCTTCGCCATTTGAATCAGGCTCGCCGCTCCCGCCAGAGCATCATCGAAGGCCGAATCCTCTACCGCCATCCCGAAGGGCAATCGATTGGCCTTCAGCTCCGCCATGATCGCCGCGGCCTTGTGAAACGCGGGTCCGTCCATCCGCCCGACCTCAGTGCTCTGCAGACCCGTGTCCACCTCTCCCCGAGCCAGCGCGAATCTCATTCGCTGCGGGTACAGCGCTCGCCCAACCGCATCAACGATCTCGTAGACTCCCGACACCGAGAGCAACGCCGCACCGATCTCGTCTATCCCCTTGAGGATCGCGAACTCCGCCCGGATCTGTCTCTCGTGGTCGCGATTCAGCCGGCCGCACGTCGCTTCCAGGAGGCCCTGGAACTCGTCCCGCTTCTCTATCCGGCGCGAGTCTTCCACATCACCCAGAAG
>JAUWCJ010000168.1 GCA_030609365.1 Candidatus Eiseniibacteriota bacterium | reverse complement strand
CCGGCGAGGGTCGTGTAAAGCGCCCGTGGACGCTGACTCCGTGTCCTGCGGGAGCACTCCGCCGGGCCGCCCCGTCCCCGATCTGGTCAGAGCGGGGACGGGGTGGCACACCTTGACGAATCTGGAGATCCGATCGAGTTCGCACGGTAGCAGTACGGAAGGTCTTGGGCTACGAGTGGCGTCCCGTGGCGGAGGGTGGTGAGTGGGGAGGGGTGTCCCGTTCGAAGTCCTCGACGGCCGTGACGTTCCTCAAGCGTCCGAGGGTTCCTGGGACAAGCCGGGCCAACCTCCACACCGTGTTGGGTCGGTCACGATACACCCACGCGGTGCCTTCGCGTACGGAGAAACAGCTTGACACTGGTACGGAGTCATGGCAGTCTAGCGTTTGGCCTTGTGAATGGGAGCACAATCACAGCATGCCGCTGCATTCGAGACAGATTCCCAAAGAGACGATTGACCGCCTGTTCGTCTACTTCAGGGGCCTTATGTGCCTGAAGAGGGAGGGGAAGGACACGACCTCATCCAGCGAGCTGGCCGACGTCTGCCACGTGAACGCATCGGCGGTCCGGAAGGACCTCTCGTACTTCGGCAGGCTTGGGACCAGGGGCGTGGGCTACAAGGTCGATGAACTCGTCACGGAAATACGCAAGGCGTTGAGGTTCGACGACGCCACCGGCGTCGCGGTGGTTGGCATCGGCAATGTCGGCACGGCGCTACTGGAGCACTCGACCTTCGAGTCGGAGGGCTTCCATATCATCGCCGCTTTCGACAGTGCTCCCGACAAGATCGGTCTGACGATAGGCAGCATAACTGTTGAGGACATAGCCGGCATCGAGAAGAGAGTGAAGGAAAAGGGCATTGAGCTGGTCATTCTCGCTGTGCCGGAGCCGTCCGCGGCGGATGTTGCACGGAGGCTGGGGAACGCGGGTGTGAAGTCCATCCTCTCGTTCGCCCCTTGCGAACTCACGATGCCCGACAACGTCAACGTGACTTGCGTGGACCTGAGCGTCGCGATGGCTCGACTCGTGTACCACTCGTACTTCGAGAGGAAGAACGGGTCCGAGGAGAAGACAGGCTCGAGTCGGAAGAGGGTTGACACCGTAACCTAGGAACAGCGTCGCATGACTGAGAAGGTCGGCAGGACAGCCCCAAGGGCGAGAGACATCATCCATCTGCTCCTTGTCCTCTTCATCACATGGCTCATGCTTACGTCGAGCCTGCACTGGCAGGAAGTGACCATGGGCGCGTTCCTCAGCCTGGTCCTGGCACTGTTCCTCGCAAGGAGCTACGGCAGGCTTGGACTGCCTCCGCTTTCGCTCATCCGTGTGTGGCGTCTGGGCGTCTACTTCCTCGTGCTCTTCGCGGAGATCGTGAAGGCCAACATCGACGTCGCCTACCGGGTGCTGCACCCCAGGCTTCCCATTAACCCCGGTATCGTGGTCATCACGACAGAGCTCTCGCAGGACGTTGCCAAGGTCCTACTGGCGAACTCGATCACACTGACGCCCGGTACCTTCACACTGGACATCCAGGGAGACAAACTGCTGATCCACTGGATAAACGTCAAGTCGGAGGACACGGCCGAGGCGACGAGACTGATAGCCGGTCGGTTCGAGAAGCACCTGAAGGCGGTCTTCGCATGAGCGGGACAGTGATTCTGACTCTGACGGGCATCATTACGGCCGGCATACTGCTGTGTCTTCTGCGGCTGCTCAAGGGCCCGACGGCGCCTGACCGGGCGGTGGCAATGGACACGGCGTGCACGGTCACCACCGCACTGCTCGTACTGCTGGCTCTGTTCTTCAAGCGCTCCGTGTACCTCGATGTTGCTCTGGTGTACGCGCTCTTGACGTTCATGGGACTGGTTGCAATCGCCAGATACCTGGAGAGAGGCATCTAGATGCTGCGTGTCGTTCTGGGCACAGTGGTCACGTTCGCGGGAGCCCTGTTCCTGTTCATCGGCTGTCTTGGTGTGTTCAGGATGCCGGACGTGTACAACCGACTTCAGGCGGGCACGAAGTGCACGACCCTGGGCGCCTTCCTCACCGCCATCGGCGTAGGCATTATCGAACCGACATGGTTCTGGAAGACCCTGGTGATCGCCGTGTTCATCCTCCTCACGAATCCCATATCCAACCACGCCCTCGGCAGAGCCTCTCGGAAGAGTGGTGTTCCCCTGTGCGAGGGCAGCGTTGTCGATCGGTCGCAGGAGTTCGACGGATACGAGGGCAGACCATGATCATCATTGTATCACTGCTGGTGCTCGCGATGCTCGTCGCGGCCGTCGCTGCCCTCATCTACAGGGATCTTTTGAGTGCGGTCATCGCTTCGTGTCTGGTGAGCTTGCTCGCCTCGATCCTGTTCTTCTTTCTTCAGGCGCCGGACGTGGCCATGGCGGAAGCGTCCATCGGCGCGGCACTTGTCACTGCGATCTTCGTGATCGCCATCAGGCGGACTAAGAGGTACGAGGAATGAGAGCCACGGTAGGCCTGATCCTGCTTGCGGTCATAGGTGTCGGCGTCGGTATCTCGCTGCTCGCGATTCCGTTCGGCGCCCCGAAGACAGAGATCGGTGACTACTACATCGAGAACGCGCGGGAGGACACGGGGGCGACCAACGTCGTGACATCCGTCGTCGTCGGCTACCGTGCCTTCGACACTTTGGGTGAGGTGACAGTCCTTTTCGTGGCCGCCCTGGGACTGGGTGCCGTGCTGGCGACCGCCGGTGGCAAGCGCGGCAGGTCCGGCGTCGAGCCGGCGAGCCTCATTCTCTCCGCGGGGAACATTTTTCTCTTCCCGCTGATACTTCTGTTCGGCGCCTACATCTTCACACACGGACATCTCACGCCGGGCGGTGGCTTCCAGGGCGGAGCCGTCATCGCTTCGGCCTTCCTGCTGGTCTACCTGAGTTCTCCAGGTAAGAGAATCAACGAAAGCGGCGCCACTCTCACAGAGTCTGTGAGTGGACTGGTGTTTGTCGCGATAGGACTTCTGGGCCTGACTTACGGAACCCACTACTTCCTGGCCAACTTCCTGCCCAAGGGTACTCTGAACACGCTCTTCAGCGCGGGCATCATCCCGGTCATCTACTGCGCGATCGGTCTCAAGGTCGGGTCCGAGCTGGCCGGCGTCGTGGACAACCTGATGGAGGAGACGGAATGAGCTTCCTGCACGACTACGTCTACTACATCGGGGCGTTCGGGCTCGTGGCTATCGGCCTGCTGATCATCCTGGTGAAGCGGAATCTCATCAAGTTGATCATCGGCCTCAGCATTCTCGATACCGGCGTGAACATGTTCCTGATCTCCGTCGGTTACATCAATCGCGGGACGGCGCCGATATTCTCGAGGCCCGGACTCGAGCCTGACGGCATGGTGGACCCCGTCCCTCAGGCGCTCGTGCTGACTGCCATTGTGATCGGTGTCGCGATCCTGGCGTTGGCGCTGGCGCTCGCCGTGCGCTTCTACAAGAGTTACGGCACGCTGGACCTCCGCAAGGCAAAGGAGCTGAGATGGTAAGCCCCGTACTGCTGCTCGCGGTGCCTCTGGGGCTCGCTCTGTGCGTGCCGCTTGTCGGGAAGGTCTCCCGCCGGGCCGCCGGGTTCGTGCCCGTGATCGCGACACTGCTCAATCTTGTGCTCTCGATCCGGCTGCTCCCGACGGTGCTCGAAGAGCCCATCGTCGCCAATCTCGGCGGGTTCCCGCCGCCGTTCGCGATCACGCTCTTCGCGGGTCCAGTCGGTATGCTGCTCTCGGCCCTCATAGCTCTGGCCGGACTGGTCGTGTCACTCTACGCGCTCTCGTACATAAAGAC
>JAUWCJ010000151.1 GCA_030609365.1 Candidatus Eiseniibacteriota bacterium | reverse complement strand
GGCGCATGGTATGAGGGGGTACGTAGCACAGGGCATCGCGTCCGCAGACCGCAGCCGCTCACAAGCAGAGCGGCACCGGCGTAAGATAAACCTTGCTCCCATCCCTCCCCACACCCCTCCCGGTGTCATATGATACTATCGCAACAACACGACCTTCCTCGCCTCGTGCCACTCCCCGACCTGCGCGCGGCAGAAGTAGATGCCGGAGGCCGCGGGTGCGCCGTGGCTGTCACAGCCATCCCAGACGATGCGGTTCGCGCCCGCCGGCATGGAGCCGTCGACGAGCGTGGTCACCAGACGTCCGGAGACATCGTAGACCTCGATCACCGCGTGTTCCGGTGTGGGAAGCGAGAACTGCAGCGCGGTCTCGGCAGTGAAGGGGTTGGGCGAGCCGGGACTCAACGCCATCGCGAGGACGGAATCGTCCGGAACCGATGTGCCGGGGAGCACGTGGGCCTCAAGGGTAACGACCAGGGAGTTCAGCACTGTCGCACCGATGATGGTCTGATCGTCTCTGTTGTGGAACGTCAGCGTCGCCGTGTAGGTGCTGTCACCGGCCGCGCCGTCGCCGTCGAACGCCAGCGTGTACTCGCCCGCGTCGAACCCGAGCGTCACTGGACTGAACCCACCGACGAACGAGAAACGTCCATCCCCACCCACGATCGATGCATCGTAGACCTCGAGAAACGCCTGCAGCTCGAAGAACGTCTCGTTGTAGACGCTCAGGGTCTCATTCGAGAACGCGTCCGCCTGGTGCCACCCGAAGTCCAGGGTCGAGTGGAGCACGATCGACAGCTGCGCCAGCGAAGGGCTGGCGTGCTCGAACACCGTGCCCGACAGGTTCACGTACCGTGTGGGATCGTCAAGGTCGTTCGAGGATATCTCGAGGTTACCGAACCTGGCCGCGGCGCTGCTTGTGTCCATCGTGATCGTGTGGTCGTTGTCCGCTCCCGCGGCCAGCACGAACGAGCCGCTCGGCGCTCCGAAGTCGGAGGGTGTCGTCATCGAGTAGGTCAGGTCCTCCGCCGGCGCGGCAGGCACGTTCCCTACCGTCAGGATCTCTTCGGCCGTAGCTCCTACTATGAAGTCGCCGAACTCGATGGCCGTCGCTGTCTCGATCTTCGCCGGAAGCTGGAGCTCCAGAAAGACCGGGATGTGGTCGGCAGCTGTGAAGAGCGCGTCCGCCACCGCGGCGCTCACGATCGTGTTCGTTGGGTTGTTGATGTCCAGGTTGAATCGCTGCCCGTCGTTGCCGTACGCAACGTACGAATAGTCGACGTAGGAGAGCCCGTCGTCGTCATCCAGGGCGTACGACACCAGAACGAAGTCGAACCGGTCGTCCATGCCCCCGCCCGAACCGCTGCCCCCGTCCACCCGCGGAGACTGCGTGTGCGTCATCCTGAGCGAGTAGTTGTCGTGCCAGGTGCCGCCGGTGCTGATGGGGTCCTTGCTCCGGCCGTCATTGTCCGCCTGGTAGCCGAGAAGCATCTGATACGAACCCTCGGAACTCGACCGGATATTGAAGTCGCCCGTGACCATGAAGTTGCTGTCAGTGGGGTACGTGTTCAGGTAGTTCCTGATGATGGTCGTCTGGTCCAGCCTCTGCGCCTGGTCTGCTGAGGAGGACCCGGCCTTGAGATGGGTGGATAAGATAACGAACTCGGCCTCCGCGGAATCGTAGCCCACGGGCCTGAATTTGTACCACGTGGTGTAGCGCACGCCGGTATCGAGGTATCCGTAGTCGAGGGAATCGAGCACGTCCGGCTTGAAGAAGCACGCGTTGTCCGTGTCGGGACCGTTGATAAAGGGCATCCACCTGTACTTCCCGGGCTCAGCGTAGTTGAGGATGTTGTCGCAGAAAACGTCGGTGGCCTGCCAGGACTCGATCTCCTGCACGACGATAAGATCGGCGTCGATCTCCTCCATGACGATCCGAAAGGAGGCCTCGCGCTCAAGGTAGTCGTTGGGGAAGTTGAGGATGTTGTAGCTGCAGACCTTGATCGCCGAGGCGGGCTGGGTCGCGACGGCAATCACGACGGCCGCCACGAGGAAGATGAGCCTCCCGGGGGTATGTGTCGAACGCAAAGGGGTTCCTCCTCTATCGGTCCTGCCACTGAAGGGGGCCGGTACGGTCAGCGATATCTCTGTATCTTCCATTCTAGCATAGATTTATCAATATCTCAAGTTCGGAGGAGAACGACGACGGTAGCATGGGCCGGAACGTGCCGTGCCGCCACGACTTGGAGCCGCCGGCGGCGCGCGCGCGACCGCCCGGGACGGTCTCTTTCGCTGGAGCATGCGGACCCCGTCTGATAGACTCCGTGGTCATGAGTTTCGGGGCATTTCTGATCACTGCCATTCTGATATCGCTCTCCGGCGTGATGTCGCCGGGGCCTCTGACCGTCGTGGTCGTGGGAAAGGGCGCCAGATCACCGCGCGCCGGCGCCCTCATCGCGCTCGGCCACGGGGCCGTCGAGTTCCCGCTCATGATCCTGGTCGTACTGGGGCTGGGGCCGCTCTTTCAGCACGACGTCTTCGCCACATCGGTCGGCCTGGCCGGAGGCGCAGTCCTCCTATGGATGGCCGCGGGGCTCCTGTTGTCGCTCAGACCGAGCGCGGCAAAGGAAGCCACTCCGGAGCGGTTGCGGGAGGCGTCCCCTTTCATGGCGGGCGTGATGATGACCGCCGGGAACCCCTACTTCATCGTCTGGTGGGCCACCGTGGGCGCTACGCTCGTGTTCAGGGCATGGGGCTACGGCGTGTGGCAGTTCGCGGTGTTCGCCGTCGTGCACTGGTCGCTCGATCTCATCTGGTACTACTTCCTCTCCTCCGCTGCGTTCAAGGGAACGAAGCTCCTCGGAGACCGCTTTCTCAAGGGTGTCAGCCTGGTTGCCGGACTCATGCTCCTCTACTTCGGCATCCGCTTCCTCACGGGAGCGCTCAGCAGCGTGCTCGCCTAGGCCTGCGGGCGCCACTGGCGCCACCGCAGCGCCCTTCCGCTCGATTCTCTCTATCTTCGCGCCTCTTGCTATGTTATAATGATGGTGATTATCGAAAACAGCCAGACAACGGGCAAATGGAGGTCTATGTTGATGAGGCGGCACTCACTTGGGCGCACAGCAGTGACGGCAGCGGCACTCGCGGCAGTGCTGCTAGTTCTGATACCGCCGGTTGGCCTGCACGCGAAATCGCTCGCCGAGGAGCTCGAGGGTGAGAACTACCTGCCCATCGGGATGACGGCGGAAGAGCTGGAGATGCTGGACCGGATCGGCGAGGGCCACCGACCTACGCCTCCGGCGACCGGCCCCGTGAGGAACCCCGGCGAGTTCGAGCCGATGACCGGCGTCATCGTGCGCTACCCCTTCGGGAACCCCACGAACCTACTCGCGGAGTACTCCCAGGACGTTATGCTCTGGGTCATCGTCGCGAATAGCTCGGAGCAGTCGAGCGCGTCGAGCACCCTCTCGAGCGGCGGCGCCAACATGTCGAACGTCGACTGGATATTCGCTCCGACCAACAGCATCTGGACCCGCGACTACGGCCCCTGGTTCATCGTGGACGGCAACGGCGACCAGGGCATCGTCGACCACATCTACAACCGTCCGAGACCGCAGGACGACCTCATCCCGGGCGTCATCGGCTCAGACTGGGGCATCCCCGTCTACGGGATGGACCTCGAAGCGACGGGCGGCAACTTCATGTCGGACGGGCGTGGCATCGCCATATCGACCCGCCTGACGCTCAACGAGAACCCGGGCCTCACGACGGCCGAGATCGACTCGATCATGCACGCGTACGTCGGAATCGACCAGTTCCACTGGCTCTCCTACATCGAGTCGGGCGGCATCCACCACATCGACTGCTGGGCCAAGTTCCTGAGCCCGGAGAAGATCCTGCTGAGGGAGGTGCCGGTCGGCCACGCGGTCTACACGGCGCTCGAGAGCAACTACGCGTACCTCTCCTCCATTACCAACAGCTACGGGCGTCCCTACGAGATCGTGCGCGTCTACACGCCGAACAACGAGCCCTACACGAACTCCATAATCATCAACGACAAGGTCTTCGTGCCGCAGTACGGGACGGCGTGGGACGACGACGCGCTGCAGACCTACCGAGATGCGATGCCGGGCTACGAGGTGCTGGGCTACACCGGCTCGTGGCTCTCCGACGACGCCATCCACTGCCGGGCGATGGGCGTTACTGACCGCTACATGCTGTACATCGATCACGCGCCCCTCCCCGACAACCCAAGCCCCATTGAGGACTACCGGGTCGAGGCCGACATCTTCGATTACAGCGAGACCGGGCTCATCGCCGACTCGCTCATCGTCTACTGGGAAACGGACAGCGTTCCCGGTTTCACGCCCATCGTAATGACCCAGGCGGCGAGGGCGGGCAGCTACTACGCTGACATACCGACACAGAGCGTGGGCACCGTGGTCTCCTACTACATCCACGTGGCCGACAACTCGGGCCGGAGCGAATCCCACCCATACGTCGCGCCGGGGGACGCACACTCGTTCGAGATCGTCATCGACACCGAGGCGCCTTCCATCGTCCACACGCCTCTGACGGACATCACGGCCGGCCAGTGGCCGCCCACGACCACGGCGGATGTCACTGACAACACCGTTGTCGCCAGCGTCACGCTGGAGTCCTGGATCAACGGCGCTCCCCAGACCGACGTGTCGATGACGCGCGTGGGAACGAGCGGCACCTTCGAGGGCGCGTTTTCAGGCACGGCCGTTGCAGGTGATGCGGTAACGTACAGGATCGTGGCGGAGGATGGCGCCTACCCGGCCAACGTCGC
>JAUWCJ010000062.1 GCA_030609365.1 Candidatus Eiseniibacteriota bacterium | reverse complement strand
GAACGGGAAGGTGAAACCAAATGGGATGGGCTCCGAGAAATTGTCGTCTCCGTAGAACGCCGGGACGCCGTACATGATCGTTGACGTTCCCGTGTCACTGATCTCGATCCAGTCGTAGACCGGTCCGTCAGGTTCATCGCTGTCGACCCAGCGATAACCGAAGGCGTCAGGACCGCCGGTGCCGTAGTGCGGCACCACTTCCGTGACACCCTGGAGCGAGTCGTTCGCCGGCTGCTCATCGCCCGCGAGCAACGTCGTCATCGTCACCGTGTACTCACCCAGTTCAGTTGGATGCCACAGCTCCGTAAACGTCACGGGGTCGGTCTGCGCAGAAACCATCGTACCCGTGTGAACGATGGTGTCGGCGTAGACCACGGCCAGGAATGCATCCGTGATGACACACGCGACATCGAATTCGGCGGTGATGTCAGAGAGACCGAAGTTCTTCACCGTCCCGGATGGGAACACATCTACATCCACACGCTGATACGCCGTGGGGAGATCGATCGATAGGATGCCTGCATCTCCCGCCCTGTCGGCACCCTGCCTGGTGGTCGTCTCGGCAGAAACCGCCGGCACTACGAGCAGCATGATTGCCGAGAGCAATACTATGTACTTCACTCGTAACCTCCCCGTTATCATCTCGCTTTGTCTCGCCCTACGGATGTCCCAATATGCTGCAATCCATCGATCTTGCGGCACGGCACCAGCAGAGGCAACCACATGGGCTGCCCCTGCCGGATGTCTCGTCACCTACTGGTACATGGCCTTGATCGCGGCCCAAGTGGCGCCCTCGACCGGCGACGCTTCCTGGCCAACCCTGACGTCATCGACGCACAGAGCGTAGAAATCCATGATCCACCTGATGGCCAGGTAGCAGTTCTGGCCGGCGTACGGCGTCAGATCATACTCGTACCTCACGTACGCGTCGCCGAGGCCGGTCACGCTACCCAGGACGTAGTCGAAGTCACCAGCCGCGTTACCAGACGTGGAGAGCCTCACCTCGAAGTCCTCGGTGCCGTACCAGGCTCTCGCAAAGAACTCGAACATGTCGCCACCGCTCACGAGCACCTGCGGCGTGACCAGCCAGTCGTCGCCGCCGACGCTGCTCTCGTAGGCGCACACGGTCGCCATGTACGAACCGGTGTGAGCGTTCGCGTGCGAAAAGACGAACCAATCATACCCGTCTGCACCGCTAATCACGGTCCAGCCTGCGGGCATCACTCCACCCTCGAACCCCTCGTCGACCACCCAATTGGCGAGGGCGACGGGCGCAAACAGAAGAACCACGATCGAAGCGATTATGATGCTCTTCATTACAACTCCCCCTTCTTCAGTGCCTGCGTTGTCACATCTGATCTGACCCACTTGCAGCGCCGGCAGGAAAGCGACACAGGCGACCGCGTACTACCACCGCCACCAGCCTCGTTTCCACGGCACTTCTCATCGCCTCCCCGGATCTACCACAACCGGCCGGGGTAGCATTGCTTCCTTGCGAGTCTGTCCGGGTTCTCACCTCCTCTTGGGACGGAACTGCTGACGATCAGCTCACCCACACTGCAGTTGCCTGAGAACAACCGCCTGGACAGGCGGTGTTCTCATGACAGCCGGTCGGCCTTGGGTCGGGATACGGGTTCAACGTGGGTCGGCGCTTGCCGGCCCGGCGCCGCTGGGAATCCGGTGAGATCCGATTCCGCCAGCGACCCCGGGTAAGGATTGGGCCGTACGTGGGACTCCGCCGTCGGTCCCCGGGTGAGACACCGTGTTCCGCGCCCCTGCACCGTGGTCGAGCGGCAGAGCAACCTTCAACACAACTATACCATGCACGTTTCAGTTAGTCAAGTTCGTTGGGGGAAGCGTCTGTCCCTCTGTGCCCAACATCTCAAACACGAGTTCCTTCCCCGCTAGCGGAGGGGTTCCCGCGGCACTAGCCCCGGGAACCCCGAACAAGAACACGCCGGTCCTGTCCGCCTCTTTCGAACTTCGATTGTGGTGATACTATTTCAGCAGGATCATCTTCCTCGCTGACGTCAACCCGCCGGAACTGATCCGATAGAAGTAGATTCCGCTTCCCACTGCCTCGCCGTCGTCGCTCTTCCCGCGCCACACAATCTCGTGTGCTCCCGCCGACCTGTGCTCGTCGACCAGCGTAGCCGTCCTCTGACCACACACGTTGTAGACCTCGACGGTCACGTGTCCCGCCGTGGGGATGCTGTACGCGATAGTCGTCACGGGATTGAACGGGTTCGGGTGGTTCTGCGACAGCGTCACGCCGCCCGGGATCACCTCGTCGTCAGGATCGCCGATGCCGGTCGGGACGCCGAACCAGTCCACCGCGTCCTGGATGAGCATCCTCGCGTCCGCGCCGTTCGTGAACTGCGACAGGTCGAACGTAATGAAGAACGACTTGTAGATGAGGTTGTCGAGCCAGATGGCCGCGCCGTTGCCGCGGGCGTACGCATGGCCTCCGATCGGACCATCCTCGAACACGTACGAGCCCCAGGAACTGATGTCAGGGTTGGTCACCTCGCCCCAGTACCACTCCGGACAGGCCCTGTTGTAAATGACATCCGGGCTGTTCGAGTAGACGGGCAGTTCGACGCCCGCGCTGCCGATGGGCGACCCGCTGAGGCCGAGGATACTGCCGTAGGAGTAGTCCCAGATGTCGGGCCCGCCGATGCCATCGGTGCCTCCGAACGGTGGCTCGGCCGGGTTGGCGATGGGAATGTACCCAGCCCTGAGGTACGCGGAGAAGAACTTCCCCAACGGATCGTCGTTCGGGGTTCCATGCTGCGCAAATCCGAGATCGTCGGAGGCAAGGAAGAGATTCCTGGGCTCCTCGTTGGTGCCGCTGTCCAGATACTCCATGAGCGCGACGGACAGCGTGTCGTGTTGGGCACTACCGCTCGAGGACTTCCCGTAGACGAAGATCGCGTTGTACTCATTGGAGAATCTGTAGCTCTCGTACTCGAACCAGTCGTAGATGTCGTACACAACATCTGCCGCATCCAGACCCGCCGTGAACTCCGCGAGTTCGGTGCCCGACTGGTCCTGCGCGCCGCCATAGGCCAGGAGAGTCCCGACGCCGCTCGTCGGCAGAATCCGGAAGGAGAAGACCTCCCCAGGCGCCGCGGCCGGCAACGTTCCGCTGTTCTGTGCCGCGGAGCCGTCGGTCGCCTCGAAGTAGTAACTCAACTCCACTCCCGCTGGAATCTGCGGAAGGACGTAGTGATAGATGTTCGGCATCTCGAAGCTGGTGTGGCCTATCGCCTGCCAGCCGTCCCCGTAGTTGTAGTGGAGCAAGTCGCTCGCCAGGCCCGACGCCTCCCAGATGGTGACGGTCATCTTCGGGGTGGAGTCGAACGAGTTGCCCATCTCCTCGTGCACGATGTAGGGAGGCTGATCATCCTCTCCGAGATAGAAGCTGATGGCCAGCTCGTCGTGGAGGAGATTGCCGGGCGGCTCCACTCCAATGTACGTCATATCCTCGACGATCTCCCTCAGGTAGCAAAGGCCGATGTCCCCGGTGTCGTTCTGGATGGCGACGGTGGCACTCCTGCCGTCGTCGTGCGGACAGACGCTGCCCGTCTGGCCGATGCCGGTGTCCTGATACTGGAAGACTATCTCGCCGTCCTCGTGGAGTATTATCTCGAAGGTCAGCGTGCTCGTATCCCAGGTGCCGTAGCAGAACCTGAAATCATGCCACTCGATGACGCAGTAGCGGTCGGGCTCCGTGCCGAATGTCTGGAAGTAGACATCCCCCACACCTTCATCCGCCATCAGGTCGTCCCAGTAGGCGGCGACGAGTGCGGGCATCTGCACGTAACCGGGAATGGGATACACGTAGTTGAACATGTTCCCGTCCGAGTTCCAGCCGGGATTCGGGTAGTGATTGAACCAGGTGTTCTCCGCCAGTAGGATTTCTCCGTTGGTGTCCACGTACATCTCCGTGCGGTCGATCCCGTAGAAGGGGAACGCGAACCCGATGGGCAGCGGAGGTGACATGTTGTCGTCAGCGTAGAAGTACGGCGCCTCGTACGTGACGGCCGACCTGCCGGACTCGCTGATCTCTATCCAGTCGTAGACCGGGCCCCCGTCTTCATCACTGTCGATCCACCGGTAGCTGAACGCGTCGGGGCCGCCGGTCCCGTAGTGGAGCACGACCTCGGTCTCGCTTGCCATCGAGTCGTTCCCCGGAACCGTGTCACCGGTCAGGTACGTCGTCATCGTCACCGTGTAGTCCCCAACCACGGTCGGCGTCCACTCAGCGGCAAAAGTGACGACTTCCGTGTCCTCGGGCGCCATGGTTCCGACGTGCGTAACGGTATCCGCGTAGACGACCGCCCGCGTCTCGTCGGCAATCTCGCAGATGACGTCGAAGCTCTCTGTGATCTCTGCCGTTCCGTAGTTCCGGATGGTGCCGGACGGATACGATCCCGTGTCGATCACCTGATAGGGCTCGGGTTCCTCGATGGACAGTATGCCCACGTCGGTCGTCTCGTAGACACCCCACCCGACCTTGACATCGTCGACGGCCATGCCGAAGACATCCTGCTGCCACCTGATGGCCAGGTAGCAGTTCTCACCGGCGTAGGAACTCAGGTCATACGAGTACCTGACGTACGTCGTGGTGGCCCCGGTCACGGTGTCCAGGATGTAGTCGAAATCGTTGATTGAAGCAGTCTGAGTCGAGAGCCTGACCTCGAAGTCCTCGGTGCCGTACCAGGCCCTCGCGTTGAACACGAACGAGTCCCCGGCCGCCACGGCAACCTGCGGTGTGATCAGCCAGTCCTCGCCGCCACTCTCGTAGCAGTCGGTGACTGCCATCCACGCGCCTGTGTGAGCGTAGTCGTGCTCCAGCGCACGCCACGTCCGGCCGTCGTTGTCACTGTCAACGACGGTCCAGCCCGCGGGGATGGACCCGCCCTCAAATCCCTCGTCGATCATCCAGTCGGCCGTGGCTGCAGTTGCCGCGACCAGAAAGATCACCAGTGCCAGCATTGCCGCTCTCATACAACCTCCTCCATTCACTAGTGCTACCGAACAATGACCATTCGAGTCGTGGCCGTCCTGCCTCCGCACGAAGCGGTGCAGAAATAGACGCCGGCCGCGAGTTCCTCTCCGCTGTCGTTCTTCCCGTCCCAGATGGTCTCGTGTGTGCCTGCCGGTCTTCGCCCGGAGACGATCGTCCTCACCCATCGGCCGCACACGTCATAGACCTTCACGGTCACACTGCCTGCTTCGGGAATCTCGTATCGTATCGTCGTTGTCGAACTGAAGGGATTGGGATGGTTACGCTCCAGGAGAAGAAGGCGATCGCATGCGGTCTCATCACCGGACACTCCGGTCGTCTCCTCGAAGTAGAATGCGATGTCGTACGGCGCAGACTCGCCCTCGGTCCACAGGCAAGAGAGCGCCGGTCCCAGCGACAGCGGTGCGCTCGGAGACCGCGAGTCGACCCCCGGCGAGTCGCTGATGTTGACCATCTCTGACCAAGCGCCGCCTCTCTCGCGCGTCCTGCGCACGATGTCGTAGTAGACACCGTCCGTCTTCTCCTCCCAGGCAACGTACAGCAGACCCGTGTCGTCCACACTGATGCTCGGTCTGCCCGAAGCGGTCGAAGTCTCGCTCACGTTCGTGGGCGCGGCATCCCAAATCCCGTCCACGCACGCCTTATAGAAGATCTCCCTATTGCCCGGCTGCGAGTCCTTCCAAACCAGGTGGATGGTTCCACCGGGACCGACCACGGCACATGGGTCCATCGTCGCGTAGCTGCCGTTCCCGGTCGTGTTGCTGACGTTCGTGTAGTTCGCGTCCCAGCCCACCCCACGGGTGTGCTTCCTCAGAAGCACCTTCTTGTCGGCGGAGATGTCCTCTCCCGAGTCTTTCCAGAACACGTAGATGTTGTCGTCCGGATCGATGGTCAGCGTCGGATACTCGGACGCCCCGTACGAGCTGCTGACATTGACCATCGTGCCGCCCCATCCCCCGCCGGGAGCGGCGCAAGCGTACCAAACCTCGGAGTTCGGAGTCGATCCATAGCCCTGTCTCTGCCACACACAGTGAAGGCCGTTCTCAGAATCGACGGCAACGACCGGTCGCGTGACGCCTGCAACGCCGTCGTGGTAGACGGTCTCCGCCTCACTCCAGTCCCCATCGAATGTCCGGTGCAGAATGTCGAGCGGCGTTACCGTGTCGATCCTGTAGACCAGATGCAGCACGTTATCGGAATCGACGGCGATCGAGGGGTTCCTCCCGCCGAGCGCTACAAGCTCCGGCAGAGACCAACCGGCGCCGATGCCGTTCGCGACGGAGTGGTAGATCCCGTCGTAGTCGTAGTAGACCACGTGCAGCTTTCCCACGAGATCCTCTGCGACCAGCCGCGCGTTGTTTCTCTCTGTCGCCGTGCTCTCGAGACTCTCCCCCACGGCCGTCCGATCAGCCACTGCCGTCCCGCACATCACCAGAACGGCCAACAGGGACAGCAGAGATCTCAGCCCGGAACCGATCGACACGTGCTCTGTGTCCGACGTGGCCATGTTGCTTCCCTCTCGTACCCGCCGCTCCGAGGTTGAGGGTGGCGACGATCAGTCGCCACCCTCTCCTCGTTCCAAACAACGCACTTCACGTGCCTCACGCACGCGGCTTCGCGTGCGCAATCCCACAGACTATCTGTACATCGCCTTGATCGTGCTCCAGGAAGAGTCCTCCACCGGAGTCGATGCCGCCACGATGCTGATGTTGTCAACATACCAGCTGCCGGCCCAGAGGCCCTGGTATCTCCAGGCAACGTAGATGTGGTCGCCAGTCAGCCCCTCGATGGGAAGCACCGACGTGGCACACCCGGGATCGGGTAGATCGCAGGTGTAGTCCAGACGAAGTGTGAAGTCCGCCGGGTCGATGCCGGTGGTGGAATACAGCACCTGCATCGGATCGGTGCAGTAGCTCCACAGACCGACGTCGTGCTGGAAGCTGACCTCGATCGCAGTGGCGCCTTCGAGGTAGATGATCGGGGTGATCAGCCACTCGTCCTGCTGATCGTCGGACGCTCCGTAGGTGCAGCGGGCAGTACCTTCGCCGTTGCAGACACTGACGTCGCTCCAGTACCACGTGGGACCCGTGGGCTCACTGCCGAGGTTCAGGATCGTCCAACCGGCCGGGAGCCAGCATTCCTCGCGCTCGAAGTCCTCGTAGAAAGCCATGTAGTTCTGCTCTTCGGGACAGGGCTCGGGACATGCGCACTCGACACACGTGACCGAGAGCGTGTAGGCGCACTCGGCTCCGTTGTAGCCGTCAACGACGATGTAGTAGATCCCCGGCTCGAGACAACCCGTCGTGAGACCGGAGTCCCCGTACTCCAGGCAGTCCATCTCGTCGCAGCTGCCGAGGAAGAAGACGTCCAGGTCGCAGCCGTCCGGGTCGAGGTCAACCGTGACCTCGTAGCAGAGCTCGCCCGTGAGATCCAGCTCGTGCACGATCTCGGGCCCGCTCTCTGTCCAGCCAACGCAGCTGTACGCGCTGACGTTGGTCGCTCCACCAATGGTGGTACCGGCATAGATGTCACCACACGCGATCGGGACGGCCGCGCTGCAGTCCAGAAGGCCGCGCGTGACGTCCGGGTGGTCCACCACGTCCTTCGCCGTGGCGAATCCCGCAACGGCCAGCACCATCAAAACAATCAGTACGTTCCGCATCTTCCATCTCCTCTCGAATCCATCGCCAAATCGGCCTCTCGTGTACCGGCCGCAGCCCAACACACTCCCCCCACTCGATTCACTACCCGCTCACACGCGTCAGTTCTTACCTCCTTCTCACGCTGGGATCTTGTTGTTCACATGTAACCTGCGACGATGACTTGCGACGCTCTGTCCGACGAGCGCGCAGAGAAACAGCCGGGTCGAACCGGATCATGTGCAGCAATTGCTGGCCAACCCTTGGGATTACCGTGACGCAGCCTGGCGCTGATCGGCCCGGCGCCGTCGGAGATCCAAAGAAATCGAATCCCGCCAGCGACCCCGGGTAAGGGTCGGACTATCCATAATGTTCAGACTGATCGCACACATAATGTTAACACGTGTATTCCAGTTAGTCAAGTTCGTTTCAGGGGAATGCTGGCGACCGCGGCGTCGGAAAGACGCTGAAACAGTGAGCGGTGCCTCAGCCGCGACAGCGGCGCCTCGCGCAAGCGCGAGTCTGCCCCTGCGCCGCCCCCGCCGGAGTCCGTACACGACAAGAGCCCCGGCCACAAGGACCGGGGCTCTCTCTATGTACTGGTGGAGGCGGCGGGAATCGAACCCGCGTCCGAAAGTGGTTCCGCGCGGACCTCTACATGCATAGCCCGATGTTTAGATCTCGCTTCCCGGGTCTCCAACGGGCGGGATACCCAGGATGCCAGCCGCCGTGAGAACTTCGCTTCCTCGCCCAGCGGTCAAGTTCGGAAGCTAGCCCGCGTAAGCGACGCCCCGTCCCGGCACCACGGGCCAAACCGGGCGGGACGCGTCAAGCTTAACTAGTGGAACTAGTTAGCAGACGTATGCCGGTGTATAGTCGGCAGTTGAAAAGTCCCCGTTTGTTTTACGAGCCAACGGGACCTCGACATGCCATCCGCGTTTCTCTCACCCCCGTCGAAACCAGATCGCCCCCATCTCGAACTGTCAACGAGCCGTGCGCATCGCGCACACACTTCAATCTACCGAAAGAATGACTCGTTGTCAAGCAGGCCCCGTGCCGACGGGCTCCGGGCGGACGCGCCCAGGTGCTGCTACTCCGCCTTCACCGACACCATCTCAAAAACCTCGTAGAACTTGCCCTCGTGGAGAATGGGCTCCTCGAACGCCTCCCGAATCGCGTCCGGGTCCGTCAGAGCGGGATCGTACTCGACGATCGCGGTGTGCGTGCGAGTGTAGGCGACGAAGCTCACGATGCCCGGCAAATCCTGAACCTGCCGCTCGAAGGTCCTGGCCGTCCCGCGGCACTTGAGACCGGAGACCTCGAACTCGACCGTCGCGACGACGGCGGGACGATCCTCTTCCTCGACGAACGAGACGTCCGCGGTGGGCACGCGATACGCGTTCATTGTCGCGAACGCCAGGAGTATCACCAGAGCCACGGCAAACGGGATGATGGCTGCCTTCTTCATGTTGGTTCCCCCTCCTCCCCTATTTCCCGAACCAGGAGAGTTCGAGCGCACCCTCCACGGGACACTCCTCGATGCAGTCGAGGCAGTTCGTGCAGTTCCTGGCGGTCACCTCGTCGACCTTGGACACAGGGATCGCGTGGGGACACACCCTGTCGCACACGCCGCAGTCAGTGCACTTATCCCTGTTGCGGCGAATGCGCAGCGCCCCCGCTCGCGACAGCGGGTCCATGGCGGCCCCCATCGGACAGAGGTAGCGGCACCAGAAGAACGGAAGGAAGAGCGCCGCCGCAAGAACGCCGATCACGATGTAGAAACTGAACGCGGCCGTCTCGTGCCCGCCCCAGGTGAACAGGATGTAGAACGGATCGTACGCCCTGAACCCCAGGTGAAACTTCCACACGGTGAACGTCAGCACGGGGACGGCGATGAGAACAACGTAACGCAGGTTCATCAGCACGCGGTCCGCGCCCTTGGGCAGCCGGAAGCTCCTGCGAAACACCTTCCGACCCAGCTTGCCCAGCCACTCTTGCACGGTACCCAGCGGGCAGACCCACCCGCAGAACGATTTCTTCGACACGATCGTGAGCACGAGCACCGAGACCAGGAGCGCAACGTTGAGCTCGGTCAGAGCGCACGCGTAGGACTTGTAGCGCACGAGCGGATAGAGAGCCACCAACCCGCCGAACGGGCAGTAGGACTCACACGTGTTCGGAGTGTGGCCGGCTAGTCCCCTCAGGAGCAGCGCCACGACACCTGCGAAGAACACCAGCTGAACGATCGTCCTCAGAGTTCTCACGCGTCTCCCCTATGATGTGTTGCGCCGCGGGCAGTGGCCCCTCACCGCCGGCTCACCTTCACTGGCGCGCGAACGCTCAGCAAGCCCTCGATTTCCTCTACTATGCCGCCCCAAGAATAGTCCCTCTTCACGACACTCCTGTAGTCCTTGCCGTCGTAGGCACTTCTATGTCCGACGAAGTAGTCGATCTTCTCTGTGATGTCGGCCGGGCTGCCGGACGCAGTCATCAGCTCCGGACATACCGGTCCTACGACCTCCGGGTTGGCCCCAACCGGTGTGGCGATCACCGGGAGGTTACTGGCCAGCGCCTCCAGCGACACAATGCCGAATCCCTCCAGCTGCTCGGTTGGAAGCACGAACACGTCAGCCGCGTGGTAGTACTGAAGCAGCTTCTCGTCCGGGATGAATCCGAGCAAGGTGATCGCATCGGCCATCCCGCAATCGCGGATCAGTCTGGCGAGTCTCTCGCGTAGTGGCCCGCGTCCGGCGATGATGAGCCTCATCTTCACGTCGCTGTTCTCAGATGCGCTCCTACAGAATCCCGCTATCAGGTTCTCGAGACCCATTCTGGGGGCGAGCCTCCGCGCCGTCATGAGGACAATCTCGTTCCTCGTCAGACCGAGCTCGCATCTTGTCTCCGCCTTGCTTCTGCTTGGTGCGTAGTCCGCCGTGTCGATCCCAATCCTGCTGATGAACACGTCGTCCTTCTTGACCCACGGGAAGAACCGCCGGATCGTGCCTCTAACGTACTCGCTCATAACGACAACAGCATCGGCGCGGCGGATCGATGTCCACTCACGCACGTAGCTTACGGGCAGCTTGACAGGGAACGAGAGTAACTCCTTCAAACCGTCCAGAGAGAAGATCAGCGACGAAACGACCTTCTTCACTGTGAACAGATACTCGTAGGTCACCACGGCGTGGACCGTCTGCATGATCAGGTGCCTCCGGCGCAGCATACCGTAGCGAAGGAGATACGCGGAGTGGAGGTTGATAACGTCGAAGTGCTCCCTCTTATCGACCTCGTTGAACTGGCGCGTGACCCTGGTGGCTACGGTCACGCGAAGCGGGCCTGCCGTCCCCGCACGCACGAAAGTGCGGTGGATCGCGGCGCCTTTCTCCTCGTCGTGCTCCGGAAGGGAATCGTCAAGGGACGTCGTGAAGATGTGGACCTCGTGCCCGCTCTCAAGGAGCGCGCCTGCGAAGCGGTCGACGTAGACCCGCGTCCCGCCGTCCTTCTCGGAGAGTATCCTGGGTATGAAGATCGCCCACTTCACTGACCACTCTCCCGCCGGGCGTTCTTTCTCTCGCCGGGCTCTATCGTCGGTGCCTCGAGACCCATGACGGTGGGTCTCGCGATGCTGGACAGGACGAACCTGTGCTTGCCGTTCTTCGTGCGCGGGATCGATGCAACGTAGTCGAACCGGATGTTCACGTCGCTCCCGAGGCGGAGGCGAGCTTCCTCGAGGATGATCCTCTCGTCCGAGTCGTCGTAGTCGGACTCACGCACCACGCGGATCACGACCTCGTCCACGCGGTCCTGCACGACCTGTGCGAGCCGCACGTTCACTGAATCCTTGAAGAGGTGGTCGAGCCTGCCCACGATGCGCCCGCCTGGCGTGACCACGTAGTCCTCCATTCGCCCCAGCACCCGGTCGACCAAGACCCCCCCGCGCCCGCACGGACAGCTCTCCCGCTCGGAGAGCACGATGACATCGCCCACAACATAGCGCACGAGCGGAGTCGCCCGGTTCCCGAAGGCAGTTGCGACGAGCCGGCCCTCTCCCCCTGGACCCACGGGGTTCCCCTCATCGTCCAGCACCTCGACGAGGCTGTGCTCACTGCGGACATGGAAGTGCCCCTCTGGGCACTGCGACAGCGCTCCGGCGCGCTCGGCGTTGCCGTAGAAGGAGTAGACCCTGCATCCGAACGACTCCTCCATCACGACGCGCTGGCTCTCGAAGAGCGTCTCCGATGAGGTCACCACCGACGCCGGCCGCACGGGCGAGCCGGCCGCCCGGTTGGCGACGGCCAGCAGAAAGAGCGAAGACGGATAGCCGCTGAGAAGCTGAGGATCGAACCTGCGGAGCGCCTCGATGTAGGCGGGCAGGTGCGCCTCCGCGAGGTGGTACGAACTCATCAGCATCCAGTTGTTGGCGAGATCGCGCACCCAGAATGGAGGCCGGTCAGCGTCGGTCCTGGCGACGGGGTGCCCCGCGCAGAACGCCCACCTGGCGCGGAACTCGGCGCCGGCCCACTCGTAGCTCTGAACGCGGAAGGCGTACTCGCGCTGGAAGCTCTCGATGGACTCCGGGAAGCGGAGACCCTGGCCGGTCGTTCCGCTGGTGTGAGTCCAGGTGACCGGCAGCCTGCCGGTCTCATCAGAAATGAGAGTCTCGAGATTGGCGCGCACGTCGCTCTTGGTCAGAAGGGGCAGTCGCGCGAGGTCGCCAGGTTTCCGGTAGGACTCAGGGTTGAATCCGGCGTCGGCGAAGCGCCGCCGGTGGAATTCGGAGTGGTCGCGCGCGTAGACGAGGAAGTCCCGAACACGCTCGGCCTGAAGCTCCCCGAGAGCGTCTCCATCGAGCCACTGCGACTCCTCGAGCTCGGCCCGGTAGCGCCGGAAATGGGCGCCGTAGCGCTTGCGCCGCTGCGCCAACCCGTAGGCCGTGGCCACACCGCAGCGCACGGCGTACGGTGCCCGGTGGTAGAACCACCTCTGTGCTCTGGATGAGTAGTTCATTCGCCGCGCTCCACGAAGCCCACCCAGCCAAAGTGCGGTCGGAAACCGAGGTGCTCTGCCCTCCCTAGTTCATCCAGCGAACCCGTCCAGTCCTCTCGATTAGATAGCACGGAGACAGCCTCCGCGCCCGTTCCCGCAATCGGGCGCTCACTGCGGTCGAAGGCTCTCCTGATCATCGGAAGCCGCGTCCAGTCAATGCCCATCACGGTCGCCCCCACGGCGTCGACCGCGGCAGGGTCGAAGCCGGCCATCACCACTCCTGCCTGCACCTCGTCGCCCTCGAGCGGACCGTTGCCGTCCATTCCCACCACCCCATCCACGACCGAGAAGTAGCGCTTCCGTTGATTGGACAGAGTCCCGTCGGGACGGCCGTAGAGCAGTATCCGATTGAGATCGAGGGTCATGCGCCAGCAGGTGTCGTTGCCGTGCCAGTTGCCGCTCCGGACCACCTGGTCCGTCTCGCCAAAGACCCGATAGGCCAGTTTCTTCGTGCGTCTTGCGAGCGCGATGAAGAAACGATTCTCCCTTAGCATACCCTTCTTGGCGTGAAGGACGAGTCTGTTCTCCAGTGCTCTCTTCGCGCTGGCCGATGGGAATTGGTCGCCGTTCTCTTCGGGTGAACCCAGCGCGTAGTGAGGCAGCCAGTTCTTCTGGCCGTTTATCCCCACGAGGTTCTTCATGCTCAGAGTGACGCCGACCTTCTTGTGCGTCTTCAGCTTCGGAACGCAGATGAACACGTCGGCCTCTAGCGCGGTACGCGAGATCATGTATTCGTGAACGCCGCCCGAGTGGTGGCGGTTCGTCTCGTCGACATCGTAGAAGGACCCGTAGAGCCGCCGCCCCAGGTGGTCCAGCTCCTGAAGGTAGCTCTGAGAACCGAGGTCACACCTCGCGTTCCCACTCGGGTCGCCCGGGAGCTCGCTCGTCCCCACGTAGACGCCGTCCCGCTTGACTCGATGCTTATCGCGAAGATCGATGAACTTGAACTCTATGCCGCACTCATCTCTGTAGAACGCTTGCAGTTCGTCAATGCCGAGTCGTCCGCGAATCTCATCAACGAGTGAGTCCTCCTGCGGCCCGTCCGCCAACACAATGCTTCCGCTCCCCTGGAGCGCGATGACCGTGTAGTCCGCCACCGCGCGGATCACCGAGCCATGTGTCAGAAGACCGTGCCAGGCTCCGCTTCTCTCCTGGCTACCCGCTATCATGTTGGGCTTGATGAGGACGGTGTCGCCGGGGCGGATCAACTCGCCCAGAGGGTTCCACTGCGGTGTTCCGAATCGCTCGGCATCGAGTCCCAGGAGTCGCAGGCACTCGCGCACCCCGCGGTAGCCCCCGTTCTCCCTGTCGGTGCGGTCGTCGAATCCTATCTCCGGGTAGCGTTCCGGAGGATGGAACGGTGCGACGTCGGTGTAGTGGATCGTTGAGTCATGGAAGATGCCGACGTTGGCGCTCATTGGGCCTTCCTGCAGAGGTGAGCCTTCCGGGCTGCCTGCCTACGCGATTGTACCCTGTCCGGCGACCCCCAGCCACTATCTTCGCCCCGAGGTTCGGACGATGCGTCAGGCTCGCGTACTCACTCTCAGCAATTCGTCGTAGATCTGCCCGTAGGCGTGCGCGGCGTCCTCGACCCCATAGCGCTCACGCACCGTACGGCGATTGCTCGTTCCGATCTCGATCCTGAGACTCGGGTCGAGGATGAGCTTCTCCACCTTCTCCGCCAGCGACGCCGGATCCCCGGGCTCCGCCAGGTAGCCATTGACCCCATCTTCCATCAGGTGCGGCATGACGCCGTAGGTCGTGCTGATCACGGGCAACCCGGCGGCCATCGCCTCGAGCAACACGTATGGGAAGCCTTCGTTCCAGTAGGTCGGGAACAACAGAACATCGCTGGACAGATAGGCGTTCACCTTGTCGTCCCCCGCAATGAACCCGGTGAACTCGATAACGCCGTCAAGCCCGTACCTTGCAGCAAGTGACCGAGCCTCCTCCAGATCGTCACCGATTCCGGCAACTCTGAGGGAGATGTTCCTTCCCCTGCCGTGCAGTATTCGAACCGTCTCGATCGCGTCGAACACGCCTTTCTCTCTAGCGACTCTACTGATGAAGAGGAGCCTGAGCGCGCCGTCCGCGACCTCAATCGGCGAGGCGGTCAGCGAGGACATCATGTCGGCCTCGAGAAAGTTGGGGATGGCACGGACGTTCGGGAGGCCTGGACACAGGCGCAGGAGCGCGTCCGTGTGGTACTGGTTCAGAGTGACGACAAGGGAGGCCCTTCTCAACGTGCGCTTCGCGAAGGCCCTGACCCACCCGGGGCCCTGGAGCATCGTGTTCCGGTCGAAACCGCCGTGGAACTCGAAGACTGTCCGAGCGCCTCGTGCCGGGACGAGCCAGAGCGCGGCCGCGTCCCGGAGGAAGGCCTTCGTATCGGGCGCCGAGTTTATGTGTACAATCGAGGGACGCTTGTCCTTGACCTGCCTGCGGAACCCGACCAGCTGCGAGAGAATGCGTTTCGCTCTCGTCAGAGCTCTGGAGCTCCACGACGCCCCTCCCAACTCTACCTGCTCCAGGGTGTAGCTGTCGGAAAGCGCGGTCGCCTGTAGCATGCGGATGTGTGTGCTGATGCCGAACCCCCGTGCCGACGGCGGCCCCGTCAACAGTATCAGGGGTTTCTCCAACAACCTTGACTCGCTCATCGGTCCTCTTCCGAGGGCTGCGCTGGTGGCGTGGTCTCTCTGGCCACATCATGCCGCGGGGCCGGGATTGATGCCCCGGCCCCGCCACTCTGGTACGCCCTGAAGGAATCGAACCTTCAACCTACTGATTAAGAGTCAGTTGCTCTGCCTAGTTGAGCTAAGGGCGCTATCCGCAGGGCGTCCGCACCGGCCCGGGTGCCGGCCGACGGCCCGTTTCTTCCTTCTAGAACGGAAGGTCGTCGTCGTCGATCTTGACCGTCGCGGCAGCGAACTCGGGCGTGCCCGCGCCGGCCTCCGGCCGGGCGCC
>JAUWCJ010000165.1 GCA_030609365.1 Candidatus Eiseniibacteriota bacterium | reverse complement strand
GAACTCCAGCAGTTCAGCCGCGTGTGCGGCCATGAACTCGGGCGTCTCGCTGTAGACCACGTGGCCGTCGACCAGCCGTGGGAGCCCGGCGTTCGACTGGATGAGCATCGGTGCGTCGGTGCACGCGCGGAACTCTCGCGCGATCGCGACCATGTTCTCGATCCCATTCCCGCAGTTCGAGCCCACCAGGTTCGCCCCCGCCTCCAGCAGTCCCGCCGCCGCGCTGGGCACATCCACGCCCATGATGGTGTAGAAGCCGCGCGGTATGGCGTCGAAGGTCATGGTCGCCATCACAGGAATGTCCGCAGAGACGCTGCGCGCCGCCTCGATTGCGAGCTTAGCCTCGGAGAGATCGGTCATCGTCTCGATGCACAAGACGTCGACGCCGGCCTCGACCAGGCTTTTGATCTGCCGGTGGAAGCTCTCGCGCACATCGTCCGGTTCGACATCACCGTAGGGGAGGAGCGTCCGGCCGCACGGCCCGCAGGAGCCGGATACGTACGCGCGTTCCTCCACGACCTCCCGCACCGCCTCTACCGCCAGCCGGTTGATCTCCTCGGTCCGATCATCGAGTCCGTAGGCGGCGAGCTTGAGCGCCGAGCCGCCGAACGTGTTGGTCTGCACGACCTCCGCGCCCGCCTCGAGGTAGAGTCCTGCCACCTCGCGCAGCACGTCCTGTCGCGACAGGTTGAAGGACTCGGGGGCATCGCCCGGCTGCAGTCCGTGCTCCATGAGGAAGCTGCCCATGGCGCCGTCCGCCACAAGGACGGGACCGCTCTTCACACGTTCGAGGAATGGCTGCATCATCACTCCGCAGGTTCGGGGTGACGGCGTGGGTCTACGCCGTCGGGCTATCCCATGAGTTCCCTGACGCACTCCGCCGCGTTGGCCGCATCGAAACCGTAGCCGTCCGCACCTATCTCGCTCGCGTACTCCCGGGTCACCGGCGCACCGCCGACCATCGTCCGGACCGACGAGTCCGGCCCCTGCTCCTTGAGCAGCGAGATCACCTGCTTCATTCCCGGCATGGTCGTGGTCAGGAGCGCGGACATCCCGATGACATTGGCGCCGGACTCGCGCGCGGTGTCCACGAACTTCTCCGGAGAGACGTTCTTCCCGAGGTCGATGACCTCGAACCCCGCACCACTCAGCATTATGCCGACCAGGTTCTTCCCGATGTCGTGCAGGTCTCCCTTGACGGTGCCGATGACCACCTTCCCGCGGCTGTGCAGGTCGGTCTTGCCCAGGTGAGGTTTCAGGATCTCGACACCCGCGCTCATAGCACGGGCGGCCAGCAGCACCTCCGGCAGAAATATGTCGTGCGCCCGGAACCGGTCGCCGACCACCTGCATGCCTGCCAACAACCCTTCCTCGAGGATCCGCGGGGCGGGCAGCGACTGGTCCATGGCCGATTGCGTCAGCGAACGGACCTCCTGGTCCTCCCCGCGTTCGAGCAGAGCGGCGATCTGTTCCAGAATCTCCATGCCGGTCTCCTTAGGGCCGTGTCCGCGTCAGGTCTTTGATTCGCCGCCTGCAGTCGTGCGTCGGGCAGGTCGAGCAGAAGCTGTAGTCGTCTGTGAACTTGTGGATCTCCGCCGGTCCTGTCACCATCACGCCCGAGATGGACTTGACCGGCTCCATCAAGCAGCTCTCGGTCAGGTGGATGCCGATCTCCTCAGGACCGAGCGCGGCGAAGAGCGCGCGCTGGCCCGTGAGGTTCCAGCCGCAGTAGCCCGGGCTGTAGCGCAGGATCCGCGAGTCCGCGTCGGCCCTTCCGGCGGTGCGCGCACCATCCAGCACGATGCCGTCCAGGTGGATTCCCGCCAGCTCCGTTCCCTCGGAAGCGGCCGCGTCGAGCGTCGCGGCAAGTGCGAGGCTGCCGTCGTCGAACAGGCCAGAGCTACGCTCGCTGAGCGAGGCGCCCAGCGTGACGGCGAAGAGCGTCAGGACCTCCGCCCGCGGGAAGATATTGAGAAGCGGGGAAGGGCTGTCGTTGTCGCCCGCTCCCTGGTAGATGCTGGAGAACTCGTCTCCATCAACTTCCGCGACGATCCCTCTGGGCTGGGCCTCGGACTGGAACACCTCGAGCGCCGCAGCAACCATCCGCTCGACTCGCGCTCCCTGGTCCTGGCCGGCTGGCACGCCCATCGCCTGGAGGACGGCGTCCTTCATCGGCACGACAGACGCGGGCGGGATGTCGATCAGTCTCTTCACAACGGCTCCCGGTCCGGCAGCTTCTCCATCCCGTGCTGCCTTGCCTCCGCGCTCATGAGTTCTACGAGTTCCTTCTTCACGGCGTCGGACAGCCGAGATGGCGCGTACTCGTCGAGGTGCCGCTGGACTTCCCTATGCGCGCGCTCCCCGAGCGTGGTCGAGCCCTCTTCCTGCCAGCGCGGCAGGTTGGCGCGCTCGATCACGGGGCCGGGGAAGTGGTGCTCGCTTCTCAGATGCTTGCGCGTGTGGTCGGCGATCAGGAGGTGCTCCTCACGGAGCATCTCCTCGAAGATCGGTCTGGCCGGGAAGTCATCCTTCGGCTCGATCCCGCGAATCATGCGCTGGACGAGCCCGCAGATCTCGTTGTCCACGACGAGCTTCTCCAGAGAAATGCAGCGTTCGAAGTCGAGCATGCCCGGGCCCGATACGCTGTTGATCCCCGACAGCGCGGCGAGCGTCGCGCCCATCGAGGTCTCGAGTCCGGCCTGGGCGTCGAGCGCCTTCGCGTCGCTCAGCGCAATGTACGCCTGCGTGGGGATGCCGAGATGCTTGCCTATCTCGGTGTAGGCGCAGTCGATCATCTGAGTCTCGATCGCGCCCATCGGTGTCGTTTCGTAGCGGATGTCGAAGGCCGCGGGCGAGCCGCCGTAGAGAACGGGAGTCCCGGGGTTGGCCAGCTGGCTCAGGACCACGCCGCTCAGCGTCTCGGCGGTGTGCTGCACGAGGCTGCCGACGATGGTCACCGGCCCCATGAACCCCAGGAGCGGCATCGACACGTACTCGACGGGAACAGAGTCGGCCGCGCAGTCGAGGAGGTTCTGTGCCGTCACGTTGCTCCACTTGAGCGGCGCGGTCGGGCAGCATGAGAAGATGGTCAGCGGCTTCGCGGCGAGCTCCCGTGCCGTTCCGCGAACCGCGAGCTGCAGGTCCCGCATGAGACCATACGACTCGACCGTGAAGGCGCCCGTGACGACCGGCTTCTCTCCGTAGAGAAGGCAGATGAAGAGCCGGTAGCTGTCCTGTATCGCACCCGGCACGTCACTCGCGATGAAGGCGGTGCTCTGGGCCTCGATGTACTCCATCCTGCTGGTCAGCTTGGTGAATCGCACGAGGTCGTCGGTCACAGGCGTGCGCATCTCGCCCGAGTCTGCGTCCAGCACGGTAATCCCGGACGAACCGGGAGTGAAGTGCACCTTGTCACCGGCGAGGTCGTGGGTCTGGTTGCCCAGAACGTCGTAGAGGGCGAAGCCACTCGGGGCCTTCGCTATCGCTTCCATTACCAGAGATTCGGGGAAGGTGACGCGGCCGCTCTCACGGTCGACGGCGCCGCCGTGGTCAGCCAGGAGCGCCACCGCGCTGTCGTTCCCGATCTTCATCCCGAGCGTGCCGAGGAGGTCGAGCGCTTCGCTGATGATCCGCTCGATGAGGCTCTCATCCAGGAATTGCAGTCGTGGGCGCACGGTTTCTCTCCTCGCAGGTTTGTGCTTCCCCGGCGCTCGGGCCGCAGGCCGAGGACCGCGGGTCAGCTCGAACAGCGGGCACGACCATCATCCTATGATTCAAGGAAGAAGTCTAGAGCAGGAAGGAACGGGTAATGTATCGGTTCTTGTGTAGAAAGGGGTTGGCAGGAGTCGGGACCTTTGCCGCGATGATCTTCGGACGCAATGAATAGATCGAGATCCCACGTGCCGGGGGCGAGATCTTGGGGCAGGTCATCGCCCCAAATAGTGGC
>JAUWCJ010000130.1 GCA_030609365.1 Candidatus Eiseniibacteriota bacterium | reverse complement strand
CGCGCCGCTGACAACGAGTAGCGAGTAAGGAGGGGCGGTGTACCTCAAGAAGCTGGACGTCTTCGGGTTCAAATCCTTCGCGCACAAGCTGGGTCTCGAGTTTGGCCCCGGCATGACGTGCGTCGTCGGACCCAACGGGTGCGGGAAGACCAACGTCGCAGACGCCATTCGGTGGGTCCTGGGCGAGCAGAGCCCCTCGGAGCTGCGCGGGGCCAGCATGGCCGACGTTATCTTCAATGGCACCAAGAAGCGACGCCGGCTCGGCATGGCCGAGGTGGCACTGACGATCGACAATTCCGCCGGCTATCTTCCGACCGACTACGCAGAGGTCGTCATCGGGCGCCGCGTCTTCCGGTCTGGAGAGAGCGAGTATCTCCTCAATAAGACCCCTTGTCGACTCAGAGACATCCAGGATCTGTTCCTCGACACAGGTGTCGGCACGCGGACGTACTCGCTGATCGAACGCAAGATGGTTGACTCGATCCTCTCGGATTCCAGCGGCCACCGCCGGTTCATGTTCGAGGAAGCCGCCGGGATCATGAAGTACAAGGTCAGAAAGCGCTCGGCGCTGAACAAACTCACCGCGACAGAGACGGACATGCAGCGCGTGTCTGACATCATCAGCGAGGTCGAGAAAAAGGTGCGGTCGCTCAAGCGGCAGTTGGCGCAGGCACGGCGTCACCGGCGCTACACGGACGACCTCAAGGAGCTTGAGATCACGCTCGGTCGGAGGGAGTACGCCGAGTGGCAGACGCGGAAGGGCGAGTCGACCGGACGGATCAGCGAGCTTCGCGGGACGATGGGCGAATGCGACGGAGTGCTGTCCAGGTCTGAGCGCGACGGCATGGGCGTGCGCACCGAACGCCACGACAAGGAAGAGGCGCTGGCGAGTCTCGAGATCGAGATCGGCGAGCTCGATGCGCGGGTTCGATCGCTCGCGGACGGACTCCTCGTCGGCAGCGAGAGGCGGAGTGCGTCCGAGCGGCGGGTCGCAGAGCTTGACCCCGAACTCACCGACATAAGAGCCAACCTGTCGCTCGCGTTGACCAGGACAGCGCGGCTGGAGGAGGAGATTAGCGGGGACGCGGAGAGGACCGCTGCACGTGACGACGAGCTGGCCTCCGTCACCGACGGCCTGTCCGAGATAGAGAAGGAGCACCGCAGACTCAGGGATCTGCTTGACGGTCAGAAGCAGACGCGTCTCGCGGGTCTTGAGAACTCCGCGGGGCTCAAGGGCGAGCTCGAGAGCTACAGGACGCGTCTGGACGACCTGATGGAGGAGCACGTCACTCTCGAGACCGGTCTGGCGGAAAGCAGGAGGGCGCTCGCCGAGAAGGAGGAGCTTATCCTGACGGCTCTCGAATCTGAGAAGAGCCTCCGTGGCGCCGCGCATGACGCCGCCGTTGCCCGCAAGCAGGGAACCGCCCGGCTGGACGGCGCGAGGGAGAGCCTCCTGGGAGCGCGGGAGTGCAAGACCAAGCTAGAGGGTGAGCTGGACGCAGCGGAGCACAAGAGACAGCTTCTGTCCGAGATACGCGACGGCTACGGCGGGTTCCAGGAAGGCGTGCGTTCGCTTCTGACGGACGATGCCGGCTCCGTGGCTGGACTTGTCGGTACGGTGGCTGAGGTGATCACCGTCGATCAGGGCATGGAGAGAGCCATCGAGACGGCTCTCGCCGGCGCCGTGCAGTACGTCGTAACGCGCGACGTGGAATCGGCGCGGAACGCCATGGGCCACCTCTCAAGAGGCGCGCTCGGCAAGGCGACCTTCATCCCGGTCTCCGAACTGGCCGGCATCCACGTCGAGCGTGCGCCGGATACCGTGTGCTCCGCGGACGGCGTCGTGGGTCCGGCCGCGAGCTTCGTCAGTTGCGACGATTCTTTGGGAACGCTGTCCGAGTTTCTGCTCGAGGGCGTTGTCATCGTCCGGGACCTCGACACGGCGCTGAACCTCAGAGGGCGGGAGGACGCGGGTGCCCTGGCGTTCGTGACTCCAGAGGGGGACATGGCCACCGCAGCCGGTGTCCTGTCAGGGGGGCGGCCCGGAAACGAGGAGGCGGGTCTCCTGCGGCGTGCCGAGCGACTCGAGGCCGCGCGGCGCAGCGTCGCGGATCTCACGCGACGTCTCGCGGAGGCGAGGGACGCCGAGGAAACAGCCGCGGCGGAACTCGTCACGGCGTCTGCGGCTGCAGAGGCCGCCGATGCGGCAGCGGAGCGTGCGGAGGCCGAGCTCTGGGAGGTCAAGCGACAGGTGACCGAACTCGAACTCGGCAAGACGAACCTGGCCGACAGCATGGCCCGCCTTGGGGCGAATCGCGACGCGCTGGGCGTGAGGATGGAATCTACTCGGAGGGATGTCACCCTTCTGGCCGACCGTCTGTCTCAGCTATCAAGGGGCGAGGACGAGCTCGGAGAGCAGGTGGGCGAGCTCGAGAGGAAGTTCAAGCTGGCAGAGAGAGAGCGGGCCAGGGCGAGCGAGGAGGAGAAGCAAGCCGAGATAGCGGCGGCCGCCGCGAGGTCGGAGTTCACCCAGCTGAAGTCGGAGCACGCGCAGCTGGGCGAGACCGTGAGGGCGGCGAAGAGCGCCATCGAGAAGAAGAGCGAGGAGCGCGAGCAGCACATCCGCACCGTAGCCGAACTGGACACACGGAATGCCGCCGACGGCGAGGTGCTGTCCGGATTGAACCAGCAGAAGCACGCGCTCGAACGTGACAGGGACGCGATGCGAGATGACGTGAGGCACCTCCGCGTCCAGATAGAGAAGCTGGACGAGGATACCAAGTCATCCAGGAACACCAGAGACCGTGCGCAGTCCGAGCTGCACGAGATCGAGCTTAGGGACACGGAACTCAGGAGTCGGTTTGAATCGCTGCGCGAGCGGCTCCAGGAGGAGTACTCCGCGGACGTGGAACAGCTTGGCGACCTCACGGTAGATGCGGACGCGCCGCCCTTCGACGCACCGAAGGCCAAGGAGGAGATCGAGCGGCTCAAGGCGCGTCTGCGCGCCATGGGGCCGGTCAACCTGCTTGCGCTGGACGAGTACGACGAGGAGAGCAAGCGACTCGAGTTCCTCACGGGCCAGTATGAGGACCTGGAGAAATCCAAGGAGTCTCTGAGGGCCGCGATCGACCAGATCAACAACACCGCGCGAGAGATGTTCCTCGAGACGTTCGAGCTCGTGCGGAAGAACTTCATCGACATGTTCCAGCGGCTCTTCGAGGGCGGGGACGCGGACCTCAAGCTCACCGATCCGGACGACCCGCTGGACTCGTCGATAGAGATAGTGGCATCGCCACGGCAGAAGAGGCTCGGTCGCCTCTCGCTTCTCTCAGGCGGTGAGAGGGCACTGACGGCGATCGCGCTCCTGTTCGCGATTTACCTGGTCAAGCCGTCCCCGTTCTGCATTCTCGATGAGGTGGACGCGCCGCTGGACGACGCGAACGTGCAGAGGTTCGTCCGCGTGCTGAGGGATTTCTCCGACCGCACGCAGTTCATCATCATCACGCACAACAAGGCGACCATGAAGGAGGCCGACCGGCTCTACGGCATCACGATGGAGGAGTCCGGTGTGTCGAAGGTCGTTTCCGTCAGTCTCGACAAAGCACGGGAAGAGGTGGTGAGTGAGGAAGCCGTTCTCGAGGCTGCGTGATGGGCTGGCGAAGACCAGACGGGCGATCACAGAGGGTATCCGGGGAGCCCTGGACAGGGGCACGGGCCTTGACAGCGCCGCGCTGGACTCGATAGAGGAGACCCTGATCGCCGCCGACCTCGGCGTCGAGACCGCGATGCATCTGATAGCCGGTCTCAGGGAGCGCTTCGGCAGCGGTGCGACCACGGAGGACGAGGTCAGGGAGTTCCTTGCCCTGGAGATCGAGAGAGCGCTTCAGGCTGCCGAGACGGAAGGCGTCCAGGGGGAACCCGGGGCGCCTCTTGTCGTCATGGTCGCGGGCGTCAACGGCGTGGGCAAGACGACGACGATCGGCAAGCTGTCGCGCCTCCATGTCGATGAGGGACGCAGCGTCATCCTGGCGGCGGCCGACACGTTCCGGGCGGCGGCAACCGAGCAGCTCTCCATCTGGGCGGACAGAAGTGACGCTCATTTCGTCGGCGGGCAGCTGGGTGGGGACGCGGCCGCCGTTGCGTACGACGCTCTGGATGCGGCTATCGCCCGTTCGGCGGACGTGCTCATCGTCGACACGGCCGGTCGGCTCCACACACAGAAGAACCTGATGCAGGAGCTTGTGAAGGTCAAACGGGTGCTCGGGAAGCGACTCCCGAGCGCGCCCAACGAGCTCCTCCTGGTCATCGATGCGAACACGGGACAGAACGCACTGTCGCAGGCCAGGATGTTCGACGAGGCACTGGGTCTGACCGGGCTTGTGTTGACGAAGCTCGACGGGACCGCTCGTGGAGGTATCGTTGTCGCGATCGCCAGGGAACTGGCCATTCCAGTCCGGTTCGTGGGCACCGGAGAGGCCATCGACGACATCGAGCCTTTCGACTCCTCCGAGTTTGCCAAGGGGCTTCTGGGAGTCGACGAAGCGCCTTCCGAGACAACTTGACACCGCCTCTCTGGGGTGGTAGATTCTGTAGTGACAACTGAACACAAGTTCCTTCGGGGCGGGGTGCAAGTCCCCACCGGCGGTCATAGCCCGCGAGCGGAGCGATCCGCAGAGCCTGTGTAATCCAGGCGCCGACAGTGAAAGTCTGGATGGTAGAAGGAGCCGGCACGGTAGCAGTTTCTACTCGTGCCTCGCAGCGCCTCGAAGGATGTACGAGGCGCTTTTTTCTATGCCGGGGAGTCCCACACACTGTACCGGCAGACCTTCTCGTCGCCCCGAGAGGCGGTGATGGCTTGAGCACAACGACGAGGAATCGGAACAGGACCCAGGGCGACGTCGACTCGTCCTTCATGGACAGGGCGTTTGATCTGGCGGAGCGCGGGCGCGGCGCTACGAGTCCGAATCCCGTGGTCGGCGCTGTGATCGTCAAGAATGGCGAGATCGTCGGGGTCGGGTACCACGAGCGTTTCGGCGGTCCGCACGCTGAGGTGAACGCACTCGCGCAGGCCGGGCCGAGGGCATCCGGGGCGACGCTGTACGTCACGCTGGAGCCGTGCTCCATATCGGGGAAGACGCCACCGTGCACGGACGCGATAGTCGCGGCCGGCATCGCCAGAACCGTCGTCCCGGTCGAGGACCCAAACCCGAGAGTCTCGGGGCGGGGCCTCTCGATCCTCCGGGAGGCCGGGGTCCAGGTCGACCTCGGGCTCAGGCAGGAGGAGGCGCGCGCACTGAACGCGCCCTACTTCAAGTACAGAAACACGGGCCTGCCGTTCACGACGCTCAAGCTGGCGCTCTCGCTCGACGGACGTATCGCGCCGCCCCCGGGTGGGCCACGGTGGACATCGTCCGCGGCTTCCCGAGAGCTGGTCCACACGATGAGAGCGAACGCCGACTGTGTGATGGTGGGCATAGGCACGGTCCTCGCCGATGACCCGCGCTTGACCGATAGGCGGACGGCGAGCGGCGGAGAGGTGGCTGGAGCGCGGCAGCCCGCGCGGCTCGTTCTGGACACTCACCTGCGCATTCCGGCTGATTCGGCCATTGTCACCGGCGCACGCGAGGTCCGTACCATCGTGGCGTGCTGTGACAGCGCGGATCCCTCCCGTCGTGCCGTGCTTGAGGGTGCGGGCGTCGCAGTCTGGCGTTCGGCCGCTCGCGACGGCACGCTGGATCTACCTTCGATCCTGAGGCAGGCGGCGGACGAGGGTTTCATCTCGCTCCTGTCGGAGGGGGGCGCCGCCGTAGCAAGTTCGCTTCTGGAGCTGGGGCTCGTGGACCGCGTGGCCTTCTTCGTGGCGCCGAGGTTGTACGGGGCCGGGGGGACGCCGGCGTTCGGCACGTTGGGGGAGAGCTGGTGGGGCGGGCAGATGGGATTCGAGAACGGACGCTGGACGGATATCGGCGGTGACGGCCTGTTCGAGGCGGACGTAATCACCTCGGACTCGGAGCCGTCTGAGGAGCGTTCCTGATGTTCACGGGGTTGGTCGAGTGCAAGGGGAAGGTGATCTGGCGCAGGCGTACGCACGGTGGCGCCGCGATCCGCATTGCAGCG
>JAUWCJ010000057.1 GCA_030609365.1 Candidatus Eiseniibacteriota bacterium | reverse complement strand
GGAGTCACAGCTCCCATGCCCGTTATGACCACTCTTCTCGACATGCTGCCCCTTCCGATTCCAATCACCGCGGTATCGATACACTCGCGCGGCGGCCGTTCCTGCCCCTCCCCGACGGTCGCACTTCGCCTGCGCCCCGTTCTGGGAACCGCGGCCCCGCCTCCGATGGCGGAGCCACGGTCACTGCCTGTACCACGGCTCGTTTTCCTACTCTGCCGCCACCTTCTTCTCGAGATAGCTGACGATGTCGGCGACGGTCTTGAGACCCTCCGCCTCGTCCGTGTCGTCTGCCGTAATACCAAACTCGTCCTCGAGCGAGAACAGGATGTCCGCCTGCTCGAGCGAGTCGGCGCCGAGATCCTCGACGATAGCCGCTTCCATCGTCACCTGCGCGGCATCTATCTGGAGCTTCTCGGAGATGACCTGTCTTACCTTCTCTACAACGTCTGCCATGTCTCTTTCACCCCCACGTGTGGGGCCCGGTCGGGCCCACTTCCACCTGTCTGACCTTCTCGCTATAACATCCCACCGTCAACGCACACCGTCTGACCGGTTATATAGTCTGCTTCATCGGACGCGAGAAAAGCAACCAGATTCGCGACGTCCGAAGGACTCCCGAAGCGCCTGAGTGAGATCTTCGCGGCGAAGTCCGCACGCGCCTTCTCCGGGAGCGACTCGGTCATCGGAGTCTCTATGAATCCCGGGGCCACTGCGTTGGCGGTAATGCCGCGCCCGCCGAACTCCTTGGCAACCGTCTTGGTCAGAGCAATGAGCCCGGCCTTCGAAGCCGCGTAGTTGGCCTGACCCGCATTGCCCACTAACCCTACGACCGACGCGATGTTGATGATGCGGCCGCTTCTCTGCGACATCATCGGACGCACGGCCGCGCGAGTGCAGTTGAAGGCGCCCTTGAGATTCACCCGCATCACCAGGTCCCAGTCGTCCGGGGACATCCGGAGCAGCAGGTTGTCTCGCGTCAGTCCGGCGTTGTTGACCAGTATGTCAAGGCCCCCCAGATCCTCCAGGATACGCTTGAACACCGCGGCCACTGCCTCGGCATCCGTGATATCCAGCTCGTACGCGACGGCCGTTGCACCCGTGCTCGCGATCTCCGCAGCGGCCGATGAGGCGGTCTCGCCGTCGATGTCCACGATGGCCACTGCGGCCCCCAGTGACGCAAGCCTGATCGCTATGGCCTTGCCGATTCCGCGGCCCGCTCCCGTTACCACGGCATGTTTGTTCTCAAGCTTCATCGCCAGTGCCTCCGACCTGCTCGGGGATCAGCGCCCCCGCTCACCCGGTCTCTATCGCGGCCGACAGCTTCTCGATGTCGCTCATCGAGCCTGCGCTCATCGTTCTGACCTCTGGATCGATCTTCCGAAGGAGCCCGCGCAGAACGTTCCCGGGACCGACCTCGAGGAAGAGAGAGGATTTTCTGTTCACCAGAGCCTTCATGCACTCGACCCAGCGCACCGGACTCACCATCTGCTCGACGAGCCGGCGTCTGATGGCCTCGGGATCCTCGAGCGCCCCTCCGGTGACGTTCGCCACGAAGATGCACCGCGGACGCTCGATGGGAACGCCGCTGAGCACGCTCTCCATCCCCTCGCTCGCCGACTTCAGGAGCTCGGAATGGAACGCTCCGCTGACATTGAGTTCGACGACCCGACGCGCGTCGCTCGTCGCGGCGACGTCCATGGCGGCACGGACCGCGTCCACCTCGCCCGAAATGACGATCTGTGTCGGTGTGTTGAGATTGGCGATCTGCACGACTCCCTTCCCGCCGACCTCCTTCAGGATCTGCTCGATCGCCTCCTCGGTCAGGCCCACGATCGCGGCCATTGTCCCGGGCGTCTCGAGCCCGGCCTCATACATCAGCCGCCCGCGCTCGCGGACGGCACGCACGGCATCCTCGAGAGAGATGCTGCGCGCCGCCAGGAGAGCGCTGTACTCACCCAGGCTGTGCCCGGCGACCGCGTAGGGTACGATGTCGCGCTCTTCCAGCAAAGCCAGCGCCGCCGCGCTCGCGGTCAGGAGGGCCGGCTGCGTGTTGACGGTCTTCCTGAGTTCATCCTCCGGCCCCTCGAACGAGATCGATGCGAGGTCGGCGGCAATGGCCTCGGAGGCACGTTCGTATATCTCGCGGACCGTCTGCGAGTTCTCGTAGAGGTCCTTCGCCATCCCTACCGACTGCGAGCCCTGTCCCGGGAAGATGAAGGCTATTCTGTCCATGCACGTTCCTCAGTGTTTCGAGACTTGCGGACGACGAGAGTCGCGGAAGGCGGCAGCGAGGGCGCCGGGCTCGACGTAACTACCAGCGGAAGAGCGCTGACCCCCACGTAAACCCCGAGCCGAAGGCGACCATACCGATGAGCATGCCTTCCTTGAGAAGACCCTGCTCAAAAGCCTCAGCCAGGGCGATGGGAACGGACGCCGCGGAGGTGTTCCCGTACTTGTGGATGTTGACGAAGACCCTCTCCATGGGCATGCCGGCCTGCTTGGCCACGCTCTGGATGATGCGGATGTTCGCCTGGTGTGGGAAGAGAAGATCGAGATCGTCGCCGGTCAGGTTCTGCCGCTCCAGGAGAAGCACGACCGCGTCGGCCATCGCCTTCGATGCGTTGACGTAGACCTTCCTGCCCTTCATCTTGATCGTGTGAAGCTTCTGGTCGACCGTCTCGTGCGACGCGGGCAGTCTGCTTCCCCCCGCGGGCTGGATGATGTAGTCGCTCAGGGAACCGTCGCACTTCAGGAAGTGGTCCACGAGCCCCCGGGGCGGGTCGCAACCCTGGATCACGGCGGCCCCGGCGCCGTCTCCGAACAGCACGCACGTGTTGCGGTCGGTGGAATCGGTGATCTTCGTCAGACACTCCGCACCGACGACAAGGACGGTCTCGGCTATCCCGGTGGCGATGTAGCTCTGGGCCTGGACCACCCCGAAGATGAACCCCGCGCAGGCGGCCGCGATGTCGTAGGCGAAGGCCTCCTTCGCCCCTATCGCCTCCTGAATGAGGCACGCGGTCGACGGGAAGAGCGTGTCAGGAGTCGCCGTCGCAACGATGATCGCGTCGACGTCCGAGCCCTCGACTCCGGCCCGCTCCAGCGCCAGCCTCGAGGCAGGAATGGCCAGGTCGGACGTGGCCGTGTTCTCGTCGGTGTAGCGCCTCTCCTTGATCCCCGTCATCTGGGTGATCCACTCGTCGGAGGTATCGACGATCTGCGTGAAATCCTCGTTCGTCACGACACGATCGGGCACCGACATCCCCACACCCGCGATGTACGCCCTCTTCATGCTATTCGCCACCGGCTCTCTCGACCTCTTTCAGTTTGTCCACGATTCTCGCGTCAAGATCCGTATCCACGAAACGCGCGGCCACTTTGACCGCGTTCTTGATCGCCTTCGGCGACGACGCCCCGTGCGCGATTATCACGACGCCGTTGACTCCGAGAAGCGGCGCTCCCCCGTACTCCGAGTAGTCGAACTGGCTCATGAACGAGCTCATGCCCTGTGGCGCGTCCGATCCACCCAGCACGCTTCGGAGCATGTCTCGCACGCCCTCGGCCAGTTTGAGCACGACGTTCCCTACGAAGCCGTCGCAGACGACCACGTCCGCCACACCCTGAAGGAGACTCTTTCCCTCCACGTTGCCGACGAAGTTGAGCCCACTCGCGGAGATGAGGCCGTAGACCTCCTGGGCGAGCTGGCTGCCCTTGGTGGGTTCCTCCCCGATATTCAGCAGTGCCACCCTGGGCAGCTCCCGGTCGAAGAGACAGCGCGCAAGCACGTCGCCCATGACCGCGAACTCGAGGAGGTCGCTCGGCCGCGAGTCAATGCTCGCGCCCACGTCCACGACGATCGCCGGCTCCTTGAGGGTCGGGAACAGACTCGCGATCGCGGGACGGCGCACGTTGGGCAGCATCCCGAGCCCCAGCAGCGTTGAGGCGACCACGGCGCCGGTATTGCCCGCGCCCACGAGCCCGTCGACGTCGCCTCTCTTGTGGAGTTCGGTCGCGACCACAATAGAAGCCCCCCGCTTCCGCCTGACGGCAGACGCGGGGGAATCGGTCATCTCAATGATCTCGTCCGCGTTTACCACGGACACGGGAAGCCCCGCGTGGTCGTGCTTGGCAAGCTCCGCCTCTACGACGTCTTCCCTGCCAACGAGCACGATCTCGACCGCCCCGCCGGACTCACGAACCGCCGCGAGTCCACCCTCCACCTCGACACCGGGCGCGTTCTCGCCACCCATGGCGTCAATCGCGATCCTGATCGGCCCCTTGGATTCACCCGCTCGACCGGTCACACGGCCTCCCACAGATCAGGCACCCGCTACTCGTTCTCCTTCTTCTCCTCCGCCACGATCTCCCTGCCGTTGTACGTCCCACAGTGTGGGCACATCCTGTGAGGAAGCTTCGCTTCCCCGCAACTGGGGCAGACGGAGAGAGACGGGCGCGCCGCCTTCTCGTGGGTTCTGCGTTTGCGGCCCCTGGTTTTGGAGCTCTTTCTCTTTGGTACGGCCATGGTCCCTCCACGCACATAAATACGTTGGACTGCAGGGACCCCGGAGGCCCCTGCAGAGCGTAACACTACGCGTCATACTAGGTTCGGCCAACGGTCAAGTCAAGCGCTAACTCTGCGGCGCCTGACTACGTACGCCTGCAGTCCAGCCTCTTCGACCAGTCTGGAGAAGCGAATCTCGATCGAATCGGTCCAGCGAGGATCGATAATAGCGCTTGGAGCGTCCACGGACGGGATAGACAGGTCCGCCGCGCCGTCCGGTGTCCTGAGACCTCCCTCATAAAGGGCCTCCCCACCCCAGCGGAGACCGCCCGGGGGCAGATCTCCGACCGGGTAGTCCGGCAGATCCAGCGATCCGACCATCTCGCCGCGGACGGTGGCAGCGTCTGTCGCCCCGAACTCGACGCCCAACGCTGCCGCCAGAGCCGAGACAGTCTCAAGGTCCGTCAGTCCGGCCGGGGGAACCAGTGGCCCGGCCACGGTCTGAACCCTGCGCTCGCTGCTCGTGAAGCTCCCCTGCGACTCTCCCGGAGCCGATAGCGGCAGGATGCAGCCCGCCAGCGCGGTCGTCTCGGTCGGCACCGTATCGGCAACCATCAGGAAGTCGAGCTTCTTGAGAGCCTCGCGGATGCGGTCCGGCTCCTCTGCTCCCGACACCGGGTCTTCTCCTACAATGAGCGCCGCCCGGATGGAACCGGCGGCCAGCTCCCTCACCAGTCTTGCCGACTCGCGCCCGATCCCCAGATCGGACAGGCCCTGCCCGTTGGCGCGTGTCCGCGCGAACAGAACGAGCGGAGCCGCGGCGGTTGAACCCGTGACGACGGAGAGTGCGACAGCTAAGCCTGCGTCACGCACGGCGCTCGCGGCAGCAAAGGAACCGGAGTTGGCGATGAGAACGGCCCTCTCAGCCAGGACGAGTGCGTCCGCTGCCTCATCGAGAGTACCGTCCGACACGGTGGCGTTCACTGACGACGCGCCGGCCAGCTTCGACAGCTCCGCAAGCCCGTTGACACCGAATGGCAGTCTCGACGGATCCGCACCGGCCGCAAGCGCCCTGCCCGTCAGGGCCAGGAGCACGTTCGAGAACTCCCTGCGTTCGGCCTGTATCCAGACGCCGGCCATCTTGGACATCCGGGTCTCTACGGGCGAGACAACAATGAGGCGCGCTCCGTTCCTGACGGCCTTCCGGACCGAGATGCCGAGCACGGTCTGCTCCTCGGCGATGTCCGAATCGAGCAGCAGGATGACGTCGGCGCTCCTGACGTCCTCGTAGGACGCGGTCGACGCGGAATGGCCGAAGGCGCGCTCGAGTCCGGCGAAGACACCGGCCTCAGGGGCCAGTCCGAACGACCCGACGTTGGCGGTACCCAGTGCTTCACGGCCCAGCCTGACCAGCCGGTGGGCGACCTCGTTCGTGACACGAGGCGAGACGAAGACCGCCACGGCCTCGGGTCCGTGCTTCTCTATGGCCGACTCCATCCTCTCCGCCACGCTCGCGGCCGCCCGCTCCCAGGAGGTCTCCTCGAGAGCACCGTCAGAGCGAACCAGCGGGGCGACGAAGCGGTCGTCCGCGGCCCACAGGCCGAAGCCAAAGCGGCCTCTGACACAGAGATTAGTGTGACCATCAATGCTCGTAGGCACGGGTTCGACCCTGTCCAGAACGTCGCCGACCGTATGCAGCATGACGGAACAGCCCGTGCCGCAGAACGTGCAGGTCGATCTCGTCGCGCGTCCTGCCCAGGGACCCGGCTTCGGAAGGTCGATCACCGTGGAGAGCGCGGCCGTGGGACACGTCGATACACACTGTCCGCACGACTCGCACGTGGTCTCAGCCAGGGGCTTGTCGAGCCCGGGCTTCATCTGGGACTGGAAACCCCTGTTGAAGAACCCGAGCGCCGTAGCACCCTGAACCTCCTCGCAGATGCGGACGCATCTGCCGCACAGGATGCACTTCTCGGGCTCCAGCCGAATGAACGGGTGCCGCGTATCCGGCGGGTCGTCGACGATCTCTCCGCCGAAAACGCCAGCCGACGCGTCGTACTCGGCCGAATACTGGCGAAGCCTGCACGTGAAGGCGGAGGCGCACCCGCATTCGAGACAGCGTTCCGTCTCGACTAAGGCCTGCTCTTCGGTGAAGCCCAGCTCTACCTCGTCGAACGTTCGAATCCGCTCAGCCACGGGAAGCTCCGGCATCTCCTGCCTCGGCGCCCGCACAATACCAGCGAGTTCATCCTCCGGAAAGCTGTCCCACCGCTCCTTCTGGATGTTGAAGAAGGGTTCGACAACACAGACGTCTTCTCCCCGGAGCAGCCGGTCTATTGCCCGGGCCGCACGTCCTCCCGCGGCGATCGCCTCGATGGCGGTGGCGGCGCCGGTGACGACGTCGCCGCCGGCGAAGACGCCGGGCACCGCGGTCGCGCCCGTTGCCTCGTCAGCAACGATCGTGCCCCACCGCGTCAGCTCGAGCTTCGCCTCAAGCGCGCTCCCGTCTCTCTCGACCGTGTCGCTGATGGCCGCGAGGTCGGGCAACTGGCCGATGGCCGCGATGACGTTGTCGACCTCGAGCACCTTCTCGGAACCGTCGATGGGAACCGGGCGGCGCCGACCACTGTCGTCAGGCTCACCCAGCTCCATCTCGATGTACTCCAGGCGCTCGCAGCGCCCGTCCCCCTCTATCTTAGTGGGCGCCGCAAGGAAGTGCATCTCGACGCCCTCCTCGAGCGCCGCCTCCACCTCGACGTCCCAAGCGGGCATCTCTGCCCTGGAGCGGCGGTAGACGACGGTGACCTTGTCGGCGCCCAGCCTCAGGCTCGTCCTCGCCGCGTCGATGGCCGTGTTACCGCCGCCGATGATGGCGACGTGGCGACCGACCGTCACCTTCTCTCCGAGTCCCATCTTCTTGAGGAACTCGGTCCCTGCCCAGACGCCGTCCAGTTCCTCACCCTCCACCTTCATCATGCGGCTGCCCATCGCCCCCAGCCCCAGGAAGACCGCGTCGTACCCCTCCTCAAAGAGGTCCGCGAGAGTGAAGTCGCGCCCCATCGCCTTGCCGTACCGGATCTCAGCACCGAGGTCGGTGATGAGCCCCACCTCAGCATCCAGCGTCGCTTTGGGCAGTCGGTACTCGGGGATGCCGTACCGAAGCATGCCACCCGGCTCGGGGAGCGCCTCGAAGATGGTGACGTCGTGACCCTTCTGACGGAGGTAGTAGGCCAGTGTGAGGCTGGCGGGCCCCGCGCCCACGGCCGCGACCTTCTTGCCGGTCGGCGGCGGGACGGGCGGACTGTAGGGGTTTTCGTGCTCGATGTCCCAGTCGGCGGCGAAGCGTTTCAGGTAGTCGATGGCCACGGGCCCGTCGATGGCGTTGCGGCGGCAATCGGTCTCACAGGGCCTCGTGCAGACGCGCCCGATGGAGAGCGGGAACGGGTTGACGTCCTTGACGAGCTTCGTGGCCTCGCGGTACTGCCCCTGCGAGATCAGAGCGATGTAGCCCTGCACGTCCACGCCCGCCGGGCACGCTACCTTGCACGGAGCGATGCAGTCACCGCGGTGGTTAGAAAGAAGAAGCTCGAGCGCCATCTTGCGGACCGCTCTGACGTCCTCGGTGTCGGTCCATATCTTCATGCCCGGGCTGACCCTCGTACCGCACGAGGGCACGTAGCGCCGCACGCCCTCCAGCTTGACGGCACAGATCCAGCAGGACGTGAAGGGCTCGAGCTGCTCGTCGTTGCACAGGGTCGGAATCTCGATGCCGTTCGCTCGCGCGGCCTCGAGAATCGTGATCCCGCTCTCGACCTCACACTCATGTCCGTTCAGCGAAATCGTTACCAGAGCCAATCTAGTTTCCTCTCCGGAGACGCCAAGTCACCGCGTTTGCCTCTCCCGCCAGGTCAACTGACGATGACCGCCTCGAACTTGCACGCCTTCCGGCACGCGTCGCACTTGGTGCAGAGCTCAGTGTCGATCACGTGCGGTCCCTTTCGCTCGCCCGAGACAGCGCCGACCGGACACGCACGAACACACAGCGTGCAGCCGATGCACTTGTCGGGGTCAATTTCGTATGTCAGAAGAGGCTTGCACACGAGCGCCGGACAGCGCTTCTCGTAGACGTGCGCCTCGTATTCGTCGCGGAAGTACCTGATGGTGGTGAGCACAGGATTGGGAGCGCTCTGCCCGAGGCCGCACAGGGACGATGAGACGATCTGCTTCCCCAGTTCCTCGAGCCTCTCGATGTCGCCTTCCCGCCCCTCGCCTGACGTTATCCTGTCGAGGATCTCAAGCATGCGCTTCGTGCCGACACGACAGAACGTGCACTTGCCGCAGCTCTCGTCCTGCGTGAACTGCAGGAAGAACCGCGCGATGTCAACCATGCACGTCCGGTCATCCATGACGACCATGCCGCCGGAACCCATGATGGCGCCGGTCTTCGTCACGGACTCGTAGTCGATCTTGATGTCGATGTGCTCTTCGGGAACGCAACCGCCCGACGGCCCGCCCAGCTGGACGGCCTTGAATTTCCGGCCGTCCGGGATACCGCCGCCGACCTCGAAGATGACGTCCCGAAGCGTGATACCCATCGGGACCTCGACCAGGCCGCCGCGCACGATCTTCCCGGTGAGTGCGAAGACCTTCGTTCCCTTGCTCGTCTCGGTACCGTACGCCGCGTATGCGGCCGCGCCGTTCGTGATGATCCACGGCACGTTGGCGTAGGTCTCAACGTTGTTGATGTTCGTGGGCTTCCCCCACAGGCCCTTGGCCGCGGGGAACGGCGGGCGCAGCCTCGGCATGCCGCGCTGGCCCTCGATAGACGCGATGAGCGCCGTCTCCTCACCGCAGACGAATGCCCCCGCGCCTTCCTTCACGCTGACACGGAAACTGAACCCGGAGCCCAAGATATCGTCTCCGAGAAAACCGCGCTCCTGCGAATCGGCTATGGCCATCTTGAGCCGTCGGACGGCCAGAGGATACTCGGCCCGTGCGTATATGTACCCCTCGCTGGCACCTATGGCGTATGCGGCGATCGTCAGCCCCTCGAGCACGGAGTGAGGGTCGCCCTCGAGAACGCTCCTGTCCATGAAGGCGCCCGGGTCGCCCTCGTCGGCATTGACAATGACGTACTTGACGTCTCCCGGCTGCTGTCGCGCCAGATCCCACTTGACGCCGGTCGGGAACCCGGCACCTCCGCGGCCCCTGAGTCCCGACTCCTTCATCGTCTCGACGATTTCCTCGGGGGTCATCTCGGTCAGCGCCTTTGTCAGACCCTGGTACCCGCCGGCTTCGATGTACTCATCGATGGACTCGGGGTCGATGAGCCCGGCGTTCCGAAGAACCAACCGCACCTGTCGGTCGTAGTAGGCCTCGTCCTCAAGCCTTTTCCCTTCCATCCTGACCGCAAACTCCTCGACGGGCTTCCCACCGATGATGTGCTCTTCGACGATCCGCGCGACCTGCTCCGTCGTCACTCCTCCGTAGGTGACCCGGCCCAGTCCTTCGGTATCAACGTCGACAAGCGGCTCACGGTAGCACATGCCGATGCAGCCCGTGCGCCGAAGCGGCGTGCTGAGCCCTCTCTCGTCGAACTCGCGTCGGAACGCTTCGTACACCTGCGCCGCGCCCGCCGCGACTCCGCAGCTGGACAGCCCGATGGTCACCTTGCTCGATGTGCTCCGGTCCGGCATCCTTATCCTCTTGGTCAGCGGGTCACGCTTTCGCGCCGCCCTCGTCCCGGGCGGTTCCGTAGTTCCTCACGATGTCTCGGGCCTGTTCCGGCGTCAGCCGGCCGAAGGTATCCTCGTCGATCATGATGACGGGCGCCAGGCTGCAGCAGCCCAGGCAGGCCACCGGCTCCACGGTGAACTTCCCGTCCTCGGTGGTGCCGCCCTCGGCGACACCGAACTCGTCGCAGATGGCCTCCACTATATCGACGGCTCCCTGCACGTGGCAGGCGGTGCCTTCACACACCCTGATGATGTGTAAACCTACCGGCTCGAACCGGAACTGCGAGTAGAAGCTCGCGACGCCGAAGATGCGGGCGGGCGGCACGCCTGAGCGTTCGGCGATCCGCTCCATGATGGCATATGGAAGGTAGCCGATCTCGGCCTGCACCTGCTGGAGCATCGGGATCAGTGCGCCCCGCGATGTGCTGAATTCCGCCACGATACGGTCGACAATGGAAAGCTGCTCGGGCGTCGCCCCGCCCGGGCCCGCGGTGTTCGCCATCAATCCTCCCGGTCCGCGCCGCCCGCATCCCTGAGGACGTCGGCGGTCAGAGTTCTGGGGCAATCCTCGAAGTAGAAGCGCGCCTCGTATGCGATCCTCTCGCTCGAATCGGACGCGTGGACCGCATTCTCGCGGAGGCTCCTTCCGTACAGCGCCCGGACCGTGCCGGGCTCGGCAAGGGCGGGGTCCGTAGCCCCTATGAGCTTCCTGAGGGCCGGGATGCCCGGTCCACTGAGAAGCAGTCCGACGGTCATCCCGGACGTAATGAAATCGACGAGTGGACCAAAGAAGGGCTTGTCCTCGTGAACATCGTAGAGGAGACCGGCCTCGTCGGCGGTGAGCCTTCGCGAAGCGATGCCCACGACGGAGAAGCCCGCGCGCTCGACGGCCGCCACTATGTCACCGATGTGCCCGTCACTGACGGCGCACGGCTTGATCATCAGGAATGCGATCGACGCGTCAGGATTCACTGCGGGTATCCCTCGCCGCTTGTCTGCCCAGTGCGAGGGCCTTCTCGTTTATCGACTCCGTGCCCTTGGGGACCCGTTCGAGAACGGCGGCACGGAGACTCTCCCACTGGACGACCTGTGTAAGCTCCGCCACCGCGCCGAGCGCGACGACGTTCGCAAAGAGCTTCCGGCCGCACTCCTCGAGCGCGAGCATCGTGAACGGTATTCCGATCGCGCCCTCGTGCTCGACGCGCTCGACTAAGTACGAGTCGACGACCAGGATGCCGCCCTCGCGAAGCGACGGGAGGTACTCGTCGAGAGACGCCTGGCTCATCGCGAGCAGCACGTCGACCTGCGTCGCCTTCGGGTAGTCTATCTCACCGTTGGATATCACGATGTCCGTCTTGCTCTTGCCGCCTCGCGCCTCGGGCCCGTAGCTCTGTGTCTGCACCGCGTTCTTGCCGTCGTACACGGCCGCGGCCGCGAGCAGTTTGCCCGCGAGCATCGCGCCCTGCCCGCCGGCGCCCGAGAGCCGGATCTCGTATCTGTCTGCCTCACCCGTCACGTTCGAATCCTCACGGTCAGATGCGCCGCTGCCGACGCTAGCCGTTCTCCGGTTTCAGCCGATCTGCCATCGCGTCGTAAGACTGGATTACCTTCTTGACGTTCGCCACCGCTGCCGGGTCGGTCGCCACCCGCTCGGCCATCTCGTCGTAGGACTGGATGAACTCCGGCTTGTCGGACTCGACCATGACCCCGCGGGTGAACTTGCCCTCGAGAGCGTCGGCGTCCATGTGCTCCGCCGCCTTGATCGAGACCGAGTTGTCCCGCATCCACTCCAGCATGGCCACGGGCGACGCGAACTTGTTCATGCGGCCGTAGCTTGTGTGGCAATTCGAGATGATCTCGACCACCGAGAAACCCTTGTGCCGGATGGCCTTCTCTATGAGAAGACCTGCCTCCCTCGCATGATACACGGAGCTTCTCGCGACGAAGGTCGCCCCGGCGCCCACGGCGAGCGCGGTTGTATCGAACGCGTACTCGATGTTGCCGTACGGCGCCGTGGTGCCCCGCTTACCGTGCGGCGTCGTCGGGGAGTACTGCCCGCCGGTCATGCCATATATCTGGTTGTTTGCGACGATCGCCGTCATGTCTATGTTCCTGCGGCAGGCGTGTATGAAGTGATTGCCGCCGATGGCCAGCGCGTCGCCGTCCCCCATGGCCGCGATGACGGTCAACTCCGGCCGGGCCAGCTTCACTCCCGTCGCGAACGCCAGCCCGCGCCCGTGAGTCGTGTGCAGAGTGTTGAAATCGACATAGGTCGGCATGCGCCCCGTGCATCCGATGCCCGAGACGACGGCGACCTTGTTCTTGTCGACGCCGATGGCCGCTATGGCCCGCAGCATCGCGCTCATTATTATGCCGAGCCCGCATCCGCCGCACCACACGGTCGGCAGCTTCTTGCCGGGACGCAGATAGGTCCGCGCGACCTCGATGGCCTCGCTCATCGTCCGACTGCCTCCATAGTGAACCCGGCTATCTCGTCGGGTGTGAAGAGATCTCCGTCTACCTTGCCGAGCGCCCTGACGTCAGCGGCGCCGCAGATCACGCGCTCCACCTCGAGTGACAGCTGCCCGAGGTTCATCTCCGGTACCACCACCAGGTCGACCTGACCAGCCAGCTCCTCGAGCCTGGCGCCGGAGAACGGCCAGATGGTCCGGGCTCTCAGGAGCCCCGCGCGAACGCCGCGCTCCCGCAGCTGCCTGACCGACGACTTGGCCACGCGCGCCGTGGAGCCATAGGCGAAGAGCAGCACGTCCGCGTCCTCGAGCATGAACTCCTCGTACGAAGCGAGCTCGTCGGCGCACCCTTCTATCTTGCCGACAATACCGCGTATCTTGCGATCGACCTCCTCCTTGACCATCGTCGGGAAGCCCCGCGCATCGTGCGTGAGCCCCGTGACGTGATACCTGTACTCGCCACCGAACGCGGCCAGCGGAGGTAGAGGCTCTCCCTCACAGGCACAGTAGGGGCAGTACTCGGTCTCCCCCTCCTCGGGTTGCCGCCTGGACTCCACCTTGTACGTCCGTGGCGCAGGAAGCGCGACGCTCTCGCGCATGTGTCCGATAACCTCGTCGGACAGGAGCACGACGGGCGTGCGGTAGCGCTCCGCCAGATTGACGCAATCCACGGTCATCGTAAAACACTCGAGAACCGACGAGGGCGCGAGCGCGATCATCGCGTGGTCACCGTGGGTCCCCCAGCGCGCCTGCTGGACGTCCGCCTGAGCTGGCTGCGTCGGAAGACCTGTCGAGGGCCCCGCTCTCTGGACGTTGACGATGACGCACGGCACCTCGGCGATCGCGGCGAAGCCGATGTTCTCCTGCATGAGCGAGAAACCCGGGCCGCTGGTCGCCGTCATCACTTTGGCTCCCGCGAGCGACGCCCCGACTATCGCGGCGATGGAGGCTATCTCGTCCTCCATCTGTATGAATCGGCCACCCATCAACGGCAGACACTGCGACATGACCTCGGCGATCTCGGACGACGGCGTTATGGGGTAGCCCGCAAAGAAATTCACGCCGGCCGCCAGCGCGCCCACGGCGCAGGCCTCGTTGCCCTGAAGGACCTGTTTCTTCACAGTAGATTCACTCATCGCTTTGGCTTCCCGGAACCTCCGACCCTGGCCGGGTGGTCCTTGTATACCGTTATCGCCATGTCCGGACACAGGATCTCGCAGAGGCCGCACGCCGTACACGCTTCCGGATTCGACACGATCGGAAGACCCGACTTGTCGGCCGTGAACACGTCGTGCGGGCACATCGAATAGCATATCCCGCAGGACTTGCACCACTTCTCGTAAATGAAGACGACGTCGTCCGGATGCTCGGTGGCGTCGGGGTAGTGCCACCGGCGCCCGTCGGGTGAGGACTTCGCCTCGTTGCCTGCCATCACTTCCTCCCGAGGGCCGCCGCGATCAGACCGGGGATGTCGCTCGGCCTGTCGGCCACAGGAATCCCCGCCTCGCTCAGAGCCTCTATCTTCTCCTGGGCGGTACCCTTACCACCGGCGATGATAGCGCCGGCGTGCCCCATTCGCTTCCCGGGCGGAGCCGTCCGTCCGGCGATGAAACTGACGACCGGCTTGTCGACGTGCTCTGTGACGAACTGTGCCGCCTGCTCTTCGTCGGTTCCGCCTATCTCCCCGAGGAGAACTATGACCTCGGTCTGCGCGTCCGCTTCGTACGCGGTCAGGGCATCGATGAAGTTGGTCCCGATTATGGGGTCGCCGCCGATGCCCAGCACCGTCGACTGTCCAAATCCGCCGCGCCGGAGCGAGTCGACGACCTCGTACGTCAGCGTGCCGCTCCGTGAAACGACACCGACGGGCCCTTCTGAGTGGATCCACCCCGGCATGATGCCGACCTTGGTCTTACCGGGACTGATGACGCCCGGGCAGTTGGGCCCTATCATCCGCGTGCCCAGCTCGCTGAGCCGCTGGTAGACCTTCGCCACATCCAGGGTCGGTATCCCCTCGGAGATGGCGACCACGAGGTCCACGCCGGCCTCCGCCGCCTCGATGATGGCGGGCGCGGCGAAGCGTGCGGGAACGAACGTGATGCTCGTGTTCGCTCCGGTCTCGCGGACGGCGTCGGCCATCGTGTCGAACACGGGCACTCCGTGGACGGACTGGCCGCCCTTGCCCGGTGTCACACCACACACGACGTTCGTCCCGTAGTCGATCATCCCCTTGGTCTGGAACGCGCCGTCCCGTCCGGTGATCCCCTGGACGCAGAGCCGCGTATCATCATTGACGAAGATGCTCACGAGTCCCTCCCCGCCAGCGCGATCACCTTCTCGACGGCCTCGTCCAGGGTGTCGGCCGTCATCAGGTCGTGGTCGGCCAGAACGCTCCTGGCCTCTTCCGCGTTGGTGCCCGTCAGACGCACCACAAGGGGGACGTCGGTGTTCACGCGCTCCATGGCGTGAACGAGCCCGCGTGCGACATCGTCGCACCTCGTGATGCCACCGAAGATGTTTATGAGTACCGACCTTACCTTGGGGTCGCTCGTGATGATCTCAAGAGCGGTCGCGACTTTGTCTGGATTCGAGCTCCCACCGATGTCCAGGAAGTTCGCCGGCTCGCCGCCGTGCTGCTTGATGAGATCCATCGTCGTCATCGCCAGCCCGGCGCCGTTGACCAGACAACCGACGTTCCCGTCCAGCTTCACGAACGACATCCCCAGCTCGCGCGCTTTCGTGAGCTCGACCGTGTCAGTCGACGTGTCACGCATGGCGGCGATGTCCTCGTGCCGGTACAGCGCATTGTCGTCGATGTTCATCTTCGCATCGATCGCGCGCACGATGCCGTCGGAGGTAACGACGAGGGGATTGATCTCCGCCAGTGACGCGTCGCTCCCGACGAAGGCCGCGTAGAGCTTGAGGATAGCGTCCGCCACCTGCGCCGCGACCAACGGGTCGGACTCGATCTTCGCCGCGAGTTCCGCTGCCTCCGCATCGGAGAGCCCTCGCTCAGGATTGACGGAGTGCTTGTGGATCTTCTCGGGGGTCTCACTGGCGACAGCCTCGATGTCCACACCGCCTTCGCTGCTGACCATGTAGACGGGCTTCTTCGTCGCCCTGTCAACAACGATCCCGATGTAGTACTCGCGGTCGATATCGACGACCTCAGCGACGACCACCTTCTCAACGGTGAGACCCTTGATGTCCATACCGAGGATGCGCTCGGCGTGGCGCTCGGCCTCACCGGCGTCCCGGGCCAGCTTGACGCCACCCGCCTTGCCTCTGCCTCCGACGTGAACCTGTGCCTTGATGACGACGCTGCCCCCACGACTCTCCGCGGCCGCCCGCGCGGCGGCTGGACTGGTAACCACGTCGAACGCCGACACCGGCAGGCCGTACTCGCCGAAGATCTCCATGGCCTGGTGCTCGTGTATCTTCAAGCGGATGCCTCCAGATGTACGGACGGGAAGAACCGCGTGATCCTCACGCGGCCGGCCGTCAGCACCGGACTGCTAGAAGAGGTCACCGAGAACATCCTCGAGGGTGGGACTGCCCTTGACCTCGAGGTCGTATCCCACACGAACGCTCGGTCTGTCGATGTCGATGACCTTCCTGAGGTCGATCGGCGTTCCTATGACGACGTAATCGCAGTCGACGGCGTTGACCGTCGTCTGCAGGTCGCCCACCTGCTCGGGGCTGTAACCCATTGCAGGCAGGAGCGTACCGATGCCCGGGTACTTCGCGTACGTCTCCGCCATCTTACCTACGGCGTGTTCCCTCGGGTCCACAAGCACAGCTCCGGCAGCCTTGGCCGCCACCGTGCCGGCGCC
>JAUWCJ010000039.1 GCA_030609365.1 Candidatus Eiseniibacteriota bacterium | reverse complement strand
CGACTACAGCTGGACCGAGCACATGGGGCGCAAGTGGGGGCAGTGGCTGGGCTCGCGTGCGCAGCTGCTGGAGCAGATGGCTGCCTGCGGGTTCGATCTCTGTGTTCCGAGAGAGGGTGACACCGGGAGCGGCGGCTTCGGAGAAGAGGACGAGGAGCAGTAGCCGGAAGGGGACGAAGCTGATGCCTGAGGCCGACGCACTGGTCATCTGCCTGCCGCTCACCGACGAGACACGAGGGCTCATCGGCGAAAGTGAATGGGCGCTCATGTCTGAGAGTGCCGTTCTGGTCAACGTCGGCCGCGGACCGATCGTGGATGAGTCCGCTCTTTTTCATGCTCTTCGCGAGGGAACTCTGCATGCAGCCGGCCTCGACGTCTGGTACAATTACCCAATCGACGAGCCCGGTCGTTCAGCGACCAGGCCCTCTGAGTATGCCTTTCGTGAACTTGACAATGTGATGATGAACCCGCATCGAGCCGGCGCACCGCACACCCCCGAGACCGAATCGCTGCGGATCCGCGCGCTCGCCCGGCTTCTGAATGCGGCGGCGCGCGGCGAGCCCATCCCGAACCGCGTGGACCTCGGTCTCGGCTACTGAGCCGTGAGTCCACACCAAAAAGGAGACGGTGCCATGTCCGACGTGAGGACGGTTACCGAGGCCAGAGATGTGACTGGGTTCGACGCGGTCACACTCAGGGGCTTCGGCAGCGTGATGATCACGCAGGGCGACCACACCTCGCTGACCATCGAGGCCGCGGAGGACGTGATGCGGAGGGTGACGGCGGAGGTAGAAAACGGTGTCCTCGTCCTCGGGCTCGAGAGGGCCGGGTGGGTGAACGGCCTCAAGGAGAAGAGGCTTTCCATAAAATTCAGCGTCACCATGGACCGAATCAGGGAGCTGATCCTCTCTGGAGTCGGGCGCATAGACGCACCCCGCATCGACTCGGACGGACTCTCGTTGATCGTGAGCGGCGCGGGAGCCATCGAGGTGGGTTCACTGAACGCTGAGTCCCTCAGCGTCATTCTCAGTGGGGCCGGAAGCTGTGAGATCGCGGGGAAGGTCGACTTCCAGACCATCAAGCTGAGCGGCGCTGGCAACTACACGGCGCCGGATCTCGAGTGCACGTCGGCGAACGCTGTCGTGAGCGGAGCGGGGAACGTTACCATACATGTTCAGGACACCCTTGATGCGAGCATCTCGGGGACCGGCAGCATCAGATATCAGGGTGCGCCGACCGTCCGCCAGAGAGTTACCGGTATCGGCACCGTCACGTGCACGGGCAACGAATAGCCGACTGGTGCGACCACGCCACAGCGACGGAGGTAGGAAGGTGGAACGGAAGCTCGTCGTGAGTCTGATGCTCCTGGCCCTGTTCACGGGCTCGTGCGACATGCTTACCATAGAGGGGTCGGGCGACATCACGACCGAGACTCGGGAAGTCAGAGGATTCGAGCGCGTCGGGCTCTCGAACATGGGCGTCGTCGTTCTTACCCAGGGTGAAACAGAAGGTCTGACTGTTCGCGCCGACGATAACCTGATGGAGTACGTCATCACGGAGGTCCGTGAGGGTACGCTTCGGATCGGCCTGACACAGAAGGCCTCGCTGGGCTCGCTCAGACCCACCGAGCCGATCGTCTTCGACGTCTCCGTCCGAGATCTCTCTGGTCTTTCCGTATCCGGATCGGGGTCGATCGAGGTCGGACGTCTCGTGACCGACCTCCTTGCCATGTCTGTCAGTGGCTCCGGGTCGATCGACATTGGCGATCTGACGGCCGACGAGATGAATACGGCCATCTCCGGTTCCGGTCAGGTGAGCGCCGCCGGCGAAGCGCGTGTGCAGACGGTCAGCGTCAGCGGGTCCGGGCGCTATCGCGCTCAGGACCTCGTCACCCAGGACGGTGACGTGAGTGTCTCGGGGTCCGGACTGGTCGCTCTGAACGTCGCAGAACGTCTGGACGTCAGGATCAGCGGGAGCGGCACGGTTCGCTACTCCGGGGAGCCCAAGGTCACGGAGGACATAAGCGGGTCGGGCAGCCTCGAGCGCGTCGGCTCCCCCGGCACGTCGCCATGATCTGGGTAGAGGCAATGGTGACACGATGAAGCTCACTGAGATCGTGCAGCGGTCGCCCGTTCCCATCCCGTGGGAAGAGGGTGGGAACATCCCGTGGAACGAGCCATCCTTCAGCAGGCGGATGCTCGACCAGCACCTCTCTCAGGACCACGACCGGGCGAGCCGCCGGTCCGACGTCATCGACAGGCACGTCGAGTGGATTCACGGGACTCTGCTCAGGGGCAAACGCGGGAGAGTCCTCGATCTCTGCTGCGGGCCGGGTCTCTACACGAGCCGGCTGGCGGCACTCGGGCACGACTGCGTAGGCGTCGACTTCTCTCCGGCCTCCATCGAGCATGCTGCCAAGCTGTCCCGCGAGGGCGGGGTGGAGGTGGAGTACCTCCTCGGGGACGTCAGGCACGCTGAACCCGGCGCCGCGTTCGATCTCGTCATGCTCATCTTCGGTGAACTGAACGTTTTCCCACCCGCAGATGCCGCTCTGCTCATCCACAAGGCGCACGATGCGCTCGCACCCGAGGGCGTGCTGCTGCTCGAGCCGCAGAGATACGACGCCGTCAGGGAGACGGGGGAGAGCTCTTCCACGTGGTACACGGCCGAAGCGGGGTTGTTCTCCGATTCGTCTCACCTGTGTCTTCAGGAGTACTCCTGGGATGACGAGAGCCGGACGGCCACGACGCGTTTCTACATCGTCGACGCCGCGACCGGCGGAGTCGAGCGTCACGCGATGACCGTTCAGGGCTACACGAACAAAGACTACGGCCGCCTGGTCTCTGAGGGCGGGTTCGACGGTGGCGATTTCCTCGAGTCACTGCCCGGGACTCCGGAAGACGATTTCCGTGAGCTTCTGGCGATAGTTGCTCGCAAGGCCGCCTGAGAGCGGCCGCGTGCGCGGAGATCCAGTCATGGAGAAGCTGCTGCACTCGATAGCCAGGCGCTTCTGGCCCGAGCTCCTCGAGGCCTCAGGCCGCGACCGGGCCGTCGGTCTCGGTGATATACTGGCGGTTCTCTACGCCGGGCCGCTGTCGGTCGTCGCGCTCGTATGGCTCGTTCGTGCCACGGATCTGTCGGTCCTCCGGACCGCTTGGCTGCCGTTTGCTGGTGCCATGCTTCTCATCTACGCCTTCAGACGGGTGGACTTCAACTTCTACATCCAGATCGACCGCGGTCTCTTCGGCAGCGTCGGTGGTTCGCTGGACGACATCGTGAGGTGGTTCACCGCGCTCCTGTTCGGCCCGACCGCTCTGTGGCTGTTCCTGGTATGGCGCTCCGTGAGCCTCGCGCAGGACCTGCGCAGGTCGGACACGACCGCGCTCCGCTGGAGGGCTGCCCGCAGCTGCGCGATAGACGCGGGCGGAGACACGCTGGCCGGACTTGTGGCCCTGGCGGTCTATGTGAGGGTAGGGGGCGTGCACCCACCCGCGGCTCTCAGTCTATCTGCGCTCACTCCGGCGATCTACGCGACGCTCGTGAGGTTCCTGCTTCCCATCGTCGTGTCGATCCCGTACATGCTCTACATCGAGCGGTCACCCGTTCTCGGTTTCGCCGCCGAGTCGCGCCGCGCTGTCAGGAAGCTCACATGGATGTCAGTGGGCTGGCCGCCGCTCATCGCTCCGTTCACCGTATTCGCGGCGGGGCTCTACGCGGAGAAGGGGTTCATCGCCCCTCTCTTTGTCGTCATCGGCGCACTGATGGCCAGCGCGCTCGCGCACAGGATGAGCAGTGCCGTGGAGCAGAGCAGGGAGAGGACGCGTGAGCTTCAGAGCCTGGAGGGTTTCGGCAGGGCGATAGTCGGCGGGCCGCGCGACGGGTCGAAACTCCCGGAGTTCCTTCGAGAGCACGTGGGCGAGATGTTCGCGATGTGCACCGTCGACGTCCGCCTGTTTCCCCGGCAGGAGCTCCTGCACGAGCCCGACTACGCGGACCGACCGGACGACGTGGTGTGGGAGTGGTTGCAGGCGACGGGCGAGACGCTCGGTTCCCCGGCTCACCGCGAACTGCCGTGGGGCGTCACGCCCAGAAGCCACGGGCTCGTCCTCGTACCCATAGTGCACAGCGAGACCGGTGCCGTTCTGGGCGGCATCGCGATCAAGAGGCGCGTCAATCCCGAGACGGTGTCCGACATCATCCCCGCGGTCCAGTCGCTCGCCGCCCAGATCGCTTCGGCACTCCACGGGGCCGAGGTCTACAAGCAGACGCTCCGTGCCATGCGCGCCGAGGAGGAGCTCGCCGTGGCGGCCGACATGCAGGCGAGCCTCATGCCGTCGAGCGCGCCGCACGTCCCGGGCTGGGAGTTCAAGGCCATCATAGATTCCGCCAGGGAGGCGTCGGGGGATTTTATCGACCTCATTCCGCTGTCAGAGAACCGGTGGGGGATCCTCGTCGCCGACGTGTCGGGCAAGGGCGTGGCTGCGGCGTTCTACATGGCGATGGTACGCACGCTCATCCGCACCTACGCCTTCGAGCATGAATTCGCGCCTGCGGCCGTCATGGCCGCCGCGAACCGCCGGATCTTCTCGGACACCAACGACGACTCGTTCGTGACGGTCTTCTACGCGGTGCTCGATCCGGAGACGGGAACCCTTCAGTACTGCAACGCGGGTCACAACCCCCCGTACCTGTTCCGCACGCAGAACGGCGGCGCCGTCGAGGAACTGCGGGGCACGGGGATACCGCTCGGCATGCTGGAGGCCGCGGTCTGGGAAGGCGGCGAGGTCACAATGCTCCCTGGCGACCGGTTGCTGGGCTACACCGACGGGGCGACCGACGCGCAGAATCCCGACGACGAACCCTTCGGAGAAGGGCGCCTGCTAGAGGTAGCCAAGGCCAACGTCAAGTCCACCCCTATCGAGATGAGAACCGCCGTCTTCGACGAGATTAAGAGCTTCGTGGGCGAGGCGCCACAGGAAGATGACATAACGCTCATGGTGGTCGCGCGCGACGGGGCGTGACTGCTTCATCGGAGGACACACATGGCACGCATCGAATCACTGCTGTCTGCGAGGCTCTTCCTGGTCCCGCAGGCCGTGGAGGACAGGCTCTTCTTCATGAGCAATCTGTCCGGTCAGCTGAGTCTCTACGCGATGGACGTGGGCGGCAGTGTGCCCGAGCCGCTCCTCCCGCCGCACATGGCTCTCCAGAACCCTCATCTCATGGGGGGCGCGTCGTTCGTCGTGTTCCCGTCGCTCGGGCGCATTCTCGTCATGATCGACAGCGACGGCGACGAGGCCTACAAGCCGATGCTGGTGCCCGTTGACGGGGGATTCCCCGAGCCCGCCTTCCCGGGCAGGTTCGACGGAGAGGCCGTCCACTGCGTCGACTACGACATAAAACGTGCACTCGTGTACCTCCTGACGGAGTCGCAGACCGAGGCGATGCACACCGCGTATCGCTGCGACCTCTCGACCGGCGAGGTCACGAAGCTCGTAGCGAGCGTCTACGGAGGGTACCCGGTCGGCGTCAACGACTCGCACGACAAGGCGGTCGTCATCGACGCCTACGGGGCGGGTGACCACGTCGCGTACCTCAAGGAGGACGGGTGCGACGACCTCAAGCTGCTCTACGGCCTGCCGCTTGAGTCTCGCAAGGAGGGGGAGAAGCCGCCGCCGAACAGCATCTCGGACTGCGCGTTCGTTCGTAATGACTCGGGGCTTCTCTTCTTCACCTCGCTTTTCAGCGACACGTACGGCGTGGCGTACATGGACCTCTCGGACTCCGCGAATCCCGTGGAGGTTCCGGTCGAGGGCGCGGTCCACACGGGTGAAGGGGAACTGACCGACCTCAGGCACGTGCGCGATGACCTGTACCTCATCGGCTACAACATAGACGGCTGCTCGTGGCTCTACGAGGGGCGCTTTGACGAGGACGCCCTGACCATGACGCTCGAACGCGTGCTCGCGGGGCAGGGTGAGCTCTCGGGTGGCGTCCTGGAGTCGTACCGCTACGATCGCGTCGGAGACCGGTACGCGCTCTCCTTTTCTACGGCCACCTCTCCGACCCAGATCTACATCATCGAGGGAGCGTCCAGGGACCGGATGACGTGCCAGACGCGGGAGCGGGTGCTGGGGATACCGCCTGAGATGCTGTCGGCGGGGGAGGACGCATCGTTCACGTCGTACGACGGACTTCGGGTCTCGGCGCGCCTCTACCTTCCGCCCGAGTCACTGGGGTTCGAGGGACCCCGCCCGCTTGTGTACTACCTGCACGGCGGTCCCCAAGCCCAGGAGCGGCCGGACTTCGCGTGGTTCTCCATGCCGCTTATCCAGTTTCTGACGCTTCGGGGTTTTGCCGTCTTCGTGCCCAACGTACGCGGCAGCAGCGGGTATGGGTTCGACTACATGAGCAGGGTCGTGCGCGACTGGGGTGGTGCTGACAGGCTGGATCACGTGCACGCGATGACGGAGGTGCTCCCGAACGACGCGCGCCTGGACGTCGGGCGAGCGGGCGTAGTGGGGAGGTCCTACGGCGGGTACATGACCCTGACGATGGCGGCGCGGCATCCGGAACTCTGGTCGGCGGCCGTCGATATGTTCGGTCCGTACGACCTCATCGGGTTCGCGGGCCGCGTTCCCGAGACCTGGAAGCCCTTCATGGCGTTTCTCATGGGCGACCCCGAGACGGAGAAGGATTTCCTCATCGAGCGCTCGCCCGGCACCTACGTCGAGGACATCGCCTGCCCGCTTCTGGTCATTCAGGGGAAGAACGACCCGCGCGTGGTGGAGGTCGAGTCGAGGGAACTCGTCGAGGAACTCAAGGGCATGGGCAAGGACGTGAACTACCTGATGTTCGAGGACGAGGGGCACGATGTTCTCAAGTTCGAGAATCGCGTGACGTGCTACAATGCCATCACCGATTTCTTCATCGGTCATCTGAAGCCGTAGCGGCGCGATCCGCTCACCGCGCGGCCGGATGCTCACCGTGCGGCCGGATGCTCACCGTGCGGCCGGACGTTGCCGCATGAGCGACCGTCCACCGTGCGAATGACCGCTCAGCCCGGAGGCAGGGCGTGGGACGCAACATAGAGATCAAGGCGCGGGCGACCGATTTCGCGGGCCAGCGGGCGCGGGCGGAGAAGCTGGCCGGCGCCCCGCCAGAGACCATCTCGCAGGAGGACACGTTCTTCAGGTCGAAGCGGGGGAGGCTCAGGCTCCGTCGCTCTGACGGGGACCGGGGCGAGCTCATCTACTACGAGCGGGCGGACGCCCACGGGCCCTCTGAGTCTCGCTACATGATCCTGCCGACGCGCGAGGCAACCACGCTCAGGGACGCCCTCTCAAAGGCACTGGGCGTTTCAGGGGTGGTTCGGAAGCGGCGCGAGGTCTATCATGTGGCGGGGACGCGGGTCCACCTGGACACGGTCGAGGGCCTCGGTGACTTCATAGAGCTGGAGGCGGTGCTGGGGGCCGACGAATCGCAGGAGGACGGCCGTGCCCGCGTCCGAGAGCTCGTGGACGCGCTCGGGATATCCGACGAAGATCTCATCGACCGGGCATACATAGACCTGCTGCTCGATCGTCGAACTAAAGGGGACGATTCATGAGTTGCGTGGAAGTGCGCGGCACCTTGCTCAAGCATCAGATTCCTCGTGCCATCTACGTTCAGGGTAACGAGATCGGATGGGGATATGAAGCGCCCAGGGACGGTGTTAGAGTCGCCATCAGCGCAGCGCTCGAGCGAGCAGACGGCGGAGAGGCTTAGGCCCACGATGAACTTCACGCTGAGGACGATGACGCAGCAAGATTTGCGGGCCGTGGCCGAGATCGAGGCCGGGGTCTTCACCGACTGGTACAGGATCTACCGCCGCGAGCCGGAGCCTCTGTCGGAGAGGACGATCGAGGCCCTTCGCTACGCCATCTCGCTCGACCCCGACGCCAACCTCGTGGCCGTGGCCGACGACGGGGCCATGGTCGGTTTCATTCTCGCGAGAACGTGGGGGAGAGTCGGCTGGTTCGGCACGTTCGGTGTGCCCACGCAGCTCCAGGGGCTCGGCATCGGCACGGCGCTCGTCAACCACACGGTGGACTACTTGGAACAGAAGGCCGACGTTATCGGGCTGGAGACCATGCCGGAGAGTGGGGCGAACATCGGTCTCTACACGAAGCTCGGATTCGTAGCCACCTACCCGACCCACATAATCGAGTTACCGCTCATCCGCGAGGCCGAGAGGTTCAAGAGCGCCCGAGTCGAGGACGCTCTCGTCTGGGAGGCGTTGGGAAGCTCGGGGCGCCGCCGCGCGCTCTGCGAGATACGCGAGATAGGCGACTCGATCCTGTCCGGTCTCGACTACTCGGGGGAGGTGGAGGCGATCCACTCCCACGGCTTCGGCCGCACGCTTCTCTCTCGAGGAGAGGGCGACAGGCTCAACGGTTTCGCGATACTGAGAAGCACGTCCATCAGAGCAGAGAACACGACGGGGCGCGCCTACATTCATGCACTCGCTGTGAGACCGGGTGCGGACGGCCCGTCCGTTCTCGACGATCTTCTACAGCAGGTTTGGGCGTCTTGCGTGTCACTGGGGTTAGCCCGCGTGGCTGCAGGCCTAAGTGGACGCTACCAGAGCGCGCTTCCTCTGTTTCTGGAACGCGGCTTCCGCGTGATGCGTGCAGGTATTCGAATGGTCCGCCTGCCTGTTTCGGAGGAGGTCTTCCAGGCTTCGGACGCGATTCATCTGTCGAGGTGGGCGGGGTAGCCGGTCGTCCCTAGTCGATCACATGCAGCAGATCTGAGAGCAGGAAGTAGAGCCGTCCGATGAGCAGGGAGATACGCGCCATCAGCGTGTATCCGAAGGACGCCCCGAAGCTGACCATGATGAAGACGATGCCCACCCGTGCCATCCATCCCAGCGCGCCCTTGTGGGGCTTCGAGAAGTAGAAGTAGAGGATGGTCGTTATCACGCCCACCGTCAAGATCACGTTGTTCAGGCTGACGATGTTCCATCCCGTCACCGGCAGAAGTGTCGCCTGAAGCTGGGGCATCACGTAGCCCTGTATGTTGGCCGTGATCCCCAGGCCCGCGCCTACGCCCACCGTGAAAGCGATGGGCCATCTCGACAACCACGCGGTACGAGGGAACCAGCGCGACAACATGATCAGCCCCAGCGCACCGGGAACCAGCAGGATCCACTTCTCGAGGCCGGTCTCGTCCTGGAAGCCCTGGATGAGCATGGGGTAGACATCGAAGAACGCGACGTAGATCAGCCAGTAGCCCGCCGACACGCCAACGTAGATGTGCTCGGCGAGTTTGTAGACCGGGTTGTCCTTGTACAGGAATGAGAATATCGCGAGGGTCAGAAACCCCGCGATCCACGTTCCTATGAGCATCGTGGTCGAACCCATTCCGTCTCCGTGTTTGGGACGCCCGGTGTCACACCGGCCGCCCCCCGTTCACCTAAGCGGCCCCGCGGCCGCGCTTCCTGGTGAAGTAGTAGCCGAGGTTGCCGAGAACGATGAACCCGATGACTAGGAGATGCGCCCACTGCTGAGCCGGCATTCCCCGCGTTCCGAGGCCCGGCTGCCCGATGAGCGTCTCGTACTCGGCCGCGCCCTTGAGTCCCCCGACCAGTCCCTCGATCTGACCCGACTGGAGGTACGGGTAGGCATCGGGTGCCATCACGGCCGTGGTCCCAAACGTCATTCTCTGGTCGAACCGAGCCTGCGTGTAACGCACCCAGTAGTCGATGACCGCGCCGTGCTCGAACCCGAACAGGAGGTCGATGTCATCGTACGAGTGGATATCCGCGGTTACCGGCATCTCCCGCAGGGGCGTCCCCTGGTAGTCGCTGGCGAAGATGTCCTCGATCTCCCTGCCCATCGCGATCATGACCGCGATGTAGCCCGGGCGGTAGCCCAGGTCTACGTAATCGACGCCGTACTCCTTGTCGTACTCGGCCGCGACCTGCTCGAGCGCCATGTGGCCCAGGGGCAGGCCGATGGCGATGTGGCCGAGCATGATGATCTTGACGTCCTTCTCGAAGGCCTGCCGCAGGACCGCGCGCAGCATGGGCATGAGTTCCGGCGCCGATGTGGCGTCGAAGTCGATCGAGATCATCATGTAATCACCAGGCGAGAGCGACTCGACCGAGGCGTGCGCCCTTATCACAGGCGCCGTGGGCTTGATCTCGCCGCCGGTGCTGACGATGAGCGGGATGGTGACGCACACCGCGAGGATCAGGAAGATGATCCTCCTGTCGATGTTGTTCATCACTTCCCAGAAACCCCTGCGTCCGCCTTCTGCCACCGGTCCTCCTTGGGCCGTCCCTGTTTGCCGGGACGCGCACCCACTCCTACGACAGATAGCTCCGTTCTATGCCCAGCAGGATCCTGAGCGACATCGAGACCGCTCCGAGCGCCGCGCCTATCTGGATGCCCCGCTTGGCCGCCAGCTGTGGGACGTCCATGATCCACTCCTGGGCCACGGGGAAGAACTGCGAGATGGCGGCCCCGATCGGAACTCTGCCCAGCATGACGATGACCGCCGACACCAGGAGTAGTGTCGCAACCGTGTTCCGCGCCCTGAACGCGCGATAGGACGCCGACGCGATGTAGAAAGCCAGGAGCGCGAACATCGTCGCCTGAAGAGGGATGATGCCGTACGTGTAGACGAACATGAACGGCGACTGCATGTGGAACGGGCTGCCGAACCTGGCGAATCCGATGATGCCGACGGCGAGCGTTACGACCAGGCTCAGAAGCAGCGCCAGACTGTGCCACCTGCCCTCGCGGGCTCGAACGATCCTCTTCAGGTGCGCCCTGAACAGACTATCGACGCCGAGGAGCATCGCGAAGCCCGACACGATGGCGAACCACACGAGAAGTCGCTGCTCGAGCTGCCCGAACGGCTCGTGCGGGACGAAGAACGAGACGATGAGGAAGAAGCCCGTGAGGAACGTGATCAGCAGTGGAACCGTGCGCTTCATGAATCAGTGTCTCCGGTGGATGGATCAGTGTCTCCGGTCGATGAATCGGTATCTCCGGTGGTTCGAATCCCGGGACCGCGGATCCGCTAGCCGAACCACGAGTACAGAGCGTCGAACGCCCTCGAGAAGAACGAGCTTCCGTCGGGGAAGACCAGCGCCCCGACAGAACCCACCACGAATCCTAAGACGATGACGTAGATGATGACCATCTTCGTGAGGTCCTGTCCCTTGAGGCTCCCGAGCATAACCGGCTCGCGCGAGAGGTAGCTCGACGCCGCGAAGAGCTCCTCTCCGATGAGCGTGTAGTCGCACGCGGCGACGAAGAACGGTAGCTGGGAAGTCTCCTTCGTACCGGCTATTTGGATGGCCCCGATGGCGTGGCCCGTCTCCGCGAGAATGAGCGACTCGGCGTAGAACGTGCCCAGCAGGAACACCGCCTCGGGCCGTTCCCGCACCATGATGCCGTCTACTCCTGCCGTGTATCCGAACTGGTCGTACGTCAGGTAGGCAACGCTGCCGGGGTCGTAGGCGTCGAGCTGACCCGTTTCGGCGTAGGCGGCCCTCACGATCTCCTGGGCCGTCGTCATCACGATCGGGTCGGCGACCGGCACCAGGAGACGCGTGCCGTGAGTCGCAACGCGCTTCGCCACATGCCCCAGGATCGTGAGCGCTGCCAGCGTTCCCACTTCGCTCACCGTCTCGATGCCCGGCACGAAGAGCACGGGCCGGCCCATCTCCGTGGCGCGTCCCACGGCATCGTCCACGGCCTCCAGTCCCGGGATCTTCCGGATGAACAGCTCGGCCCCGCCCTTAGCCCTGTGAACGAAGAAGAGCACGGCGATGCAGAAGAACAGCGTGACGAGGAGTACGGGGAGGCGCCCCCGAGCGAACCACTGCGCACTCGCCACCGCCGGGCCACTCGGCTCGGAGTCGGTGAAACCGGATCGTGAGACGGAGCGCACGACGTACTGATAGGTCGTGCCGTCCTCGGCTGATCCGTCTTCGAACTCGCGGTCAGCAGGCGGCACGTCGCCAATCAGCGCCAGTGTCTCGCCCGGGGCGTACCTGAAGATCTCGAAGCCCGTAATGAATTCGGTTCCCGGAGCGTCCTCTGGAACCTCCCACGTCACACTGATGATGCCGCCACCATCCTCGGGGACGTCCGTTGCCTGGACACCGCAGACCGCGGGAGGTAGCACCGGTACCATCGCGAGGTCCGTGGGTGAGGAGAGTATCTCGGACGTGGCGAGGGACCGCGGTCGCGCAAACGAATCCCCGCCCGTGAGGGCGGGGATCGTCAGCAATACGGCGAGCGCTATCAGAAGGCTGAAGCGCGTGCGATGTGTCGTGTCTCGAAGTGTCACGTCGCTCCGGACCTCCGTGTGATACAGGCTTCCAGCCTTCGAGCGCTACAGGCTTCGAATGGTCTTCTCCAGTGCCTCGAGAGCTTCATCGATCTCGGCGCCGCTGATGTTGAGCGGCGGGCGGAAGCGGACAGTGGTTGCGCCGCACGGCAGCGCGAACGTCCCGTTCTCGCGGAGCTTCGGAAGGAACTCGTCCCGTGTTTCCGGCGTCGCGAGGTCGAACGCACACATCAGGCCGCGGCCGCGCACATTGGTCATCTTGCCGCCGGATGTGTCGGCGATGACCTTGAGGCCCGAGACGAGACGCTTTCCGGCCGACGCCGCGTTCTCCACCAGCTTCTCGTCACGGATGATCTCCAGGTATCGCTGGCATCTGACCATGTCGATCAGGTTGCCGCCCCACGTCGAGTTGATCCTCGAACTGGTCTCGAACACGTTGCCCTTGGCCTCGCGGACGCGCTCGGAGACCATGATGCCGCAGACCTGTGTCTTCTTGCCGAAGCACACGATGTCCGGTGTCATGCCCATCTGCTGGAACGTCCACATCGTTCCCGTCAGTCCCAGGCCGGACTGCACCTCGTCGAAGATCAACATGACATCCTTCTCGTCAGCGATCTTCCTGAGCGCCTGCAGGAACTCCGGACGGAAGTGATTGTCGCCGCCCTCGCCCTGGAGGGGCTCGATGATGATGGCGGCGATGTCGTCCGGGTTGTCGGCGATCGCGCGCTCGATCTGCGCAACGGACTCGCGCTCGGCCGCAATCACATCCTCGAGGTTCTTGCCCTCGAGCGGGAACTTGATCGTCGGATTCAGGACGCGCGGCCAGTCGAACTGCGGGAAATACTGCGTCTTGCGCGGGTCGAACGTGTTGGTCAGGCTGAGTGTGTAGCCGGTCCTCCCGTGGAAGGACTGCAGGAAGTGGATGATTTTCATCCCCTTGATCTCAGCCGCGGGCGTGTCGGGCGTGTTGATGCCCTTCGCCATGTTCTTCCGCACCTTCCAGTCGAACGCGGTCTTCAGGGCGTTCTCAACGGCGAGTGCTCCACCGCTGACGAAGAAAAGGTTGGGAAGCTCGGGAGGCGCCGCAATGGTGGCGAACGTCTCTATGAATTCGGCCATCTCGATGGTGTAGAGGTCGGAGTTGGCCGGCTTGTTGATCGCTACCTTTCCGAGTTTCTCCACGAAGCTCGGCTCGGTCATCTTCGGGTGATTGAACCCGATGGGGGACGACGCGAAGCAGGTGAAGAAGTCGAGCATGTACTTCCCGCTTCGAGAGTCATACAAACGCGTGCCCTTGCTCTTCGCGAGATCGAGGACGATGTCGAAACCGTCCGCCAGCATGTGGCTCGCGATAGTCTCGTGCACCTTGTCCGGTGCTACTGTTACTCTGTTGGTTCCCATCGGCGTCACTCTTCTTTCCGTGTTGCGTAAGGAAGCGCCCCGAGCTGTTGCGTCCGTCGCCCCCGCGGCGCGAACTCGAGGCACGCACGCCATCGGGGGAATCAGAGGTGCCAATTGCACCCAGAAGCCCAATTGTAGCCTCCGCCGGGAGGAGATGTCCACCCGAATCGGGTGACTGAAAAGGGGGGCGTGGGGGTGTGCAACCGGCTTACGACGACGTCTCCACCGCGCGCGGAAACAGGATCTCGAGGAGCGCCGGCGCCACCGGTCTCGACAGGATCTTCGACGAGACCTCCTCGGCGTCCAGGATGCCCTCCTCCGTGATGATCCCCTCGACGAGCGACAGGGGAATGCGCTCGAAGTAACGGTTCTCGACCGTCACGCCGGGGAGGGGAGTGGCCAGGACCTCGCTCGGATCCCAGACGCGATCCGGGCGGCCCCTGGCGCCTTCAGCTATGAGCTTGTCGAGCAGCGCCGCCACGTAGACGGGAACGCCGGCCTCCTTCGCCGCCAGCGCCAGCGGGTACGTTCCGACCTTGTTGACGAAGTCGTTCTCCGAGACCGCATCGGCCCCGACCAGCACCAGCTGGCACCGTTCGACCAGCCCGGGGAGTGCCGCGTCGACCACCAGCGTGACAGGTATGCCCCATGCGGGAAAACTGGTCCCGAACTCGACTCCCTCGTTGGAGGGACGGGATTCCGAGACCACGACGCTGCATTCGGTGCCGTTCCGGATCGCGGCGGCCAGAACCGCTCGTACGCTCTCGCTCGTGCTCACCGTCGCGACCAAGGCGCCCGGGGGTACAAGGCCGGCCCCCTCGAGGCCGAGTTCCTCGAGCTGCGTCTCGCCCGATTCCCAGATCCTGCTGCACTCCAGATAGACGATGCGCCTCGCCGTGTCCGGGGAAACGCCTGACAGAACAGATCGCTCGGCCACACTGAGCACCTGGCTGACGAGACTGATGATGGACGCCATCTCGCGCTTCGCTTTGACAAGCTCGCGACAGGCGTGGTGGAGTTCCTCCCAGAATGCCCCGGGATTGGAGGCGTCGGAGGCCTCGGCCATCTCGGCCAGTTCCCTTGCCGCCAGTCTCGTGAGCACTGACGCGCTCGATGTGGAGTCTTTGGCTATTGCTTCGAACAAAGCGGTCTCCTTTCGGAGGAGGTCGGTGATGAGCGCGGGTGCTCAGGTTCCCGGGCGTCGCGCACCGGGCTCCCGGCGTCAGGTTCCCGGGCGTTCCCGCGTCAGGCGTATCTCGACATCGCCTCTATGGGGTCGAGCTTCGACGCCTTGAGCGCCGGGTAGAGGCCGAAGAGGAAGCCTACTGCCACCGCAAACGACATCCCGAGCGCGGCCCCCGTCATCGAGACCGGGACGACGATGTCCTGGCCCATCTGTGTCGCGGCGAACGTGATGAGCCCGCACAGTCCTGCTCCCAGCGCGACCCCGACCAGTCCGCCGACGACGCTGATCGTGACCGATTCCACGATGAACTGCCGGAAGATCGCCCGGTCCTCGGCGCCGACGGCCTTCCGTATTCCGATCTCGCGCAGCCGCTCATTCACGGAGATGATGAGTACGGACAAGAGCCCGATGCCTCCGACGAGCAGGGCGACCGTGGCTATGCTCGAGAGGATCGTGTTCCACGTGCTGATGATCTGTTCGACGCCTTGGATGGCCTCGGCTATCTGCGCCGCCACGTTCTCGATCTGGAAATCCTCGACCTGACGGTGCTCCTGCAGAAGCGTGTCATGTATCTTATCATAGGCGGCCCCGATATCGGCGTCATCCCGTATCCTTATGGCGAGATAGTCGATTCGTTTCGACCCGGTCATGTAGTGCATGCTGGTGGTCACGGGGATGTAGACGCGCTCGTGGTTCTCTTCCTGACCGCTGTTCCCGAACATCTGGCTGAAGTCCTTCATGCGAAGCACGCCCACCACGCGGAAGCTCTGCCCGTCGAGCAGCATGTCCTTACCGACGGCGTTGGCGTCTCCGAAGAGGTCCTCCTTGATCAGCTGTCCCAGTACGACCACGCGCGTGTGGTTCTCGACGTCGGTCCAAGTCAGCGGTCTGCCCTCGCCGATCTCGAGCTTGAGCAGAGGGAACCCGTCCGGCGTCGCACCGAAGGCGCTGAAGCGCCTGGCCTCGCTGCCGGCGCGCCCGACCACGTAGGAATCCACTGCCGGTGTCAGCCACTCGATCTCGGGCACCTCTTTCCGTAGGATTTCCGTGTCTTCCAGGGTGAGTCCCTTCGAGACCCTGAGGCTGGCGAGGTTGTCCGGGTTGTCCGGTGGCCGGGACCCGACGAAGAAGACGTTGTCGTAGCCGAGCAGCTCGAAGTCCTCCATTATGCGGTCGCCGATGCCGCCCACGAACGAGAACATGGCGACCACCGACGCGACTCCGACGACGATGCCGAAGAGTGTCAGAGATGAGCGCAACTTGTGTGACCATATGGACGACAGGCCGCCGGCTATGCTCTCGAGGATGTTCACGTGGTCGCTTGTCTCCTATTCGTAGTGCAGAGCCTCGACCGAGTTCAGCCGGCCGGCCTTCATCGCGGGGAAGAGCCCGAAAACGAGCCCGACACCGACCGCGCAGAAGAACGCGGACGCCAGGATCCCGACCGAGAGCGATGTGGGCATTCCAAGTACGTTGCTGACAACGGCGACGAGACCGAGCCCCAGAAACAGTCCCACAACGCCTCCGGCGGCGGTCACGACCACGGCCTCAACAAGGAACTGCATGAACAGGTCACGGTCAGCGGCGCCGATGGCCTTCCTCACGCCTATCTCGCGGACGCGCTCCGTAATGGATGAAAGCATGATGTTGGCGATGACGACGCCGCCAACGAACAGCGAGACGAAGGCGATGGCCCAGAAGATGATGTTAAAGAATCCCTCCTGCTCGCTACGCTGCTGCATCTGTTCCGACTTGGCCTCCAGGTTGAAATCCTCTACGCCGTGCCGCCTGGTGAGGACCGTCCTGGCCTCCTCCATGAGGGCGGGGACGAGGTCGACCCTCTTCGCGGCTATCTCGAGGCCGTCCAGCCGGTCGTTCACTGTGAAGCGCTTGATCATCGTGGTGATGGGTATGTAGTGCGACCGATTGAACCACTCCAGCACATTCCGGTCGCTCCCGCCGCCCTGACCCTGGAAGTAGAACTCCTTCTTCTTCGTGAGCCCCACGACCTCGAAGGGCACGCCGTCGATCAGGATCGTCTTACCGATAGCCTCCTCGTCTCCGAAGAGATCCTCCTTGTAGGTCGTACCCATGGTGACGACGTTCGCGTAGTTGTCGCAGTCCTTGTCCGAGAGCCAGCGTCCTTCGCCCAGCGGCATACTGTCCGCGTAGGGGTACTCCCGGTTCGTTCCCAGGACCTTCATCTGGTAGGTCTTGTCCCCGTAGGAGACGGTGAGGAATCGCGTGATCTCGGGATCCACGTACCCCACGCTCTCACACTGCTCCTGTATCGCCTGCGCGTCGCGGTAGGTCAGACGCTCGGACGCCTTCTCGGCGGCCGTCATCATCAGGCGGTCTACGCGCGTGTTGGTGATGCGGATCTCCCTCAGTCCCCCCATCTCGTCCATGAAGTCGAGAGACTGCTGCTCGCCGCCCTTCATGAGCGCGAGCACGGTCACGACGGACGCGACGCCGAGGACGATGCCGATGATCGTGATGACAGCACGGCCCTTGTTGGAGGCCATGTCGCGGGCACCTGCGCCGATGCTCTCCATCAGATTCATCTACCGCGGCCCTCCGTTGCTCTTGTCCTCCGCGACGGCGCCGTCCTCGATGCGGATGGTCCTGTTCGCGTGGTCCGCCACGTTGGCATCGTGCGTGACCAGTACGACCGTCCGCCCCCCGGAGTGCAGCTCGTCCAGGATGCTCATTATCTCGCGGCCCGTCTTCTGGTCGAGGTTGCCGGTGGGCTCGTCCGCGAGCAGGATGCTGGGTTCGTTGACCAGCGCTCTGGCGATGGCCGCGCGCTGGCGCTCGCCGCCCGAGAGCTCATTGGGTCTGTGCTTGAGTCTGTGGCCGAGGCCCAGACGCTCCAGCTGTTCCGACGCCTTTCTCGTGCGGTCGGTCTTGCTCATGGACCCGTGGTAGACGAGCGGCAGGGAGACGTTCGAGATGAGGTCGATCCGGGGAAGGAGATTGAAGTTCTGAAACACGAACCCGATCTGCTTGTTCCTGACGCGCGCGAGCTCGCGGCTCTGAAGCCCTGCGACCTCGCTGCCGTTCAGAACGTAGCTTCCGGAGGATGGGGAGTCCAGACACCCGAGTATGTGCATGAGCGTGGACTTGCCGGAGCCGGACGGGCCCATGATCGCGAGGTACTCGCCCGCTCCTATCTCCATCGTGATTCCGCGGAGCGCGTGCACCTCCACCGAGCCCAGGTCGTAGCTCTTTCTGAGGTCCCGGGTTGATATCAGCATGCTAGCCCCTCCCGCGCCGGGACATACGCTGACGTCTTTCCTCGTCCTCGGAGAGCTCGCCACCCTCGAGATCCGGATCGTAGAGCGTCACCGTCTCGCCCTCGGACAGTCCTTCTATGATCTCGACGGTCGAGATATTGCTGATTCCTGTGACGACCTCACGCTCGACCGGCTCGTCCTCGCTTCCGTCGAGGACGTATGCGACGTAGCGCCCCGCCTTCTTGAACACAGCCTCGACGGGGACCGTCAGGATGCCCTCCGTGTGGTCGCCCTGGATCTCGATGTTGGCGGTCATTCCGGGTCTCAGGCGCTCGTCTGTGTCGACGATGTCGATCTCAACGTCGAAGACCTTCACGCCCTGCTCGTCCCGGGCCGCGGGAGCGATGTGAGTGATGAGCCCGTCGTATTTGACGTTCGGGTAGGCGTCGACATCTATGACGACGTCCTGACCGAATCTGATCTTGCCGACGTCGACCTCGTTGACTCCCGCCCTGATCTGCATCTTCGAGAGGTCGGCGACGATCATGAGAGTCGTGCCGCTGGTATATGAGACGGCGCCGGAGGTCACTATCTCGCCTTCCTCAACGTCGACGCGGATGACCGAACCTGACGCGGGGGAGAGGATGTCGAGGAGCTCTTCCGCCTCCGCCTCGAGGTCCATCGAGACTCCGTCCTCCTCGGCGAGCCTCATCTGCTCGAGTGCGGACCGATACTCGATCCTCGCGATGTCGTAGTCGTCCTTCGAGAGCCGGAGCTCCTCGTCTGAGATGTGGCCGGCGCCATGGAGCTCGATGTCTCGTTCGTGGTCCTGGCTCGCGCGGTCCATGTTCACCTTTGCGCGTCCGTAGCCGCTCTTCAGGCTCGCGACCGTGCGTGCCTGAGCCATGTCGGGTTCGACCTTCGCGAGGAGATAGCCCTTGTGAACGGTCTGGCCCTCCTTGACGTACAGGCTCTGGATCTTCCCGCTGATCTTCGATTTCACCATCACCATCGTTTCGGGCTGGATCTCGCCGACCTCGGTCAGGAGAACGGAGATGTCGCCGATCTCACACACGCCCGATCGCCCCCCCAGTATCGTTTCCCCGTCCTCTGACGCCGTCTGGGCGTTCGCCTCACCACCTCCGCGCCTGCCCTGCTGGACGATCACCACACCGACCACCAGTACCACTATGACCGGCACTATCCACTTGAGGTGCCTTTTCATCTTGCTCCCCCCATGCATGCTGTTCGAGCGCCCTGCTCTGTATTCCACTCCGGGATCGTACTCGCCACATTGGACACCGGCAACAGCCGGCAGGTTTGGCCCGATCCCGTGGAAACCGGCCGCCCTTCAGTGTATATTCAACATGTTTGGCTTTCATTCAGCCCAGGCAGGGACTCACTGATGGTCAGGCTCGAGAACGTCACCATATCTTTCGCCGGCAAGCCGCTCTTCAGGGACCTGAACTGGCGCGTGGGTGATACCGACCGCGTCGGCCTGGTTGGGGCCAACGGCACCGGTAAGACCACGCTGCTCCGCCTTATCGAGGGCACCCTCACTTCGGACAGCGGGCGTGTCACGTGCTCCAAGGGAACGACGTACGGCTACCTGCCCCAGGAAGGCCTGACGCTGTCCGGCAGGACCCTCTTTGACGAGGTTCTGACCGTCTTCGGCGACCTCTCGCGCATTGAGGACCGCATGCGGGAGCTGGAGCACGAGATGTCCGACCTGCCTGACGAGGGGCCCAGACACGACCAGGTGATGCGTGAGTATGCGACTCTCCAGCACGAGTTTGAGGTCAAGGACGGCTTCACGATCGAGGCCCGGGCGGCTGCGGTGTTGGGGGGGCTCGGGTTCGCGGAGAGCGACCGTGACAGGTTGACCGACGAGTTCAGCGGCGGGTGGCAGATGAGGATCGCTCTCGCGAAGCTCCTGCTTCAGCGTCCGACCGTGCTCCTGCTGGACGAGCCGACCAACCACCTGGACCTCGAGTCCATCATCTGGCTGGAGGACTACCTGAGCACGTACCCGGGGGCGGTCGTGCTCGTGTCACACGACCGGTCCTTCCTCGACCGTGTGGTCTCCCGCATCAGCGAGCTGGGAGTGGAGGGCCTGGTCGACTACCACGGTGGCTACGCGTCCTTCCAGGAGCAGCGGGAGAAGCGACGCGAGACGCTGGCGGCGACCCGCAGGCAGCAGGAGCGGCAGATCGCTCACCACCAGCGCTTCATCAACACTTACCGGGCCGACAAGACGAAGAGGGCCCTGGTCAACAGCCGCATCAAGATGATAGGGCGCATCGAGCTGGTCGAGGTCCCGCGCGATAGGCGCGCGATGCACTTCCAGTTCCCTCAGCCGACCCGTGCCGGATCCGTCGTCGTCGCTCTGCGCGGTGTGCGGCAGGCATACGGTGAGAACGTCGTCTTCGACGATCTCGATCTTGAGATCCTGCGCGGCGACCGCGTGGCTTTCGTCGGAGTGAACGGCGCAGGCAAATCCACGCTGATGAAGATCGTCGCGGGGAAGATCTCTGTCGCTGCCGGTGAGGCGAAGCTCGGCAGCAACGTCGCCCTCCAGTACTTCGGGCAGGACCCGGGCCGCGAACTGAGCCACGGCAACACCGTGCTCGGGGAACTGCAGTCGGTCTCGCCCGACCACATGCGGCCGCGACTGCGCGCGCTCCTGGGTTCGTTCCTTTTCTCGGGAGACGACGTCGACAAGAGGATCGGTGTGTTGTCCGGCGGTGAGAAGAGCCGGCTCGTATTTGCCAAGATGCTCCTGAACCCCGCGAACGTGCTCCTGCTCGACGAGCCGACCAACCATCTGGACGTGTCGTCCCGGGAGGTGCTCGAGCAGGCGCTGCGACGATACGAGGGCACCATCTGTTTCGTCTCCCACGACCGGGCGTTCATGGACGCGATAGCCACGAACGTCATGGAGGTTCAGGGCGGTCGCGTGAAGACCTATCTTGGGAGCTACAGCGACTACCTGTGGAAGAAGGAGCAGGAGCGCGTCGAGGCGGCGGCGAGCAGTCTGGCAGCGTCCTCCGGCGACGGAAGCACCCGCGCAACTGGTTCTCCGGGCGGGAGGAGAGGCCCGAAGAGCAAGGAACAGAAGCGGCGGGAGGCGAAGGAGCGACAGAACGCCTCCGGCACGAAGACCTCGGCCCGCAGAGAACGCCGCGACGTGCAGGGCGAGATCACGCGGAGCGAGAAGCGCATCGAGGATCTGGAGATAGCGCTGCTCGATCCGTCGGTGCACGCCGACGGATCGAAGATGAAGAAGCTCGTGACCGAGCAGAGGGAACTCAGGTCCAGAGTGGATAAGCTGTACGAGAGGTGGGCGGAGCTGGAAGACTGAGCTCCGCGGGCCGGCAATGTGCCCTCAAGAGCCAACCGACTGAGAACGAACATGACGAAGCCGGATCCCGATGGGACCCGGCTTCGTGTTAACTCACCTGCTCGTGTTCTGCCGCTACTTCAGAAGGACGACCTTCCTGGTCAGTGAGGCGTCCTTCGCGGTCAGACGAACGAAGTAGATACCGGATGCGACAGGGGCGCCGTGAGCGTCCGTGCCGTCCCACGTCACCGAGCTGCGTCCACCGTTTACTCTGCCGCTGGCAAGTGTAGTTACGCGTACGCCGGCGATGTTGAAGACCGCCAGGTCGATGTCGGCCCCGCCGTCCGGAACGGTGTAGGCGATCGACGTGACGGGGTTGAACGGGTTGGGCACGTTCTGATCCAGTTTCGCCCCGAACACCGACCAGGCCCCGTCCTCGTGCACGCCGACCTCGAGCTCGTAATTGTAGTAGCCCGTGCGGCGGCTGTTGTGACGGAAGTTGCCCCACTCGACGCCGTCTCCGTCATCGTATGAGCCCGCGGTGTCCCAGACGTAGACCATGCCGTCCATGCCCGAGACGATGATCTCAATGTCGCCGTCTCCGTCGAGATCGGTGAGCGTCGGCGACGAAAATACCTCGGCGTCCGTCTGGATCGGCCACCCGGCCAGGACCTCACCGTTGGTGTCGTAGCCGTAGACCTTGCCATTGTTCGTCCCCACGATTATCTCGACGTCGGAGTCGTTGTCGATGTCACCCACGGACACGCTGCCGCGCTTGTCGCCGACGTCGCCGCCGACCATCGTCTGTGGCCAGCCGGGGTAGACGTCGCCCTCCCAGGTCCAGACGTGGATCTGTCCGTCCGAGGCTGTCATCAGGATCTCGAGGTCGCCGTCTCCGTCAAGGTCGGCGAGCGTCGGAGAAGATGCGAAGTCGTCGTTGAGCACGCAGGTCTTTGGCCAGTTAGGGAAGGGCATCCCCTCGCTGGTGATGAGCCAGACCTGGTTGTTGTTCGATGCGGCGACGACCTCTACCAGGCCGTTGTTGTTCACATCGCCGACCGCGATGGAGCCTCTGATGTCACCTCCCGCGTAGAACGGCCATCCCGGCACCGTCGATCCGTCGGCGTTGAAGCAGTAGATGCTGTCCGAACGCGAGGGAACGAGGATTTCCGGCTCGTTATCGTAGTCGATGTCGACCACGGCGGCAGAGCCGTAGGCCCAGCTGGCTCCGAGTGAAGCGAAGACACCGTTCGCATTCAGGAACCCCGAGCCGTCGGAGTTCCACACGTAGAGGTAACCGTTCGCGCACGGCACGATGACCTCATCGAAGGTGTCGTGGTCAAGGTCCGCCAGAACGGGAGTGGCCCAGCAGAACTTGGTCGTTGTGACAGGCCAGTTTCCGCCGAGCGGCGTTCCGTCCTCGGCATTCCAGGCCCAGATCTCGTAGGTGGGAGTACCTTCTGGGCCGACGTCGGCCCAGGCCGCCCCGATTATCTCGAGGTGAGAGTCGCTGTCAAGCTGCCCTATGGCGATAGACGACCTGTAGCCCCCCGTGCCTTCCGGTGCGAGGACGCCCTCGGTTCTCGGGTCGCCGTCTCCATCGACGATCTCGGTTCCGTTGTGATGCCAGCCGTAGATCTCGCCGGAACCCACGAGCACCTCGAGGTCACCGTCCATGTCCACGTCCGCCGCGGTGGGGGAACCGTACATGGCCTCGCCACCCATGAGCGGCCAACCGGCCTGCGCCGGCGGGTTCGTGCTGATCTCGAGCTCGTTCGAGTGCGCTCCTTCGTTGCCCGACGAGTCGACGGCGGTCACGTAGTAGTAATAGATCTGTTCCTCTGCGAGCCCGGCGTCTTCGTAGTAGGAGATCCGCTCGACCAGTGCCGTGTTGACCGGCTCGAACGTGCCGAACTCGTGGTCGGTCCTGTAGATGAGGTAGCCCCAGAGGTCGGAGTCGAGCACGGGGTCCCACGTGAGGTAGATGGTCGTGGCCTTGACCCGGCCGTCGAGCATCGTAGGCGCG
>JAUWCJ010000123.1 GCA_030609365.1 Candidatus Eiseniibacteriota bacterium | reverse complement strand
CAACGGCGACAATCCCATCTCGATCATCGTGCCCTGTCACAGGGTCATCGGAAGCGATGGGGGTCTGACGGGCTACGGAGGCGGCTTGGAGCGAAAGCAGTGGCTTCTCAAGCACGAAGGGGGATTGTTGTTGTAGACTGGTTCGCGATTCTCTCTGTTGTTCCCGCGGACTCAGCAGTTCTCAGATGGAAAGGTAGCCCCCGTGAAATCTCCCGAACTCACCAAGATCTGCGTCACTGATGTGGGCAGCACAACGACCAAGGCCATCCTCTTCCGGCGTACCGACAATGGCGGCTGGGAGTACTTCCGCCGCGAGGCTCCGACGACGGTCGAGAAACCGCACGAGGATGTGTCTATCGGGGTGCTGGAGGCGTTCCGGGCGCTCGAGCAGGAGTCCGGCGAGGTTCTCCTTAAGGACGGTGCACCCACCGTGACATATCTCTCGACCTCGAGCGCGGGCGGCGGCCTCGCCATGGTCGTGACCGGACTCGTCAGGAAGTTCACCGCGGCTACGGCCGACCGTGTTGCCCTGGGCGCGGGAGCCATCGTCCTTGATGTGATCTGCATTAACGACGGACGGACCGCCTATCGCCAGATCGAGGATTTGAAGCGACTCCGGCCGGACATGGTGCTCCTCGCGGGCGGATACGACGGAGAGGCGATAACGGCACCCGTCTTCCTGGCGGAACTGATCGTGGAATCCGAGCTCCATCCCAAGCTCAATCCGGACGCGAAGCTCCCGGTCGTCTACGCCGGTAACGTCAACGCGGGCGGCTACGTTGAGCAGGCGCTGGGCGAAGATTTCCTGTTCCGGTCGGTTCCAAACGTTCGTCCAACGGAGGAGGTCGAGAACACGCGGCCCGCGCGGCACGCCATTCACGAGATCTTTATGGACCACGTCATGTCGATGGCTCCCGGCTACGAGAAACTCAAGCCGTGGGTGTCGGCACCTATCCGCCCGACGCCCGCGGCGTTCGCCGACCTGCTGGCGCTCGTCTCTGCGGATCTCGATACTACTATCCTCGCGATCGACATAGGCGGAGCGACCACCGATGTTTTCTCCGCATACCGCGGGGAGGTTGTGCGGACGGTCAGCGCCAACATTGGCATGAGCTACAGCGTGCTCAACGTCGCGCGGCTCGCGGGCACACGTCCGATTGCGGAGGCTCTCGATTTCAAGATCGGGGAGAGGGAACTCTGGAACCGGATAGGAAACAAGCATGTTCACCCGACCGGCCTTCCTACCACCGCCGAGGACGCGATGATCGAGTGGGCGACGGCCACGGTCGCTATCCGCGAGGCCGTGCGTGAGCACCTGGAGGTGATGCGCGGGATACCAGAACAAGAACTCCTGGGTCCGTCCGACGTGAACGCGATGCCTCGCGACGAGGCGGGTAGGGCGGAGCTTGCAGGCCGGCTCAGCATCTTGAACTACGATCTCATTATCGGAAGCGGCGGTATCCTGTCGCACTCGCCAAGGGACGCGGCCGCCATGATGCTCACGGACGCGCTCGCTCCGGAGGGGCGTGTCGAACTCGCGGTCGACCGTGCGTTCATGTTCCCGCACCTGGGCGTGCTATCGGAGACGGATCCGAATCTCGCAAAGAAACTCTTCTTCGAGCTGGCGCTCGTCAAGCTTGGGACCGTCGACGACGCCCGCAAGGCACCGTCTCCCAGTGCGCTTATTGGAGACGGCTTCGAACCGCCAGGAAAAGGCGAGCCCGCTCACGCGGCGGTGCAAATCCAACGGGGCCGCATTCTCGCACGAAGAGAGCTTGCGACTGAAGGAGAGGTGTTCGTCAAATCGGGCGACGTTGTTGCGACCGGCACCATTATTGCCAGGAGCGCCCGTCAGTTTCTCAGACCGTTCTTTCTGAACGTGTCGCGCGCGATGCAGGTCAATCCCGAGGAGCTGGAAGGGGTGCTCCTCAAGAGCGTTGGGGACGATGTCGCCAAGGGAGAGGTCATCGCGAAGCAGCGCCGGTTCGGGAAGCCGGCCACCTATCGTTCGCCCGTGGAGGGAAAACTCGAGAAGATCCTGCCGGATGGGACGATGGTCGTGCGGGAAAGCCCGGAGGAGGCGCAGGTGCTGACGACGGTCCGGGTGGCGAAGGAACTCGGCGTGCACGCGGACCGGCTGAAACCGTATCTCAAGGTCGCAGTCGGCGACAAGCTTGAGCGCGGCCAGTGGCTTGCGGCGATCACGACCGGAGGTTCTTTCAGGACCTCGAAATCGCCTGTTCGCGGGAAGGTCTCCCGGATCGAGAAGCGCTTCGGCATGGTCATGATAGAGCCGCTTCTGGAGGAACTCGAGGTCGAGGCGTGGCTACCGGGGACCGTGGAGTCAGTGACGGCGCGAGGGTGCACGGTCGTGAGCGAAGGGGTGGATATCTACGGGGTCTGGGGAAGTGGTGGTGAAACACATGGCCCGCTGACGATGGGCGGCATCGAGCCCGGATGTGTGGCCGTGCTCGAGCGTGCGGACGCGGCCGCGATCGCGGAGTGCCGGGAGACAGGCGTCGCCGGGCTCATTGCGGGCGGCGTGGATCTCGAGGACGTGCTCGAACCGCAGCTCGGCTTCACGCTCGTTGTGACCGGGGCCTTTGGGGCCTCGTCGATCGCGAAGGAGCTAATGGATGCTCTTTCGGCGCACGAGGGCCGGCTGGCGCTCGTCGATGGTACCACGCAGCTCCGCGTGGGCGTCCGGCGCCCGAGGATCATCCTGCCGTCTGTGGGCGGGTTGGTGAAAAGCTAGCGCTGTGGGAGCTTGAAACCCCGGAATTCGACAGGGTGGACCCAGGACAGAAGTTAGCGGTCCAAGAGCTAACAATGGATAACTCTACTAGCCATGAGACCTAGAGAGCGGAACCACACACTGAAAGGAACACCTTCGTGCCGAAAGACGAGCTGACAGTCCACTGGAAAACACTCGGCGACACGCTCATCGCAAGCATCCGTTTCGTCGGGCAGTTCGATGAGATTTCCGAGAAATTCGGGGAGCTTGCCGAAGGGGTCGGGCCACACATCAACGGGAAAGCCTTCACCCTCTATCGCGGAGGGAACCCCAAGACCGGATACGACGTCGAGGTCTGCTTACCGGTCTCGCAACGTGTGGACAAGGGCGACATCAAGAGCAGAGTGCTCGAGGGCGCGCCTTACTACAGAGACCCCGAGCGCGGGGACGATGTCATCTTCATCGACAAGGCCCCACAGGAGGCGGCGAAACACAAAGAGGCGACGGACCCAGCAGTGAAGCGCGCGGCCGCGTGTCACTGCCCGATCATCAAGGCGGCGATCCAGAGAGGTGAGAAGATTTCACCGACGTTCTGTAACTGCGGCACCGGCTGGTTCAAGCCTCTATGGGAAGCCGTTCTGGGAAGGCCGGTCAGGATCACCTGCGAGGAATCCGTGCTGTAAATTCGCCATCCACCTCAACGAGGGGAGCTAGAGCGTGGCCAAACTGAAGAAGGACGTGGTCGCCTACTGCGGTCTGTGCTGTGCGGACTGCTTCTGGCGTGAGGGCACGGTTGCCGATCTGGCGAGGGATCTCAGGAAGGAGCTCCGGCGCGTTCGCTTCGACGTGTCCGCCGAGGCGCTCTCGGACATCCCATTCTTCAAGGCGCTCAAGAAGTACCCCGAGTGCTACGAGGTCCTTGGCGTACTCGTCAAGCTGAGGTGCAGGAAGCTCTGTCGCGAGGGAGGAGGAAACCCCTTCTGCGCGGTGAGAACGTGCTGCCAGAAGAAAGAGATCGAGGGATGCTGGGAGTGCAGTGAGTTCGTCGACTGCAAGAAGCTCAAATTCCTCGAGAAGGGCCACGGTGTCGCCCACATCAGAAATCTGCGGAGACTCAAGCGGAACGGCGTCAAGGGATTCCTCGAGGGGAAGCGTGACTGGTACGTGAAGCCACCGGCGAAGAAGAAGTGAGTTCGTCTGCTGTCGGAGTGCCATCTGAAAGGACGAGGACGTGCCGGAACTCCCCGAGATCTCGTCGCGTGCGGGTGAGATGCAGAAGGAACTCACCGGAAAGACCATCAGGAAGATAGAGGTCCTTCAGCCTAAGTGCCTGAACGTCTCGAAGAGGAAGTTCACGACGGCCCTGGCGGGCGCGAAGCTCCTCGGGACCACCTATCACGGCAAGTGGCTCTTCACTGATACCACGAAAGGGCATCTCCTCATCAACATGGGCATGGGTGGGGATCTGCTTCTGGTCGACAGTAAGAGCATGCCCGAGAAGTGGCGCATCGCGTTTCATTTCAAAGACCGCACCACGCTCGCGGTCAACTTCTGGTGGTTCGGCTACACGCACTACGCGGCGGAGGGGAAGCTCAACAAGCACACGATGAGCGCGAAGCTCGGTCCGAACGCCATTGATGTGACACGGGCGGAGCTCCGGGAGATGCTTCAGGGGAGGAGAGGCGCGGTCAAGTCGTTCCTTCTGAACCAGGAGCGCATCGCCGGGATCGGGAACGCCTACGTCCACGACATTCTCTTCCTGGCGGGGCTGCATCCGCAACGCATCATCGACACGTTCACGGACGACGAGGTCGAGGCGCTCTGGAACGGCATCCAGAAGGGCCTGAAGCCCAGTCTCCGCAAGCGTGGCGCGTTCTACGAACGCGACCTCTATGGGAAGCCCGGCGGCTTCAAGATGAAGGACATCCTCGTGGGGTACCGCGAGGGGAAGTCGTGCCCCGTCTGTGGCGAGAAGGTCGTCAAGCTTAAGACCGGCAGCACATCCAGCTTCATCTGCCCGAAGTGTCAGCCGCTCAAGCCGAGGAAACGCGTCGGGAAGAAGGTGGCGAAGAAGAAATCGACGAGGCGCTGAGACCGAGAGGTTCTTGGAAATGCTCGACAGACGCACCAGACGGGCAGGCGTCGGGAAGACTCCGCACGAGCGGCTGATCTTCCACGTCGACATGGACGCGTTCTTCGCGTCGGTAGAGGTGATGTGCCGACCGAAGCTCCGCGGTCTCCCGGTCATCGTCTGCGGGAAACCGACCACGCGGAGCGTCGTCGCGGCCGCGTCGTACCCTGCGCGCAAGTACGGTATCAGATCGGGCATGTCCACGGTCGAGGCGTTCAACCTGTGCCCGCACGCGGTTCCGGTCGAGGGGAATCCCGGCCAGTACATCTACGTGTCACTCGAACTCCTTCGTATCTATAAAGAGTTCTCGACCATCGTCGAGCCCTACAGTATCGATGAGGCGTTCATCGAGATGACGGGCACGGAGTGGACGTGGGACAACTGCGAGGAGGGCGCTCGGCAGATCAAAGAGTGCATGCGCGAGCGCTTTCCCGATCTCACCGCCTCCATTGGTGTCGGGCCCAACAAACTGATCGCGAAGATGTGCTCGGGGTTCCAGAAGCCCGACGGTGTATCGATAGTGCGGCCCGGCGAGTTCACGAAGGTTTTCGGTGACCTTCCGGTCTCTAAGATCTGGGGCGTCGGAAACAAGACCGCGGTGGCGCTTAGCCTCATGGGCGTGACCCGAATACACGAGCTAGCGGAGTTCCCGGTCGCCATGCTGCGCCGGCGTTTTGGCATCGTGGGCGAGATCCTCCACATGATGGCGGCGGGGCGTGACGACACGCCGGTCACCCCGTACTACGAAGGGATGCCCGTCAAGTCGATGGGCCACGAGCACACGCTCCCCGCGGATACCTGGGACATCGCCGAGGCCGAGAAGGTGCTTCTGAGGTTGTCCGATCAGGTCGCCCGGAGGATGAGGAAGAAGGAGTATCTGGGCAACGTCATCTCGATGCGGCTCAGGTTCTCGGACTTCGAGTCGGTCGGCAGGCAGAAGAAGATAGAGTTCTATACCGATGAAGAGCGCGTCATCTACCGCGTGGCGCGCGATCTGATGCACCGGCATTGGAAACAGGGTCGCTCGATAAGACTGGTCGGCGTCCACTGCTCGGGACTGGTGAAGATCCCGGACGTAATGCAGATAGATCTCTTCGGGCAGAGTGAAGAGGACGCGCACCGGAAGCTTCTGGCCGTGGTCGATAGTATTCGTGACAAGTACGGTGAGCACGCGATAACCCGGGCGCGGCTCGTCTCGCACGACGCCCGCATATGGGGCGCTCCACGCCGCGTGTCCGAGCCGAGATTTCAGAGGATGAGCGTAGGGACTGTTGACCCGACCGCGGGCATGGGCTGGTCGCCGATGTCGCGCTGGCACGACGCCAGCGGGAACGTCGACAACAAGCCGCTCAACTCCAGTATTTCCACGAGCCCGTTCGACATGCTGAGATGGCAAGACCAGGACGACCGGGGGCGGTCCGGAGGTAGCTGAGGCGGGCGCGGCGTGAAAGGCGGGAAGTGATGCCACGCAACGGGAAGAATCAGGGCGACCTCTTCGGTGGTGAGAGAGCTGACAACGACTCTCCCGCGAACCGGTCGGGCGCGCACGGCAGCAGGCCGGCACCGCTTCCCCCCAGACGGTTGGGACGAGAAGGTCGCATCCGCGTGGGAACGTCCGGGTACAGCTTCGCCGACTGGATCGGACCTTTCTATCCGGCAGGGACGCCCCGGAGCAAGATGCTCGACGAGTACGTCAGGCATTTCGATGTCGTCGAGATCAACTCAAGCTACTACCGAATCCCGACGGCCACGATGTTCGAGCGCATGGAGCAGAAGACCCCGGCAGGGTTTGAGTTCATCGTCAAGCTCTTCAAAGGCATGACCCACGAGATCCAAGACGACTCGCGGATGTATCGCGAGTTCGTCGAGTCGGTGGCGCCGCTCAAGGAAGCAGGCAAGTTCGCGGGCTTCCTGGCGCAGTTCCCGTGGAAGTTCAAGAAAGGTGATGCCAGCAAGACCCACC
>JAUWCJ010000090.1 GCA_030609365.1 Candidatus Eiseniibacteriota bacterium | reverse complement strand
TTCTCGAGCCCGTCTACGCGTGTGGACGAGTGACCTATGTACTTGTAGTCAGGCATGATACCTACCTCGACCGGGATGGAGACCGTACATCTGGGGTTGTCACAGTAGCCTGTCACAGCTTGTCACAGTAGCCTGTCACAGCTTGTCTGGCACAGGCTCGTAGTACTTCGTGGGGTCCGTTGATCCACTCCCTACCTCCCGGATGAACCCCTGCTCAACGAGAACCTTCAGGTCACGCTGGAGAGTTCTCCTGTTCTCGCCAAGCGCTGCCTCACAATCACTCACTGTTCCTCTTCCTCTGTCCAGCAAGAAGGCGAGCAAGTCCACGGTTCTGTCCTTGAGACCAAGCCCGCGGGCATTCAGAAGCAGCACGTCACGCCTGATCGCGCTCGTCCCGCGTTCCTGCACCTCCAGCATCTGTGTCGCGAGCCCGTCGACGAAGTACTCCAGCCACCCGGTCATCTCCATGTCGTGTTCGCGAACACTCTGAATGGCCGAGTAGTACGCGGGGCGATCCTGGTCGTAGTACTTGCTGATTGCGAACAGCCGCTTGAAGTCGTAGCCGAATCTGTATAGGCAAAGCGTTGAGAGCAGTCTTGCCGTTCGTCCGTTACCGTCTACGAACGGATGAATGTGGACCAGCTGGAACTGAGCCAGCCCCCCCACGATCACCGGGTGAGCATCTCCTTCGGTCTGTAACCAATCAACGATACTCGCCCGGACCTGCTGAACCGCCACGAACACCCTCGACCAACCGATGGTGGATTCCCCTGATCAACTCCTCTGTGATGGGTCCTCCGCTGTCAAGGTGGTTCGAGACGAATTCGAGGGCGGCGCGGTAGTTGAGGAGTTCCCGCACGTCGTCGGGATCCGCGCCTGGTACCACACCTCCGCGAAGCAGGCGCTCCGATTCCTCGAACGTGAGATGCGTCCCCTCGATGTGCGTCGTGTAGTGCGCCTCAAGCACGAGGGCCCGGTCGCGCATCTTCTCGATCCACTCATCGGAGAGCCGCGCTGCGTCCAGGAACCCGCGTGCCCTGTCGATTCGCATCAGACCGGCGGCCATTCGACTGGTGATCTCGAACTTGGGAGTGAAGCTACTCATGTGGCGCTTTCCTCAAGGGGGAATGCCATTCTGCCGCGTCTCCTCGACGCAGTCCGGGTGCACTCAGAATCGAGCGGGCGAACCAGACGCGGAACTCTCGCCCAGCTATCTCCACCCAACGGTCGCGCTAGGCCTCGTCCTTCCCCACCAGCTCCATCACCGCCTCGACGATCGGCGTGTAGCCCGTGCACCGGCAGAGGTTCCCGGCGATCGCTTCCTTCACCTCGTCCTCGGTCGGCTTCGGGTTCGTCGCCAAAAGCTCGGACACCGTCAGCACCACGCCCGGCGCGCAGAACCCGCACTGGAAGGAGTTCCTGTCGATGAACGCCTGCTGGAGCTCGTTCGGTCCGTCCTTCGACAGCGCCTCTACTGTGAGCACGCCGCACCCGTCCGCCTCCACCGCGAGCACTAGGCAGCTCCGGACCGTCCTCCCGTCCAGGATCACCGTGCACGCACCGCAGTCACCGCGCTCACAGCCGACCTTGGGGCTCTTGATGCCTACTCTATCTCTCAGAACCTCAAGGAGCGTATCGTTCGGCGCGACATCGATGTCCCACTCCTCGCCGTTCACATTGAGTGTGATGCTGTGTTTCATCGTGCTCCTCTAGATGTGCCGCGTGCCGTACTCGGGACCGTCGCCGTTCAGCCGCGCGACGGCTGCCCGGATCCCGCGCTCGAGCATCACCTCCAGCATGTGCGTGCGGTACTCCGCGGTCGCCCGGATATCGGTGATCGGCGAGGTCTCACGTGCGATGAACTTCCGCGCGACTGCGAACATCTCTTCCGTTGGCTCTTCGCCCTTGATGGCCGCCTCGAGCTTCTTCGCTCGCACGGGCACGGGCCCAACCGCCCCGAACGCCACGCGGTACTCGTAGTCGGGGCTGACGAGAACCGCAACACTCGCCTGAGCGAGATCCTCGCCGCGGTAGCGCCCCAGCTTGACGTAGCTGCCACCGCAGGCCTGCGCCGACGAAGGCATCTCGAGCCCGACCACAAGCTCGCCCGACTGGAGATCGGTCTTCTTGGGGCCGGTGAACCACTCGTCGATGTGCACGGCCCTTTCGCCTTCCGGCCCCAGGATAAGCACCTGCGCATCGTAGACCAGAACCACCGGACCCGCGTCGCACGACGGCACCGCCGAACAGATATTGCCGACGACGGTCGCACGGTTCCTGATACCCTTTGACGCGACCTTCACGGCCATCTCGTAGAAGAGGGGGAAACTCTCCCTGATGAGCTCGGATTCGATGAGGTCGGTGAACGTCACAAGCGGCCCGATGAAGAGCCTCTCGCCGGCGAGCCGGATGTCAGCGAGACCAGCGATCCCCTTGATATCGACGACCACCTCGGGCGCGATGGCTCCGTCCCTGAGGAGGGCGACCACGTCGGTGCCGCCCGCAAGAACCTGCGCACCCTCACCGCGTTTGGCCAGGACCGCAACCGCGTCCTCCAGGCTGGCCGGTTTCAGGTAGTCGAACTCGTGCGCGATGGGCATACGCTACTCCTCCTTGCCGCCTTTTGCCCAGATCTCCGCCTCGTCGCGGTCGCGGAAGACCATAACCTCCACCGGCGTCCTCGCCTTCATCATCTGCTCGAACATCCTCGCGAGACCGAAGACCCGGCTCGTGCGAACCACGAGGGCCACGCGACTTCCCATCGTTTCCATGCGGTGCGTCGAGACCGCATCGACGATGGCACGAAGACCGAGCACCGAAAACGAGCTGTCCGTCGCCTTGCGGAGATCCCACAGGGAGCTGGAAGCGGGCACGTAGTCGGGTTGGTCGTAAATCGCGCTGACCGTGTCCTTGAAGTCTGCAGGCGTCGTCTCCCCCGTGACGTCGTATGTGCGAAGTCCGGTCTTCTCGTCCAAGCTCGTCGTGATCGGCACGGTGCACCTTCCTTCCCCGCCTATTCCGGCGGCAGCATCGCCACTATGCGGCACATCGAAGACTCGAGCTCTATCCCTCTGAGCGGGAAGCACCCGATCCAGCAGCGCTTGTTGCCGACCTGCTCGATCTCGCCACCCAAGTTCTCGGCGTGGACCAGCCCCGCCGGGAAGAGCTTGAGGTGCATCACCTGGTAGTAGATGTCGGGCGGGAACATCTCGTCCCAGCCCTTGCCGTAGTCGGCCTTGAGCTTGGCCTCGGCCTTCTCGAAGAGGCCCGGGTGCCAGTCCTTGATGATGGTGTTCATGGGATGGTCGGCACTGCCGCAGTCGACGCCGATCCACTTGAGTTTCATCTTGAGCGCCCACTTGTGGAACTCGGGATCGGGCCCCGGGTGCTTGACGAAGTAGCGGATCTCGTCCGAGCCCTTCTGGTCCCACGCGTACCTGTGGTAACCGGTGTCGATGACGAGGATGTCGCCTTCCTTCACCTCCACCTTGCTCGTGATCATCTCCGGCGAGTAGAGGCTGTAGTCCTCGACCTCGTCAGAGATGTCGACGACGACGCCCGGGCCTATCCACTCCTCGAGCGGAACGTTCCCGATGGCGCGACCGCTCGGATGGAAATGGATCTCGCCGTCCATGTGCGTGCCGACGTGATTGCTCGTCGTCATGATCTGCCCGTTGGCGCCCTGCCCCATGTGCGCACCCGCGATGCGCTTGAAGTACTGGAGGCCGAGCGGCATGTAGCTCGGCCACGGCGGCGTGTGGATGGAGAGCCGCTGCGTAAGATCGTAGACCTTCACGTTGTCCATGAAGTCGAGGAAGTCGGCGGTCGTCATTATGGTCCTCCTGTGTTGGTCGCGTGTCTCGCTGTCATGTCGAAAACCTCCGCGCCAGCCCCTCAAACGCCCTCGGGAACGGCTCGAGCGACGCGGACAACACTCCGGCGCCCACCTGGCCGACACCGGGCTCACGGTGCGCGACGCCCGTGTCGATGAACGGCAGGATGTTCTTCTCTATCACCTTGACGACGTCGATACCGGTCGGCGTGCCGCGGAAGTTCAGGTACGGGATTTGATAGACGCTGTTCTCCGCCGCCGTGATCTCGTACATCTGCCTCGTGTAGGACACGGCGTCGGCTGCCGAACCCCCGACGAACTGCACGATGGCTGGCGACGCCGCTATCGCGAACCCGCCCAGCCCGTTTGTCTCGGTGATAGAGCTGTCGCCGATGTCCGGATTGGCGTCGTCCTTCGTGAAGCCGGGGAAGAAGAGCGCGTCCGGCACGTCGGCGGGGCCCGTGAACCACTCGTCCCCTGTGCCCGCGAGCTGGATGCCGAAGTCGGTGCCGTTTCTGGTCATCGCCACGACGATACTGCTGCCGTCGATTCCGCGCGCGGGATCGAGCGTCGCCTTGCACGCCGGCATGGACAGGTTCAGGAAGAAGTGGTCGTTCCCGTTGATGAAGTCGAGGACACGCGCCGCCGTGCCGCTGTCGCTGCAGGACTGGACGATGGCGGGCGCGAGCACGCGGTAGAGAAGGGACGTGGCCGCGCGGTTCCTGTTGTGGACCTCGTCCCCCATGTGGAGCGCCTGCGCGATGATGTTCTTGAGGTCGATGGGGCCAGTGATCCCGAGCGCGCACTTGAGCGACGGGTAGAGGATGTCCGCCATCCACCGGAGCTTCTCGATGACCTCGTCGCCGTAGGCGCCGTAGCGGAGCACACCACCCAGCCCCTCGTTCATCGTGCAGTAGGCGCTGTTCCCGAACTCCTCGTTCGTAAGGACGAACACGGGCATCGAAGGCGTGACGATGCCCGCCATCGGGCCCACCGTCTCGTGCTCGTGACAGGGAGCGAACTCGATCTCGCCTGAGGCCGCGAGACCCTCTGCCTCCTCAGGCGTGTCCGCCCTTCCCTCGTAGATGAGCCCGCCCATGACCGCGCCGCGCATCGGGCCGCACATCCGTTCCCACGTGATGGGCGGTCCCGCGTGGAGGAAGAGGTTCTCCTTCATACCGGGGATGACCTTGAGGGCAACGTTGAGCCCGACGAGGTGAGGCATGCCGCGCAGGATGATGTCCATCGCCCGCTCGTTGGCGGCGCTGATCTCGGCGGCGTGGTCCTGAATGATACGCCGCGCCTCGTCACTCACCTCGATCGGCGGCTTCCAGTCGACCTGGACCGCCTTCGTACCGACGTGGTCGAGGCTCTCCTTGAAGGAAGGGAGCCCTATGTTGACGACCTTGAGTTCGGTCGTGAAGAGGTCCTTGATCGGCATACCTTAAGCTCCGATGTGCAGCTCCAATGACCCTACGGTGCGTAGCGCCCCGAACCGCAGTGCGGACATACCGCCAGCGCGTCGCCGTCGCTCTTCAGAAACACGACGTGACCGCAGGTGACACAGGTGTATCTGCCCTCTCCCGGCTGCTCTCCTGCCTTTGACATGACCCCCCCCAGGGTGACGAATGTGGAACGACGATGACAGTAGTCACGATGTGGAATCCGTCGGATAGTACTGCCCGACAGAGTTTCCACAGTGGCCCCGCAGCCAGGAAACGGTCTGTCTGGCGTGTCTTCATTTGTGTCGTGCGACAGCTGCGGCACGGGCGGCCAGGTCGTTGGCGCCCTACCGCGCTGCCAGCCACTTCACCACGTACCCGGCCTCTTTGCACGCCGCGGCGTTCGTGCGCGTGACCACGGCGCCCGCGTCGGTCAGCTCCTTCAGGACGACGCTCCTGTTCTGCGGATCCTGGTCGGTGCCGGTGACCGAGCAGATGACGATGACCTTGTCGGATGCATCAGCGATAACGTCCGCTAGTTCCGCGGACGGGTCCGGATGCGAGCCGTAGCCCAGGACGACGTCCAGCAGGATGACGGCAGTTTCCGGATCGTCCGTCTCGTCGGCGATGCGCTGCTTCCGGATCGAGTAGTCTATCATGGGATGCGGCCGCCCGACGGTGAACTCGTCCGCGCCGAGGTCTATCACGGTGTTCTTCGCGGACATGGACGGGTCGTTCAACCTGTGCGCTCCCGCGGTCGGCACGTTCGAGGATATGTCGGACATGAGTTCCGCGAACAGGATCTGCGCCTCCGCCGCGAACGTCCCGCCACTCATGAGAGCACGCACGTAGCTCTGACGATCAGTGCAGCGTCGCGCCAGGAGCTCGGTCCGGTCCCAGATGGCCGCATCGCGGGACTCAAGCACGACGTTGACCTCGCGCGGGTCCCTCTCGCGCCAGAGCGCGACCGCCTTGAGCGCGGCTTCCTCGAGAGTGCGCGCGTCGTTCGGGCCGGCGGGCTTGGCTCCAAGGAAGACACGGACCACGGGCTTGTCGATGCCCTCGGCAACCTCATTGATGCGATCGAGCACAGTTCTGTCCGGCGGCTTCGAAACGAGCACGATGACACGCGTTGCGTCGTCCGCCGCGAGCGCCCTGAGCCCGTCGATGAACGTGATGCCGCCCACTTCTTTCTTCACGTCGCGGCCGCCGGTCCCGATGCCCTGGGAGATCCCGGCGCCCTCGTTCGAGATGATCGAGCTTACTTCCTGAAGGCCTGTGCCGGATGCGGCGACGATGCCGATCTCGCCGCGATTGACCACGTTGGCGAACGCGAGGGGGATTCCATTGATGATGGCGGTCCCGCAGTCGGGACCCATGACGAGGAGGTCGGTCGCGTGCGCGAACGTCTTGAGGTCGACCTCGGTCTCGAGCGGTACGTTGTCGGAGAAGAGCATCACGTTCAGGCCCGACTCGAGCGCCTTTTTCGCCTCGCGCCCGGCGTAGCGGCCGGCGACCGATATCAGTGCAAGGTTCGCGTCGGGGACGACCTTGAGCGCGCCTTCGAGGCTCACGGGATGGAAGGTATCGTCATCGGAGTCGCCACCCGAGCGTGCTTCCTTCAGACGCTCGTCCACGGCGGCGAGGGCAAGGGCGGCGGCGTCATCAGTCTCGGCCTGCACGGCGATGAGAAGGTCGGTGTCGCGGGCAGACTCGAACTCGGAGGTGAGGAGCCCGGAGGTCGAGAGAATGGCTTTGTTCTCCCGCGTGCCCATGACGACGGCGGCGTCGACGACGCCGTCCATGGCGGAGAGTACCTTCCCCACCGTCATGAGCGTGACGGAGTCGAAGTACGCGCCCTTCTTGATGAGTCCGACTACGACCACAGTCCCTCCCCTTCATTCACGGTCCAGCCGACCCTAGCAGTCCGGGGGCCTCCCTTCAAGCGCCCAGCCGTCCCCTCGCGGAGCGTCAGGTAGAAACCGACGCCGATGTCCGCTCCGGACGTGGCGCCGATAGCGAGCAGGCGGTCAGTGGTCGAGCGGATATCAGCGGCTGAGCCCTTCGCCAACGCGGTAATCAGGAGCTTCATGGACTCGAAGACACGGCCTTCCTCGGCGAGGTAGAAGAACATATCAGTGAGGGTGTTGCCGCTCAGGGCCGCCTGCAGGACGCCCCGGCGCGTTTCGGACCAGTCGCCGACCCCAAGCAACCCAAGGACGTTCAGGCCGAGCAGGAAGCCGGCGATGAAGTCGTCGCCCGCAGGCGTGAGCCCGATGCCGCAGCCCTTCAGGCGCTCGATACCGCGGATTCTGTTCCAGTAGAGGATGTCCTTCACGCAGTGGCCCATGTGTCGTCCGAGGTTCCGCTCGAAGCCTTCGTCCAGACTCCAGAGGCGCTCGTAGTCGAGCAGGAACGCGAGGCTCTTCTCGTGAGAGAGCTGAACGAGGAGGGCGCCGAGCTGTGCGGTGCCGCCCAGGACCCTGCGGCGGTCGCGGTGGTCGAGCCGGATTCCGGAGAGATACACGCGGCGATCGTCGAAGGGCAGGCGGACGCCGTCCAGGATCACCGCGCCCCGTTCGATCTGAAGAGCCTGCGCCCGCGCGGGATCGAATCCCTTCACGACGACATTCATGGGACCCGCATCCATCCCACCGCCGAGAACCGTGACGAGACGCCAGCCGTCAGTGAAGTTCACGGCGCGGCGGAAGCGCGAGTGGACGCGGTAGGTCCCGTCCGGAACCAGGTCGCCTATGGAGAGAAGCTCCAGCATGTATCGGATGCTCCGTCGGGGTGTCGGGGCCTCACGCCTTGTAGAACACCATCCCGTAGTGCTCGTCGTACCCGTCCCTGCGGACGACCTCGACCTCTACCCTGACCGCCATCCCGGTCTCCGGCTCGTCGATCCGGTGCTGGCCCGTGACCGTGATGCCACCATCAAGTGCCACGATGGCGAGCCCGAGGCTCGGCACCTCGAAGTCGGGCGGCAGGCTGTAGAGCGTCGTGAACGTCAGGAGCGACCCACTCTTGGAAAGCGGGACGGGCTCGAACTCGTTGTGCTCGTTCTTGCCGCAGTTCTTGCAGACCATGCGGTAGGGGTAGTGGACGTGCCCGCACTTCCTGCACTTGTATGCGTAGATCTCGCGTGGCATCGATGGCTGCTCCGTATTGGGCGCGTCCCTATGGACCGCTAGTCTTCTTTCTTGAAGGTCAGGCAGACGACGTTGTTCCCAAACCCCCCGAAGTTGCAGGTGAAGCCGACACGGGCGTCCTTGACCTGACGCTCTCCGGCCTCGCCGCGCAGCTGATGGACGATCTCGTAGGCCTGCGCGATGCCGGTTGCGCCCACCGGGTGCCCCCTGCCCTTCAGACCGCCCGACACGTTGATGGGCAGCTTGCCGCCCAGCGCGGTCTCGCCCCTCTCGAGCGCCAGGTGCCCCTCGCCCTTCGGGAAGAACCCGCACTCCTCGCTCTCGACGATCTCGAGGATGGTGAAGGCGTCGTGAAGCTCCGCGACGTCGACGTCCGCCGGAGTGAGGCCCGCGCGTTCGAACGCCATCGCGGCCGCACGCCGGACCGCCAGCAAATCCGTGGGGTCCTCGCGCTCGTGGACCGCGTGTGTGTCCGTCGCCTGGCCGACTCCCGCCAGCTTGACCAGCGGCCGCCCGACCTTTCTCGCGACCTCCTCGCTCGCCAGTATCACGCACGCGCCGCCGTCCGAGACCGGGCAGCAGTCGAAGAACCGCAGCGGCTCCGCGACGTAGGGGTTGTTGGTCATCGCCTCGGGCGAGTCGAGGATGCCCTCGATCGATATCCTCTGATGCAGGTGCGCGAACTCGTTCAGGAGCGCGGCGTTCTGGTTCTTGACCGCGACCATGGCGAGGTGCCGCTCGGTCACGCCGTACTTCTCCATGTAGAGGCGCGTGAACATCGCGGCGAGCGATGGCAGCGTGACGCCGTAGATGTGTTCCGCGATCGGGTGCGTCAGGGTCGCAACGAAGTCCGTGGCCTCGAGGTTGTTGACCTCGCGCATGCGCTCGGCGCCCGTGACCATCACGGTGTCGTGAAGCCCGGACGCGACGGCCATGTAGCCGGTCTTGACCGCGGAGCCGCCGGAGGCCGGGCCGTTCTCGATGGTCTCGGCGCCCGCGGGCGTGAGGCTCAGCGTGTCGACCACGGCACTCGCCAGCCCCGTCTGGTGATTGACCCGCCCGCCGCCCATGTTGGCGACGTAGAGGTGGTCGATCTCACGCGTGCCTGCATCCTTCATGGCCATCATGGCAGGATAGGCCGCGATCTCGGAGAGTGGGAACTCCAGCCGCGTGAAGGACGTGATGCCGATGCCGATGACGTAGACGTCGCGCATGGTCACACCTTCCCTTCCTGCTTCCAGCGCTGGAGCACCAGCGCCGTGCCGGTCGGGTCGTACTTCGCGCGCGTCGCCGCGAGCAGGTCATCGGGCGGCCTCGGCGGGTCCGACGGCGGCAGGATGGCCTCGTGGGCCTTCGCCAGCAGTTCGTCGGGCACCGGCCGACGTCCGACGACGAGCGTGTCGCGTGCCTTATCGAAGAGTTCCCTGGTGAGCGCCCACGACGGCACGCCCCCAAGCTCGTGCGCCACGTCGAAGCGCTTCTCGAGGTTGTACTCGAGCATCCAGCGACGGAACCCGATGGGCGACTCGGCGACGACCAGGACCTCCTTCTGGCCCAGGATGTCCATGTGGTACTCCATCTTCGCCGCGAAAGCGTGCGCGCCGATGCGCAAGCCGCGCCGCATCGCCAGCGTGTGCAGTGACATCCCAACATCCTTGTTCACCATCCGCCCATTCACCACCGCACAGAGCTCACCGTCTATCTGCGCGACGAGCACGTACTCATCCTGCATGCGGTGCGCGTAGTACGCGAGCAGTTCGGCGTAGACACGCGCGGCGACGACGTCGTAGAAGTCGCGCTCGACCCAGACCAGGGGTGCCACGTGCTGTAAGATTGAGGGGATCTCATCGCGCGTCACCTGACGGATGACCATCTCCTCCCCGCTCGCGACCTTCATGTGCTTCGCCGGAAAGGGCGGCATCGGGTTGTCGACGGGACGCAGTATCTTCTCGAGATCTACGGCCATGTTGGTGCCTCCGTGTGTGCTCTGGTCCGTGCTCTGGTCCGTGCTCTGCTCTGTGCTTCGGTCGTGCTCCGGTCTGCGCTTCGGCGTGCCCTCAGGCTACCAGACTACTTCGGGTTCTTCCATACCTCATCGCGTATGCCACGGCGCTTGATGACGTTGTGGATGAAGTCCCTTGACGCGTCGAGCAGCTCGGCGGCCTTCGTCTTGTCCTGGCCGGCGATGAGCGCCCCAAGCACAGCTTCCCGCTCGGCCTTGGCCAGCGCGGCGGCTTTCTGACGTGCCCAGCTGACGATGGCCGTCTCCTCGTCCCGCCTGCCGGCGAGGTCGGCGGCCGTCAGCACG
>JAUWCJ010000092.1 GCA_030609365.1 Candidatus Eiseniibacteriota bacterium | reverse complement strand
CTTCCGTGAAGCCTACCCAGCCTGATCCACCGTTGCCGTCCTCCTGCCACGACACGGTGAAGTCCAGCCACGTGCCCCAAGTATCGATCATGAACGTCCCACGGGGGATGGTGTTGGCACTGGCGCCGACTATGGGCAGTGCCTGCGCACCATGCGTGGACGCCAGCAGCAGTATGGCCGCCATAGCGAGTGCGGTGGCTCTGTTCACGTCCTCTCCTTACGTTTCGTAGTGACGCGGAAGCACGCCCGCGGGCAGCGGGCACACGTTACCTGAACCCTGTCCGGAGACACTACCGCATGCTCTGGGGGCCGTCAATTGCAGGTTCTTACCTGGCTCTCGCGGGTCTAGCCGCCGTACGTATCGAGGTACGCGAACTCTTCGAAGGGATGCCTCTCGGGGCGCTTCGCCTCGCCGGCTGCCTGCGCCTCTGAAAGCACGTCGCTGATCTCATCCGTGTGCTTCCCCACGATGACGAGAGTTATCACGGTCAGGTCATCGGGGATCCCGAGAACGCCCCTTACCTTCTTCGGACTGTAGCCGGCTATCGGATGTGCGACGAGACCGAGTTCCGTCGCTTTCAGGATCATCTGCGCCGTCGCCATGCCCGTGTCGAAGAGGAAATAGTCCCGGCCCAGTATCTGGCAGTCGAGGTCGGGGCGGCTTATCACCGCGACTATCATCGACGCGGCCCTGGCCCATGCGTTCCCGTCCGGAAGCGTCTCGAACAGACGCTCGAGGATCTCTCTCTCCCGCACGAAGACGAATCTCCACGGCTGATTGTTGAAGCACGAGGCTGCGAGACGCGCTGCCTCCGCCAGATCACGGACGGTCTCTTCGGTTATCTCGACCGGTGCCAGCGCCCTGTAGGCTCTGCGTGTTTCTATGGCGTCCTTGACGTTCATGGCGTGCCCTCCTCTGATTCAGCTATTGATGCGGCGCCGACTCACGAGCTCGTCAGAACCCGCACACGTCCCAGCCTGTCGTCCCGGTCGGGGCGTCCTGTCAACACGCTCTCAACCGGATATCAACAACTCACGCACTGCACACACCCAGGGTTATCACCACCAGCGAGGGGGTTGTGCACCGTGACCGACGGGTTGTGCACGCCCGGTGCCCCTGTTGCGCACCGTGCTCGGTAAGTTCTCCACCGTCCATGCTTGAGATGCCCACCGGTACAGGATGGTTGCCCACATTCCCTGCACATCGAATCCACAGGCACCGGACCTCTTGTCCCCCAGGTTGTCCACCGTCCGTCCACACTGAGACGCACAGGCGACCCCATGGATGTGCTACACGATCATCCGCGGGGGGCGTCACGCAGGATATTCTTCAGCTCCCGCCAGAGCCAGCGCGATGTCAGCCAGCGTGATGAGATCCAGCGCGTTGTGGTGGAACACGGTCAGTATGTCCCTCGCCTCCCCCGTCCTGACGAAGCGATGGTAGACACCTGGGATCTCCTCGCCGGGGATGTCGCCCGAGCGGCGTCTGCCGCAGATCTTCCACTCTATGGTCTGAAGGCGGCAGTCCGGCAGCACCTTGCGCCAGCGCCTGCGCGAGTGGTGAAGCAGGTCGAGGTGGGGGGGCTCCGGCGGCTTGCTGACATGGTGCAGTCCCAGCCGATCCCGGAGCACGGGCATGTCGAACGACTTCCCATTGAAGGAGACGAGCATTCCGGAATCGGTCAGCATATCGACCCACACGTCGAGCAGCTCGCGCTCCTCCGTGTAGTCTCGCGCGAAGACCTGGCTCAGGCGCACGTCGCCACCTCCGATGCGCATGACCCCGAGCATGAAGACCATGTTCCCACCCAGTCCCGTCGTCTCGGTGTCGAAGAAGAGCGCATGCTCGGGGCTTTCGATCAGCGCACGGATCTCGTCGCTTACGTCGTCCCTCACACCTACGCCTCGGGACGCCCGGCCCAGCTTCGACAGCATCGCCCTAAGCTCTCTGTCGGACGTCAGCTCTCCCAAGCTGCGCTCGACGATGAGCACGCCATCCGTCCTGACGGCTCCCGGCAGGTCCTCGAGATTCGATGGAAGCAGCGGAGTCTCTCCGCGCGGCGCGCGGCGTCGAAGCCCTATGTCGCCCAGGCGCTCCTTGAACTCGTCTCTCATTCCTGGTCCGTCTCCCTGACGACAATTCGCCGGTCGACGTCCACGTCTTCCAGCACGACCGTGGCGCCACCGAGGAACCGCACCTCCACGTCGACGGGACCCCTGTCGGACCCCAACCCGAAGAAGACGCTCATGGAATGCTGGCTCGTCGTCCCCTTGCCCCCCTGGACCTCACGAATCTGCGTCCCTCTCGCGCCCTTGACCGTCACTCTCGCTCCGATCCCGGACGCGTTCGACCGGGTTCCGACTGCGCGGACGAGGAGCATGTGGTTCCCGCGCCCGCCGCCAGCAGGCCCGTCGTTTCTGAAGAGCCGGAATCCGCTGCCGCTGGCCACGGCGATGTCCAGGTCGCCGTCAAGATCGTAGTCGCTGACGGCGCAGCCCCATCCGTTGAACGAGCGCACACCGGCGAGCCACGTGATGTCTTCGAAGTGTCCGCGTCCCACGTTCCTGTACAGGAACGTCCCGCAGTTCTGATATATGGACGTGATGAAGAGGTCCAGGTCGCCGTCGGCATCGATGTCGCACCACGCGGGGTCCGAGTGGGTCTCCGCGTACTTGATACCGGCCGCCGCCCGGGCGTCAGTGAACAACCACGAGGGAGGCCCCTCGTTTCGGAGGAGCATCGACATGTCGGACACTTCTATGTAGCGGGGATGCGCGAGGTTGGCGCTGGCGAGATCGAGGTCGCCGTCGTTGTCGTAGTCACCCCACTCCGAACCTATCGTGTGCCCCCACCAGCCATCGGTCTCGCGGCCGGACACACCCAGCGCCGGAGCTACGTTGGTGAACGTCCCGTCCCCCTCGTTGCGCCACAGGAGGTTCTCCTGCAGCCTGTAGTTCGACACGAAGATATCCAGGTCTTCGTCGTTATCGTAGTCGCCCCAGTTGACACCGCGCCCCGACAGGTGCTCGCCGAACGACGGGACAAGCCCGGCCTCCTCGCTGACGTCGACGAACACGCCTCCCCCTTCGTTCCGATAGAGGATGTCCGGGAAACCGACCCCGTATTCCTTGAACGTCTCGGTCCTGGGCCGTTCGTAGCTTGCGAGATAGAGATCGACCAGGCCATCGGCGTTGAAATCGCCCCACGCCGCGCCCTCTGTCGTGTAGTTGTCGGTCATACCACCGGCGCTCTCCGTGCCGTCCTCGAACGTGCCGTTGCCTCTGTTGATCCACAGTCTGTCCGTCTGCTCGCCGCTTGTGGCCCCGGAGGTCGCGTAGAAGTCCAGATCGCCATCGTTATCGATGTCGGCCCACACGCCGCCGTTCGTACCGGTTCCCCCTATGCCTGCGACATCGGTGACGTCCGTGAACGTCCCGTCGGTCCGGTTCACCATCAGCACGCGCCCGTTGAGAAGCAGGTCGTCCCAGCCGTCGCCGTCGTAGTCGCCCCAGGCGACGCGTGACTCGTTCCTTCCATCCAGCCCGCACTCAACAGTGACGTCCGTGAAGACGGGACCGTCGTAGCCAGCTCGGCCGCGTGCGTAATCCAACAGGGTCCTGTCTCCTATGCCTCCAGCGAACTGGGCCTCGAAGAGCCTGCGAGCGGCCGTGTCCGCGCGCGCCGGCCAGCGATTCTGCCGCCCTCCGGCCAAGAGCGCCGCCAGGTACTCGTCGAGCGCATCGTCGTATTCCCCGAGGCTCTCCAGAGCCTGACCGAGCGTGAAGTGGTACGCCGCTCCTGTCTCTTCGTCATCGGTGTCGAGATCAAGGAAGGACATCGCCCTCCTCGTTGCGGTCACAGCACCATCGAAGTTCCTGGCAGCCACGAGGGCCCGCGCCTGGACCAGAGCGTAGGAGGCGATGTCGGCAGCCCGGCTGTCCAGATCGCTCTCGTCGTGTGTCGTCCCGGACTCGGGAAGAAGCAGCATCCTCTCGCCCCGCTTCTCCACCGCGATCCCGTCCTCGGCGCACCGCGCCAGTTCGAGCTCGAGCGCCCGCCCCGCCAGTTCCGCCGCCTCGTCCGCGGCCCTCCCGCAGGACACGAGAGCCGCCGCTACAACGTTGAGATCCTCCGCGCTGTCGGCGTGCTCGGCCGCCCAACGTCTGCCCGCCGACTCGACCTCCTCTGGAAGCTCGAGCCGCTTGAGAGAGACCAGTTTGAGGCGCATCACTCTTGACCGCCACTTCGATACCGGGTGAGCATCAAGAAACTCGTCGGACATCGTGAGCCTCTTCCGATCGTCCCGTTCCACCCCGATCCCGTCAACCTCTTCCTTGACGAGTTCGCTGCCAAGCTCGCTGTCCGGATACAGCGTGGCCAATCGGTCGCTCTCTGATTCCGCCGCGTCCTCCCCGGCTATCGCGAGCGAGAGACTCACGAACGCCGAGAGATTCACAAGGCTCTCGGGCGCGGCCGCGAGGAACTCGCGCGCTGACCCGAGCACGCGCTCCAGAGATTCGTCGCTCTCCCCGTCTGCCATGAACTCGGCCTCCCAGCCTCGCGCCAGCGCCTTCCATGAACCGGGGTCCGCCAGAGACGCGCGACCGTACCATTCCACGGCCGCATCGAACTCCCGAGCCCGGGCATGGATGTCGGCCTTCTCGAACACGAGGTCGAACTCCTCCCCGAGGTAACTGACCGCCGCGTCGATAAGCTGGTGCGCCCGCTCATAGTCACGGCGCGCGGCGCAGTCACGAGCCTCACGAACGGTCGTGTCGACGTGGTCCTCCGCTGTCCCGCAGCCGACTACGACAGCCGCCACCACACATAGAAACGCAAGCGCTCCAGCGAGACGCAGCGGGACGAGCGTCCCGGGTGATCTCCGCGAGGCGAAGTCCATCGTAGGTCGTCCGGTCAACATGGTTTCTCCTTCGTTACCCGGTGCACACCGAGTCCCGCTTCCTCTGGAAGCGACATTCTTCCACTGTCGATTCTCACACCGGTGAACGGATCGTTCGTCATCAGGAGTCCGCTATCGAGGTCCGCGTAATCCATGAGCGGCGAGATGTGCGCCGCCGCCGTGATGGCAAGCGAACTCTCCATCATGCAGCCGATCATCGTCTTGAGTCCCAGCTCCCGTGCCTTGCGCGCCATCCTCACCGCCTCCACCAGCCCGCCGCACTTCATGAGCTTGATGACCACCCCGTCAACGGCGGGAGCGACCAAGGGAAGCTGCTCGCTCGTGGGGCAGCTTTCGTCCGCGAACACCGGCACGTCCGTCCGCTCTCTCACGTACGCCAGACCCTCGACGTCGTCTGCGGCAACGGGCTGCTCCAGGAACTCTACTCCGACGCGGGCAAGTTCGGTCGCCTTCTCCACCGCCTCGTCGCGCGTCCACGCGCAGTTGGCGTCGACGGTGATGGAAGCTCCTGTGGCTTCCTTGATGCGGCGCACGATCGAGAGATCGATGTCGGCATCAAGCTTCACCTTGAGAATCGGGAAGTCCGCAGCCTCGATCGCTTTCTCCAACATCACGTCCGGATCATCGAGACCGATACTCATGGTCGTGACCGGAAGCGCCGCCGGGTCAAGTTCGAAGTGTCTGTAGAGCGGTATCCCGTACCGTTTTCCCATCATGTCGTGAGCCGCGATCTCGAGAGCGGCGCGGGCCGACGGATTCCCTTTGAGCCCACGCGACGTGAGGTCGGCCAGGAGCTCCGCCTCATGCGCGCAGTCCTCTATGACACCCCTCACGCTCTCCAGGATCTCGACAACGGTGTCGGCGGTCTCTCCGTAGAAGCGCGAGGGAGCCGCCTCCCCAAGACCAGTGAACGTGCCGTCAGAGATCTCGACGATGACGCACCTGCTGGACGCGCTCGCCGTTCTGGCGGTCCGGAATACACGCTTCGGAACAAGCTCGATCACATCGAAGGAAAGCTTCATCTGAGAACTCCGAGGAGGCGTCGGCCGCGATCTCGAGTGCGGCACGGGCCGGACCTCTACCGCAGGAAGGGATTGTGCGCCCGCTCGTCACCGATAGTCGTCTCGGGCCCGTGCCCGGACAGGACGACCGTTTCATCGGGGAGAGTGAGCAGCTTCTCTCTGATCGATCGAAGGAGCACATCGTATGCTATCGTTCCCGCGTCGCTGCTGTCCGGGAGATCGCTCCTGCCTATCGAACCCGCAAAGAGCGTGTCGCCCGTGAAGACGAACCCGTCACCCACGAACACGACACCACCGCTCGTGTGCCCAGGAGTATGTGCGACCGACAGCGAGAGGTTCCCGAACAGGACGATGTCGCCGCCCTTCAGAAGGTCGTCGGGAGGAGACACGTGGATGTCCAGACCCAGCATCCTCGACGCGTTGCGAACAGGGTCGGTCAGCTTGAGGGCGTCCAACTGGTGAATCAGGACCTCGCCGCCCACGGCGACTTTGAGATAGTCGTTGCCCGAAATGTGGTCCGGGTGACCGTGCGTGTTGAGAATGTACTTGATGTGAAGCCCCAGGCGCCGGACCTCATTGGCGACCTCGGAGGTGTCGTCCGTTCCCATGGTCCCGGGATCGATGACAACTCCCTCCATTGTCTCGCGACAGCCGACGATGTAGCAGTTGGCCGCGGCGAAACCTACGACGGCACTCTCGATCAGGGTATTCGCATTCGCTTCATGGATTGTCCAGCTGAGCAAGGCGTCCCCTCCCCGTGCGGTGGCCGCGTGGCCGACTCACCTGCGTCGCCTCCGGACTACTCCCGCGACAGCATGGCCGTGAGGAGTAGCCTGGCCGATTCCTTGTCCGGAATGGGCCAGCTGCCTTGGGCGTCGGGGTCCTGCTGGATCGCCGGACGCAGGATCGGCAGACCAACGCAGGAGGGACAGCCGTCTTCGCAGTCACATTCGTTGACCAGCTCCAGGCAGCTCCCGAGCAGTTCCTCGATCATGCGATAGCCGGTCTCAGCGAACCCGAGACCGCCGTCGTAGCGATCGTAGAGGAACATCGTGGGGCTGCCAGTGTTGCTACTGTCTACTATACCGCCTATGTCCCGACGGTCGCACATGGAAAACAGAGGAAGGACCGATATCGCTATGTTGCGTACGCCGACGAGTCCCTCCACCGGGTTCCGTCCCATTCCCCGGAGCTCGCTCATCACCGTCTTGTCGGGAATGAGCCACATCGCCGCGGTCTCGAGGTGCAGCGACGGAAGGTCCAGATTGCACCAACCTATGGAGTCGAGCTGATAGAACTTAATCTTCTTGAACGCCGCCGTCAGCCACGTGACGGTCGCGTCACCGAAGAACGCGCGGTTGCCACGCCAGACCCTGCTCGTCTTCTCCTTCTGGATCCGAATGGACGACTCGAGCACGGGCTGCGTGTAGTAATCGACCTCCTGCTTCTCGACGTATGCGATCTTCTGCTCGAGGTCGAGGTCGCGAACGAAGTAGGTCTCACCCTCGTGAAGATATATCGCCTCGGGATAGACCAGCTCGAGCGCGCTGATCCCGTCGACCACACCGATGACAGAGTTGTCGTTCGCAACATCGACGATCGCGTACGTATCATCCGAGATCGTGCGGAGGCTTGTTTCCCGCGCGGGAAAGTCAGTCGAGGACCAGTAGTAGCGCCCGTCCAGCTCCTTGAGCTGCTCGAACTCCTCCAGGAGCTCCACGATGGGTTCCGTCACGTCGCCGAAGCGCACGCCGTCCGCCTCCGTCAGCGGCAGCTCGAACGCGGCGCACTTGAGGTGCTTCGACAGGATGTACTTGTTCTCGGGGTCGATGACGGCGTTCTCGGGCGACTGTCGGAAGAAGTACTCTCCGTGCCTCATGAGGTACTGATCGATCGGGTCGTTGTAACCGACGAGCACCGCGAGCGACTCGTCGGACGCACGCCCGGCACGACCGGCCTGCTGCCACGTGCTCGCGATGGTGCCGGGGAAACCGACGATGATCGCGGCATCGAGGCTCCCGACATCTATCCCAAGCTCCAGAGCGTTCGTGCTCGCAACACCCATCAGGTCACCGGAAAAGAGCTGGCGCTCGATCTCCCTCCGCTCCTCGGGCAGGTATCCACCCCTGTACGGCTTGATCCTCCTCGCGTACTCGGGCTTGATGCGCTCGAGTGTCTCCTTCGTGTACTTGTACAGAAGCTCCGCCACAACGCGTGCCCGGCCGAAGGCTATCGTCTGAAAACCCTCCGCGATCAGCTTCGCCATCAGCCAGTGTCCCTCGACGTTGGAGCTTCTCCGCTCCATCTGCGTGGGATCCAGGAACGGCGGGTTCCAGAGCACGAAGTGCTTCTTCCCGCGGGGGCTGCCGTCGTTGTCCACGACCTCGACAGGAAGTCCCGTGAGGCGCTCGGCGAGCTCCCTAGGATTGGCGATCGTGGCGCTCGAGCAGATGAACTGGGGACTGCTGCCGTAGTGCTCGCAGACGCGCTGCAGGCGTCGCATGACGTTCGCCACGTTCGAGCCGAAGATACCGCGATACGTGTGGATCTCATCGATGACGACGTACTTGAGATCCTTGAAGAAGCGGTTCCACTTGGGATGATAGGGAAGGATGCCCGCGTGAAGCATGTCCGGGTTCGAGAGGATGATGTTCCCCTCGTCCCGGAGCTTCCTTCTGGTGTGACGCGAGGTATCGCCGTCGTAGGTCCCGGGGCGAACAAGCTCCATCAGCCGATTGTCCAGACCGGACAGACGAACGAGGCCCTTGAGCTGGTCCTGAGCGAGCGCCTTCGTCGGGAACAGGTAGAGCGCCTTCGCACTCGGGTCGCCCAGGAGGGTTTCTATGACCGGGATGTTGTAGCAGAGGGTCTTACCGGAGGCCGTGCCCGATACGACGACGACGTTGTCGCCGTTTCTGATAGCGTCAACGGCCTTGACCTGATGAGAGTAGAGGCGGTCTATGCCGGCGGCGGCGAGCGCCGTAGCGAGAACATCCGACACCGGGCGCGCGAGTTCGCCATACGAAGCCTCACGCGCGGGGAGCGTCTCGATGTGTCTAATCTGTCCCTTGTACTCGCTCTCGTGCTGAATGTGCTCGAGGAAATCAACAATCGTCACCGGTGGCTCCCGCTCCGATTATCTTGATGAGAACACGCTTGCGCCGGCCACCATCGAACTCGCCGTAGAAGATCTGTTCCCACGGCCCGAAGTCGAGCGCTCCGCCCGTGACAGCCACCACCACCTCCCTACCCATCACCTGACGCTTGAGGTGGGCGTCGCCGTTGTCCTCCCCCGTGCGGTTGTGGCGGTAGTGGTCCACCGGCTCGTGAGGTGCCAGGCCCTCGAGCCATTCCTCGTAATCGGCGTGCAGTCCCGACTCGTCGTCGTTAATGAAGACGGAAGCGGTTATGTGCATAGCGTTCACGAGAACGAGACCCTCGCGCACACCTGACTCCGCGAGCGCATCCTCCACTTTCGAGGTAATGTTGATGAAGGAGCGCCGTCCCGAGACCTCGAACCAGAGCTCTTTGCGATAGCTTCTCATTTGCGTGGTACCTTAGTGAAATGATGGTCGCAGTTGCGTGACTCCTCCGCGGGATGGCGGACACAGCTACGGGTGACCCCCTCCCTTCCTCACGAGCCACTCTCCAACACCCAGCACACGTATCTCCTCCAGACCTCGCCGTGCGGCCTTGCCGATATCGGTCCCCAGGAAGACCCCCAGCGTCTCGCAGTCGTTCATCTCATCGCACTCGGCGCACGTGGCGAACCCCCGCGCCGTCGCGCACGGGCGGATCTTGCAGCCCGCGCAAAAGGAGATCTCCTCTGGACCGCGACATCCTCCACAGATGATCTGCTCTGGACCGACCTCTGCGCCGAACTGCCGGGAGATCGACTCGGCGATCTCTTCCTGTTTCTCGAGGTCGCCCTCGCTGAATGCGACGTAGACCTCGCACTCGCCGCAGTAGAGTCCGCAGGCTCCAACCAACGTCAGATCGACCGTCCTCACGAACTCCTCCCGAATCGACTGCATCGCGTCAGGGGCCGCGCCCGAAGCCCGTCCGATATTCGGGCTCAGATTCCATCTCCCGCACGCATGCGTCAAGGTCTATTTCCCAGCTACTCTGAAGGGTCGCGCGCTCGGATTCGCTCCACCACATTGTACCGTTTCCTCGACGCTAGTGCCGCCCTAGTTCATCACCCAGCATCTCTATCATGAGCTCCGCGTTCCGCGCGGCGTGACCGGCATGGCAGTTGTTGAAGAAGGCGTAGACCTTCTTCACCTTGCTCTCCAGGTCGAGCATCTTCTCCGACCACTCTGACAGCTCGTCCTTCCCGTAATCATAGTCGTACCGGTCGCCCCCGCCCCTGCCCCACCAGTTTCGCGCGTTTCGACCGTGCAGCCGAACATACCCCTCGTCGGTGGTCGCCACGACCATGGGCGGAACGAGGCCCTTGAGTTGCGGCTCGTCGACCGAGCAGTAGCCGACGCCCAGATCCCTCAGGAACTC
>JAUWCJ010000198.1 GCA_030609365.1 Candidatus Eiseniibacteriota bacterium | reverse complement strand
CGATAGACGGTGTTGTGGGCGGCAGCCACGAAGTGCTCGATACTGGAGGGGCTGCACTCTATGCTACATGTCGCAAACCGGGTGAAGCCCCGGGTGAACGAGCGACTGGCCGAGGTGCCGTAGCGGGTTGCGACGCTTGACCGGTCAGGTCCCCGGTCTTAGACTCGCCTCTCGCGCCGCACGGGCGGGTGACCACAGCAACCATGGACAGGGAGCAGGCGATGAACTGCGTTCGCGGGAAGAAGGTCTACACGGGCAAGAGAGTGGTCAAGGACGCCTACGTGGTGTTCAACGCGAAGAAAATGGTGGGCGTATCGAAGGAGAAGAAGGGCAAGCTCCTCGGTAGCTTCGCTGTCGTAACACCGGCGTTCGTCGACCCGCACAGTCACATCGCAATGGTCCGGGCGGGAGAGCCCGGCGCGGAGGCCGAGGCCAACGAGCACATGGACTCCATACTCGCTGTCCCCGACGCTCTGGACTCCGTTCAGATGGACGACTCGGCACTTAAGGACGCGGTCGAGGCGGGCGTTCTCTACTCGTGCGTGTTGCCCGGGAGCGGGAACATCATCGGTGGGCTTTCGGCCGTTATCAGGCACTACGCGAAGAACACGACGGACGCGCTCGTGGCTCGCGCCGGGATCAAGGCGGCGTTCGGGTACAATCCGATGTCGACCGTTGACTGGAAGGGCAAACGGCCGTCGACGCGCATGGGCGCGCTGGCGATCCTCCGCTCGAGACTCACTGATGTCTCGCAGAAGATGGCGAAGCACAAGAGGGCCAAGGGCGCGAAGAAGCAGGAGGTTACGTTCAGCGCGGAGGAGGCCGTGCTTCGTGACGTGCTCTCCAGGAAGCACGTGCTCCGCGTGCACGTGCACAAGATAGACGACATCGCGGCTCTGCTCCGGATCGTCGACGAATTCAAGCTGAAGGTGATCGTCGAGCACGCGTGCGACGTGCACGAGCCGGAGATCTTCGCGGAGCTCAAGAAGCGCGGCATCCCTGTTCTCTACGGACCGATCGAGTCGCTGGCATACAAGGTGGAGCTCAAGCACGAGAACTGGCGCAACATCCGCCATCTCATGGAGTCCGGTGTCGAGTACGGGCTCATGACGGACAACCCCGTCAATCTGACGAGACTGCTCTTTCTGCAGACGCGGTGGTTCACGCGGCTGGGCCTCTCCAAGCAAGAGGCGATCGAACTGGTCTCCCGCAAGAACGCGGAGCTGATAGGTCTCGGCAGGATCCTGGGGACGCTGGACCGCGGCAAGTGGGCGTCGTTCACGTGCTGGAACGGGGATCCCTTCGACATCACTTCCTATCCGACTGCCGTGTACGGTGAGGGCGAGCTGCTCTTCTCCGAGTGAGCCGACGGGGCTCGGTCTGACGGTGTTCGAGCGGACGGGATCTGAGCGGACGGGGGCGCCCGGCCGCTTCCCGTAGGAGGACCATGAGCGACCAGCGGAAGGCCTATCTTCACGCGATCACGGCCGTGCTGCTGTGGTCGACCGTGGCATCGGCCTTCAAGCTCTCCCTGAGGTACCTGGACCACGCTCAGCTTCTTCTCTACTCGTCGATAGTAGCGACGCTCTTCCTGGGTGTCGCCCTGGCAGTCAGGGGTCGACTCGGGCGCATTTTCCCGTGCTCGCGGCGGGAGTGCCTCAAGTCCGTGGGGCTCGGATTCCTCAATCCGTTCCTCTACTACGCCGTGTTGTTCAAGGCCTACGACCTCCTGCCGGCTCAGGTCGCGCAGCCGCTGAACTACACGTGGGCCATCGCCCTGGTGCTTCTCTCGATACCGATTCTCAAACAGAGGATAGGCGCGCGGGACATCGCGGGCGGGCTCGTCAGCTACATCGGCGTCGTGGTCATCTCCACGCGAGGGGACCTCCTCTCGTTCAGCGTGGCGAGCCCGCTCGGGGTGTCGCTGGCACTGGGCAGCACCGTCGTGTGGGCCCTCTACTGGGTCTACAACACCAAGGACGACCGCGATCCAGCCGAGCGGCTCTTCCTGAACTTCGTGTTCGGGCTGCCGTTCGTCCTCATTTACACCCTGGTGTTCTCCGATATCCGTGTGGAGGATCCCCTCGGGTTTGCGGGGGCCGCGTACGTCGGAGTGGTCGAGATAGGCGTGGCGTTCCTGCTGTGGCTGTCCGCTCTCAGGTTGTCCGAGAACACTGCCAAGGTGAGCAATCTCATCTTCATCTCGCCCTTCGTGTCTCTGTTCTTCATCAGGGCGTTCGTGGGGGAGGAGATCCTCACGGCGACCGTCGTGGGGCTCGTGCTG
>JAUWCJ010000166.1 GCA_030609365.1 Candidatus Eiseniibacteriota bacterium | reverse complement strand
GGCGGGTTGCAGTAGAAGAACCACTTGCCGGGCTCAACGTCGCAGTCTCCCGTGTCGACGTAGACCGGCTCGAACCCCAGCGCCTCTCCCTCGGAGGTGGGGACGGCCCCGTGCATGCAGTAGCCGTAGTTCCATGGTGCGCCCGGGTTGGAACCACCGCCGCTGTGGTCAGCACGCCCGATGTGCAGATAATCCCTGACGAAGACCGCCGCCGTCGTTGTGTCTGACTCGTCGATGGACAGCGCGTAGGGGTCTCCCGTGACCTGTGTCAGGATCTCCGACCCGGACAGGATGATGTTCCCACCCACTCGCAGATAGCCCGCGAGCGCGTTGTACGAGGGCTGGAACGGATCGAACAGATCCCCGATGGTCGCCGTGCCGTCGCAGTACCAGAGGACCGTGGACGCTCCTCGCAGCGCGTCGACGTCCGGCGGCATCGGGCGGCCGTCCTCTATGTGGTCGCCCGGTTCCCACTCGGACCGGTCGCGGACGTATCCGGCCAGGATCCTGTTGTAGAAGGCGTTGCGGTCCTCATCGGTGCCCCATTCGGGCCTGGTCTCCCACCAGTTGTAGTCGTCGACCACGAGGATGTAGTCGTTGAGACTCGCCTCCACAACGTCGAAGTAGATGCGGGATCGTGTCATCACGTTGGCGTTGTCGAGAGCACTGACGTAGAGAGAGTGGCGGCCGATAGTCGGGACCACCCTGAAGCGTCTGTCGAAGATCGACCAGGCCGGCCACGTGGAGGTATCGTCGTAGGCGTGTCGGTATCCGAGGATCTCTCCGCCGTAGTCCACCGCGGTGGCGCCCCAGGCGAACGCCAACCGCTCGCCTGCGAAGATGGGCTCGGGGATGTTGTACCTGTCGGGCCAGACCGGGCCTCTGAATGTGTGAGTGCCGAACACGTTCGTGTATATGTAGAGCTTCGGTCCTGCGAGTTCCGGATTCACCGTGAACTCGCTGACGGCAGGTGTCTGGTCAGCGGCGCCGGCGTCGTCGGTCGCCCAGACCTCAAACCTGTGCAGGCCGGCCAACGGGCCGAAGAGCACCGTCGTCACGTCCGGGCCGACCGTTATGCTCTGAGCTATGTCGGGGTCGGGTGCCACCTGTTTCCACTGGTTGTCCTGCCTGGCAAACAGACGGTAGTCATAGGCTACTATCACACCGTCCCGATCCCTGCCAGTCCACTCAAACGTCACCATGGGACCGGTGACCGAGGCGGGGCCACGGGTGATCTCGGTTTCGGGTAGAACCGTGACTGCCGTGAACACCAGCGATTCCGGTGACGGATCACGGGCCCACTCGTTGTCGACCGCCCTGACCGCGAAGGAGTGCAGGGCATATGCGTTCGCTTCGTCGAATTCGTCCGCGGCGTCAAGCATGAAGATACTGTCGGTGCTTACTACCGTGCGCCCTACCGAGTCTATCCACGTGCTCCAGGACTCGACGTCGTCCGGTTTGTCCCAGGCGGTCTCGAAGAAGAGAATCTCTCCGTCCTCATCCCAGCCGAACCAGTTCATACGCACGCGATAGTTGGCCTCACTCCCCTCATCAGGGCAGAAGGAGAGCGTGGTCTCAGGCGCGAGGTTCGGTACGCGAGTTCCCGGGTCCTTGCTGCAGCCGAGCAAGAAACCGGAAGCCAGGGCAGCAGCGAACATCATCAGCACCAGTAGTTTCTTGAACCTGGTCATCGTTTCGTGTTCCTCCTCAAGAAGCGCCCTCAATGGCGACGCTTCCTCCGGTTGGCTGTCCGGTGCTAATCGCATTCCTTGACGTAAAAGCGGACTACGTTCCAGGACTGCTCCCAGCATCCAGCGTTGTCCTGGGCTCTGACCCTGAACTCGTGGTACTCAGGGAGGGGAGGTGGACCTGTCGGGCTGATGTCCTCGTAGGCCCAGCTCGTGCAGGACTGCTCGGGAGTCACCTGGCAGACTCTGTATGCATTCATCGAGGGGTCGAGCACGAACTGATACGCCGCGACCTCTCCGTCGTCGTCGGAGCCATCCCACAGTATCTCGAAGTCCGGACAGAGCGTCTCGCCGACCGCAGGGAAGGTGACTGCCGATTCGGGCGGCCGATTGTACCAGAAGATGAATTTCTCCCTGTCATCCGGGTTGTCGCTCGATCTCTCGAACGTTCCCTGGAGATCCCTGGAGTTAATCTCGAACACATGCTTTGCGTTCCCGCCCTGCGGTGAGTTGCGGCTCTCGATGTGGTGTGAATCCGAGATCGCGACGTTGGACGTGAAGTACCACTCGCTGACGTACGTCTGATCCAGCGTGTCGACACGGAATTCCTTGCGGAAGTCATTGTCGAGAGTGATCCAGATCGACGCCACGCCTACCCGTATGTCCTCGGGCGCCCCAACTCTCTCCTTGTCATGCGCGGTCCAGCGGAACCAGATCGTGTCGCCGTCGGAGACAGTAAGCGTGCCCGTTTCATCTTCAGGCTCGATGATCTCGCTGTCGGGTTCGAAGTTCATCACGAACTTGTAGCTCTCCGGGAAATTCTCAGCGCCCGTCTCGTCCTTGCCCTTGACGTAGAAAAAGTGCGTGCCGCTCGAGACGGTCGGGTACGTCGCGCCCATGCTGTCACCATATGCGGAGAACGGGTTGCTGTCCATCCGGTAGCTGTAGTGAATCGGAGCTCCGAGACCGTCGGGATCCCAACCGTCCCAGAGGAACCGCACCGGGCTGAACATCAGCACGGTATCCTTTCCGTCCGGATAGAGCTCTTCGGGCACGCTCGGATCGAGCGGCCCGCCAACGCGATAGAGCCATCTTATCTCCGGGACGACGGTCCAGGCGTCGAACCTGACCCTGGCCGCTGTGGGGTCGAGCTTGCCCTCGTTATCGACCGCCCGGACGTAGAACGTGTGCCGCCTCGTTTCGCCGGCCGAATCGATCAGGGCTTTGAACAGGCTGTCGCTTCTCGTCGTGAACTGCCACGGGGAATCGTCCGCGCCGTACGGTGGCACGGTGTCGTCCCATGCGAAATGGTACGCCACCACGAAACCGTCCGGATCTGTGCCGTCCCAGTACATGTGTATTCTGTAGTTCGCCTGAGTATAAGGACCTGGCGCACTGGTCAGCCGAGTGCTCGGAGCGAGATTCGAGTCGATGAATATCTCCTGCTGCTTCCGGCATCCGGTCAGGAAGAGCATCGCCGCGAGTGGAACTGCCAAGAGGGCAACCGCGAACACACCTGCTGCTAGTCTCCTGAACGACATCATGGTTGTGCTTCCTCCAGGCTCAGGGTAATAGGAAATCAGTCACAGGCAAGACCTGCGACGGGCGCGACCCCTCCGGTGCCGGATGGTCGTGCCCCCCCACTAAGGGTTGACCTTTTGATGGGGGGGTTCCACTAGCGATTATACCGCCCGTCCATATCATGTCAACACAAAAAGGCCCTCTGGCACGCGGTGTTGCGCACGCGCAACACCTGTGCTAGTCTGGAGTTGGAACAAAACCGGTTGACAGTGGCGTCACCGGTAGGTAAACTCCCTGCCATATAGCTTGAACAGGTGTGACCGGGCCGGGCGCACCCCTAACGGGCGTGCGGACCGCGGGGTTGGGTTCATGATTCTGACCCCCTCTGGACCCAGGGAAACAGCAAGAGTGGGAGGTGGTCAGAGGAGACAAAGCAGTGCGAAGTGTGTTTGAGCAGTCAGAGGGAAGTGCCACAGAGGACCGCGACCTGTATGTGATGGAGCGTGTCGCGGCAAGGGGGAGGAGAAGCAAAGTAATGAGAAGAGTCTTCTTGACTGTTTCGGCGGGACTCATGGTGCTGATGCTGACAGGCACGATCAGCCCGCTGGCAGCGCAGACTGAAACGGCGGCCGATGTCGAGGGCATGGTCGCCATGGCCGAGAGCACGGTCGTTGATACGGGACTCGTCGACACTACGGCC
>JAUWCJ010000072.1 GCA_030609365.1 Candidatus Eiseniibacteriota bacterium | reverse complement strand
GCTAGAATCGGATTGACACGGGCCTAAACCGTTGCTATAGTTACCTGTCTAGCCAGATACGCGGGGTCGGAGTTCAGTTTGGTTAGAACGCCGGCCGGTCACGCCGGAGGTCGCGAGTTCGAGTCTCGTCGGCCCCGCCATTCAAGAAGAGCCCGGTCTGCCAAGACCGGGCTCTTCCACTGCACGGTTGCGTCATCTGGTCTGTACTCGGCGGACTCACCGGGTCACTGAGGACGGAGGCAAAGCCTAAGGTGGTAACCTGAGATGGCGAGGGTGATCGCGGCGGGGAACGCCCTGGGATTGCGGCAGATGGTCCAGAGCAGAAGGCCAGGGTAACGGAAGCGCTCGTGGCCAACGATGCTCAGGTAGTAGATGGAGCGGAAGAACGCCGCGATGTGCCAGCCGCGCAGGCGCGACCTGACGGGGCGAGGTCTGTACTGCCGCAGGAAGGTCCTGAGTCGAGCGTAGTAGTTCCTGGGCAAATAGAGTTCGGTCATCATATCTCTGTAGCCCCGCTCCAGCGACTCAATGCCCATCGCAGGGACGATGTTGGTCGTTCCGTCCACGTTGTCGCCCGACATCTCGCCCCGGATGCGCCCCTCACGGCACAGACGTTCGTAGAGCCTGGTTCCCGCCGGGGCCTGAAGCATCCCGACCATCGCTGTTGCGATGCCGCTCTGCTGTATGAACGCAGTCAGGCGCTGGAAGACCGTGGGCGCGTCGTGGTCGAAACCGACGATGAACCCGCCTTGAACCTGCATGCCGGCGCGCTGGATGCGCCGCACGTCCTCGAGAAGATCCCGGTGCGCGTTCTGCTTCTTGCCGCACTCGCTCAGGCTCGCTTCGTCAACGCTCTCGATCCCGACGAACACCGTGTCGAAGCCGGCCCGGACCATGAGGTCCATCAGCTCCTTGTCGTCGGCGAGATTCACGGTCACCTGAGTACTGAAGGTCATTCCCCACTTGCCTCTGCGCCACTCGATGAGAGCCGGCAGCAGCTCGGTCCGGAGTTTCTTCCTGTTGCCAATCAGGTTGTCGTCGACAAAACTGACGGTTCCCCTCCAGCCCAGCTCATAGAGACTGTCGAGTTCGGCCACGACCTGCTCGGCGCTTTTCGTGCGAGGTCGATGGCCGAAGAGCTGGGTGACGCTGCAGAAGTCGCAGTCGTGCGGGCACCCGCGGGAGTACTGGATGTTCCTCGACGCGTAGTGACGCGACTGGAGCAGGTCCCAGCGGGGGATGGGTGTCTTGCTCAGGTCGGCGTGCTCGCAAGAGCTGTAGATCCGCCGGGCCTCGCCACGCGCGAAGTCCTCCAGGAAGGGTCGAAGCGTCAACTCGGCCTCGTTGAGCACGAAGTGGTCGACTTCCGGGAACTCACCGTGCTCGCTTGAGAAGAGCGGACCTCCGGCAACGACAGTGAGTCCGCTCTGCTTGCATCGAGCGATGACCTGCCGGGCAGAATCACGCTGCACAACCATCGCGCTTACCATCGCGCAGTTGGCCCATTCCAGGTCGTCCTTGCCGAGTTCACTGATGTTGAGGTCGACGAGACGCAGTTGCCACGTGTCCGGCAGCATGGCAGCGACCGTCAGAAGCCCGAGAGGCGGAGAGCCCGCTCTCTTGCGGATCAGCCTCAGGGCGTGCTTGAAACCCCAGAATGTGTCGGGAAAATGGGGATAGATGAGAAGTGTCTTCATGCGGTCTCCCTTGGGCACGCGTGCACCGGTCAGATATCGCGAAGAGATCAGAAAGAGCCTGCCGTCCCGCTCCTCTGATTCCGGTCCTGAGATCCAGGGAATCGGCACACTGCCCAGGTCAGAGCATGATGGGGTCAGGGGAGCCGTGGCCTACTCAGCCTGCGGTCTCTGCGGCTGGCGGTCAGGAAGTGCGCACCTACCGCCAGATGAGAGGCCGCTCCGGCCAAGACCATGGTTTCGAACGGCCGGTTGAGAAGCGCTCCAGCAAACAGAACGAAGAGCCGCATGTCCCTCTTGCTGAGCCTCGCCAGTAGTCCACTGGGCGGTTTGCTTCCGTAACGGAGCTCGTACTCCTTCTTCGTGTAGCTCGCCAGGATGAAGCCGGTCAGTGCGAGAACGGCACCGAGCAACGTGAACGTGGTCGGGTGCGTCTGCCAGTGCCCCAGGGAGATCCCTGTCACTACTGCGACGTCTGCATAGCGGTCGAGCACCGTATCGGCCCACGCACCGAAGCGGCTGGTCTGGAACTTGAGCCGGGAGATCTCACCGTCGCAGCCGTCAACGATCGAGGCGAGTTGAACAAGCAGCCCGGCGAGAACCGTCCAGAGATAGCTGCCGACAGCGAACAGCAACGCCCCAGAGAGGGCAATCACGAAACTCGCGAGCGTGATCGCGCCGGGGCTGAGACGAGTAGACGCAAGGTAGGAGGAGAGCCGAAGTGACACCCTCCGGTTCAGCCAGCGCGCAACGAACCCGTCCTCGGACGGCTTGGCGAGGTTGGCCAAGAGGATGCGCCTTGCGTCGTTCAGACTCTCGGGCGTGTCTACATCCAGCCAGAAACGATCACCGACATCGACGGCTCTCATCTTCCTTTCTTGAATCAAGTGCCGGACCGCTTTGGTCAGCGAGCGCTTGCCGCTCTCAGTCGGCTTCTCAAGTGCGCCGAGCAGAGCCGGGGAGCAGAGGAAGAGGCCGGTATCGACGCCGTTGAACGGAGTGAGTTCCTTGCCGATGGCCGTGATCAACTGGCCATCAAGCCGTACCTTCGTGGCGTCCTCGAGATCGAAGATCCTGTCGGTGTGCCGATCGACCGCGAGGAAACAACTGTCTGACCCGTCGGCTGCCGTCATGAGGAGTCGGAGGATGGCCGGATCGAAGACGTGGTCGCACATCAGCAGCAGGAACGGATCTGTCAGGTGGGAGACGGCCGCCAGGGCCGAGCTCCCGTTCCCCGTCTCCCAGTTGGGGTTTTGCACGACAGTGATCGAGATGTCATCGCGCGCCTCCAGCTCATCGATGAAATGGACGATCCTCTCTTGGGCGTACCCCACAACGACGTAGCATTCGTCGACGCCCGCGGCGCGGCATGAGAGGATGGAGCGTTCCAGAAGAGAGAGACCCAGAAGCTCAGTGAGCGGCTTTGGTCTTCCTCCGTTTCCCTCGCGCAGCCGGATTCCCGCGCCTGCAGCCAGAATCACCGCCGGCGGCACGCGGTCTGCGGACCGGGGGGAGATGCTCACGGTTCTTGGAGTGTCAGCGTTCATTTCAGCTCACTGATCAGGGCCGCATGAAGTTCAGGCGTGGCGGCAGCCACGATCGAATAGCGTTCTGTGAGGGACCGGATCGCAGGGATGGCCTTCCCCTCAGGATCGGTAAGCAGCCCTCCTGCTTCCCCCACGATGAGAGACGGAGCCAGGAAGTTCTCTGGGGTGAGGCGACCGCGCACGTCCAGATGGGCGTCGAGGCTGCCGTCTGCGACCATGGAGAGAGCCCGGGTGGCGCAGCCCAGCGTGCGGACCGCCTGCGCCCGCGAGAGCGTCCCAGCGAGCCGGGCCTCCACTGCGAAATGGTTCAGCTCGCAGCTGACCGTGGCTTCTTCAAGCTTCGTCACCGGACTGGAATGAATCTGTACGCCGTTTCTGAACGCCCCCTGCCCGCGCTCGGCGACCCATCTGTCGCCTGTGAACAGATCACCCACAAGGGCGTACTGGACTGTCCCGACGGCGATGGGGCCACCTGAGGGGATAAGGGCCACTGCCGTCCCGGCGAGTGGGATTCCACGGGCGAGGTTGTCAGATCCGTCGACCGGATCGAGCACAATGATGAATTCAGGCTCTCCATCCCCGAACCTCCGAGGCTCTCCCTCTTCGGAGAGGAGGAGTACCGGGTAGGGGAAACGATGAGAGAGGCAGACGCAGGCCGCCCGGTCGGCCGCGAGGTCAAACTCCCTGACGCGGTCCCCTTTGAGGTTCGTCGTGGTTTCTCCCACGAAGTGGCCGTTGTGGTGTCTCACTGCCTGCGAAATCGCGTGGAAGAGCACTTCCAGGTCGGCGAGGATTGGTCTGCGATCTTGCATGCCTCTCCATGGACGCGAAGGCGATTGCCCGGTTGAGGGATGGCCTCATCGGCTTGGTGTCGATTGGGAGTGATGGTGCTACACACGACACAGGTGGGCGGATCGTCGTCTCGCTGCTCGTCGCCACTCTTGCCTTAGGAGCCGGGGATACACCCAGCAAGTGGGCGCTTTGAGGCGAATCTGGCGCACCCCTACGGGAAAAGAAGATAGCACGATTCCGCGAGCCTGTCCAGACTCGCGTCTCAGCCTCGAGGTGCCGGGCGGCACAGCATCCGTCTTTTGTCTGGCACAATGGGAGACCCTCGGGCTCGCACGCGCTCCACCGGGCGCAGGTGACCACGGTAGAGCGACGGTTCGTTCCACAATGAGCATCGTACTTGAGGCTGAGCCGTGACAAGTATCGCGGCGTGTGGGTTCCGCGCGAGGGGACTCGCGTGTTCGGCAGGCGAAACGGTGGCTCCGGAAGGATGGCGGTGAGCACGGGTATCGCCCGTACGTGCAGCCACTCTAGTAGTCTGCGCTCATCCTCATCGGGGATCGGGGCTGGGCTCCCCGCGCCACGGAGCTCACGCCCAGATTCAGGTCTTCCGCGACGCCAAGAGTTCGAAACTCGTCTACTATGCCCCGCCATGAACGTACGGAGGGCCCAGGTCGCTAGATCTGGGCCCTCCTGTATGTCTACCGCCGTCGGCGCTAGATGGCCCGCATTGTGACGCCGCACCGATGCCGGCAGCTTCTGCCTTACGGGTCATTCTCGAGGCGACCAGCGTCGCTCAACTGGGGATCTCGCGGAGGATGCCCACAGGGGCACCGCGACGGCACAGCGCGGGGTCATCATGATTGGGACACCCCGTGGTGACAAGCGCCCGCAGTTGCTGTAATCTCAAGTTGCCGACTGATGCCGCTCGTTGCGCGCACTCTGCCCCGGATCTAGGGAGAAGTGGTGACTTCCAGCCTTGAATCCCTGACCACAGCCAAGCCCGTGTCTCACCGCGTCCTCATCGTCCTTGCCTGCTGGATTGGGCTTGTGTTCATCTGGAGTTCTTTGGATGTCAAGGCGCTCGCGCCGATCTTTCCCTTTTCTGCGATCGACGGACCGCACCTCTATAAGACTGGGTTTCCCTACGCCGCCGGATTTCTTCTGGCGCTGTGGCTCGCGCTCCGACTGAAGCTCACGCCACTGCGAGTCTGGGGGGTCGCCCTGATACTGATCCTACTCGCCAACCTGGCGCAGGGTGGCTACGGCGCTGGCCTGCTGAAGCCTCTGTGGCACGAGGGCAAGCAGTATGCTCAGGACGCCTCGCGCATCGGGGATGACTGGAGGTTGTGGCTCGATCAATTCACGAACATCCATGATCAGCTGTTCTCGCACAGCAAGACACACCCACCGTTCGCGGTGCTCCTGAACTACTTCCCACTACGCTACGGCAACGGCCACGTTCTAACCTGGTTCTTCATCTTCCTGGGAACGGCCTCGGTTCCGCTGGTCAATCTCGTGCTTAGGGCTGTCGGAGTCCGACCTGACAGGTCGAATCTCCTGACGCTTCTGTTCGCGGTGATCCCTGCGATCAACATCTACTCGGTGGTTTCGCTCGATGCCGTCGTGCTGACTGCAAGCACGCTGGCGCTCCTGGGGCTGGCCCGACTCATCAACGACAGGAAGCCGCTGTGGAGAGCTGTAGCGCTCTTCGCGGTCGGCGTCCTTGCCGCGAATGCCCTGACCTTCGCGGGCGTTTTCCTCTTCGGAGTCGCCCTCGTGTGGGTGCGGAACAGGCAGGTAAGAACGGCACTCCTGGTCACAGTGGGGGTCGGGCTGCTCTGCTACATCGTCCTGCGCCTCTGGTTCGGATACGACCACCTCGTTGCTTTCGCCCTGGCGTCTGCGAGCGAGCATCCCGATGGCTTCCGCCTCATTAGCTGGCCTGCACACTACTGGCTCACGAGAGTCGAGTGCGTAGCTGAGATCGCCGCGTTTCTGTCAATCCCCGTCTTGCTCGCGTTCCGGCGAAAGCTCCATCCGGTCACGTTGTCGGGAGCGGGAGTGCTTCTGCTCATGTTTCTGACCGGCGCATTCCGCACCGGGGAGACGGGTCGCATCTGCATGTTCATTTACCCCTTCCTCTTCCTGAGCCTTCGGCATCTGGAGCGACCGGCGTTGCGGCGGCTCATCGCTTGTGCAGGCACACAGTCAATCCTCATGCAGATCTTCGCTGACTGGTTCTGGTAGCGCGCTACCATCTCGTAGGTCGGCAGGTACCACACGGCCGCGGCGCGGATACCTGCAGGCTCCTCCACATCTCAGCTGCTGGTGAGACGTTCGGATCGGCCGCTGACACCGCAGACGCGCTGTGCTAGGCTCCGGCTTGGGTGCTTGATGAGCAGAATCCCGGGACCCGAGGGCCGCAGGATGCGAAGAGTCCTGACAGTCGCTGCTATACTCGCAGTTCTACTGGTCTGCGTCATTCTGGGACGTAATGTACTCACCGGAGACGACGCCCCGACTCCCCGCTCCGGCCACGCGTCGGCCCCGGCGCCGAGGTCGGCCACGTGGATCAAGAGCTTCGTCGTCGATTCGGTGACCGGCGAGCCAGTAGACGGCTCGCGCCTGATCACGGTGCGGCTCTTCGACGCGTCCGAGGGAGGGCGACTCGTGTGGGGCCCCGAGGAGCATCCGGACACACCGATCTCGGATGGATGGCTCAGTATCGCGCTTGCCTCCAAGGTCGCCCCCGTCGGTCTCGGAAATCCACCCTACTACCTGGAGCTTGCCCTGGACGGTGAGATTCGGTCTCCTCGCGTGGAGGTCGCGGAGCTGCCCTCTTCGTTCCGAGACCCCGCAGCGCAGGTCTCTACCCCAGGCGGTTCGGCAGTGCACACCCACGTTGCGCGCTCGGCGCAACGCGAGCCGGGGCTTCCCGGTGAGACGTACGCTGAGATCTCCCCGAGCGGGGCCTGGTGCTGGTTCGCTGATCCGAGAGCCGTGTACCACGAGGGCAGATACAGAAGAACGTACGTAGGATGGGTGAACGCGTCGGGGGATATCGTGGTCGCCCAATACGATCATGACACCGGCGAAGTCACCGCCGCTGAGGTCCGTGACGAACTGCAGCGTGACGATCACGCTAGCCCGGCGATCCTTATCCGTCCAGATGGGCGTCTTGTGGTGTTCTACAGCGGCCACCGCGGAGCGTGGATGTTCTATCGGGTGTCTGAGCACCCGGAGCATGTCACGTCATGGGGCGGTCAGCAGATCGCATGCGACTACACGACCGACCCCCTTGGATACACGTATCCAAATCCCGTTCTGCTCTCCGGGGAGGGGAAGAGGACCTATCTCTTCTGGCGTGGACGAGACTATCGACCGATGTTCGCAACGTCGGAGGACGGGGTCGTCTGGAGCGAACCCGTGGCTCTCATCGGGGGCGGAGAGAGACCGTACGTCAAGACCTGCTCGGACGGGGAAGAGGTCATCCACTTCGCGTTCACGAACGGCCATCCTCGAGACGAACCGTCCAACAGCATCCACTACATGTGCTATCGCAGAGGAGGCTTGTTCAAGGCCGACGGCTCACGCATCGGCGACATGAGAACGCTACCGGTTGCTCCATCGCGGAGTGATCTGGTCTACGACGCGGCTGCGTCCGGGGCCCGCGCCTGGGTCTGGGATCTGGCCTTGGACTCTGATGACAACCCGGTGATCGTCTACGCCGTCTTCCCCGAGGAGACGGACCACCGCTATCGCTATGCAAGGTGGAACGGCTCGGTCTGGGAGGATCACGAGATCGTCGTTGCGGGCTCGTGGTTCCCGGGGGCCGAACGTGGACAGGAGCACTTCGAATCCCACTACTCAGGTGGGCTGGCCCTGGACCACGCCGCACCTTCCGTTGTCTATCTCTCAAGGTCTGTGGGGGGCGTCTTCGAGATCGAGAGATGGTCGACTCCCGATGGAGGCTGCACATGGGAGTCGGAGGCCATTACCTCGGGGTCGAGCAGGGACAATGTCCGTCCATGCGTGCCACGGGGTCTGCCTGCCGGTCTCTCATGTGTCTTGTGGATGCACGGCGACTACGTCGACTACACCGACTACCATACCTCAATCAAGATCAAGGTCGGTTCAACCGCTATCCATTAGAGGATCTCTTCTGAGAACCAGATCGGGGTGGAGGTAGCGGCGCGGGAGCCAGGTTCCAGTCAGCAGTTCGAGTCTCGCCGGCCCCGCCATATCAAGGGAAGGGCCCGCTCATGTGAGCGGGCCCTTCTGCGTGTCCGATCGATGCTCGCGCGAACTACCTGAATATCGCCTTGATCGCGCCCCAGCTCATCGCATCCACTGCAGTTGACCCGCAGCCGATGTCCCAGGCGCCCACGAGGCCGCACTCGGGGTTGTTCTCCGCCGCGCACGGGGAGTTGGCGTGCAGCGTGAAGGGCTCCAGCGGACTGACGTCGCCGCAGAAGAGCGGATCCTCGCATATGTTGCCGTTGGCCCCGTCCTGCCTTGCAATGCAGCCTACCCAGTCGCCGCCGGTGTTCCCATAGACGTCGCAGCACGTGAGGGTCGCATCGGAGATAGCATCACACGCTACGGCCGCGCCCCCGCTGTTGAACGCCACGACGCAGTTCCAGAGCTTCGGCCAGGATTCGTCGTAGCAGAAGATGCCCGCTCCCAGGCCGCCGGTCACGTGGTTCCCGGAGATCGTGCAGTTCGTCAGCCACGCGCGGCTGCGCCAGCAGTACACGGCCCCTCCGCCTTCGCTTGCCGTGTTTCCTGAGAACGTGCACTCTGTGATGACCCTTGGATTGCAGGACAGGAAGATGGCTGCGCCGCCCTTGTCGCCCGAGTTGTCCGTGAACTCGCATCCCGTGAGCTCAGGTCCCGAGATGTAGCAGTCCATCGCCCCGCCGTTGTGGTGCGCTGTGTTCCCGGAGAAACGGCAGTCCGTGAGGAGGGGGAACGCCCGGTAACACATTACTGCCCCTCCACTGTTCGCGGAGTTGTTCGTGAATGAGCAGTTCGTGAACTCCGGGGCCGATTGCTGATGGAGACAAGCCGCTCCGCCGGACTGGGCCGTGTTTCCGGTGAACTCGCAGTTCGTGAACACGGGATCGGACTCGTCCGTGCAGTACACGGCGCCCCCGTACAGGAAGTCCGAGATGTTCTCGGAGAACACGCAGTCCGTGAACACCGGTGCGGACGTCTGCGTGCAGGCCACAGCACCGCCGTAGGGGCCCATGTTGTCGATGAAGGCACAGTTCTCGACGACCGGGGCCGCGCCGAGATCACAGTGCATGCCGCCACCCGTCTGTGCCGTGCTGTTGCTGATGAAGACGCAATTCCTGATCGTCGGGGATGCGTCACCGCGGCAGAGGATGGCCCCGTGGCACATCGTCATCGTGAATCCGATGATGCTCGATTCGCTACCGATGGCCTGGCAGTAGAAGGCCTTCCCCTGGAACTGCGCGTCTATCGTGACGCAGTCCGCCTGTCCGGTTTCACTCGTCAGGCAGACCCCGGCCTTCATCCAGATACTGCTCTCGTGGTATGTTCCGCTCGCGACCAGAACGGTATCGCCGGCCGTCGCCGCTGCCACCCCTGCGCTAATGGTCGGCTCGTCGTCAGGAACGTGGATGACGGCGCAGGGAGCCGCGAGAGCGCCGCAGATCAGTAGAAGAGCCACGAGAAGCAAATGCCGCGTCATCTGGAACCTCCTGGGTGGGAGTCCCTCCATCGAATCGCACCTGGAACGGCTACCTGCATGAGACGGTATCCGCTTTGCGCCCATTCATCAAGAAGAGTCCGTGGGCTCTGGCTGCGGCGGCCTCCGTTCTCGCGCCTGCTTCCAGGGGCGTGCATTTCCTGTTGACACGAGAGCAGTGTGTGGTTATGATGTGAATGTGGATTCACATGAGGAGCAGCCGCAATGACACAGAGGATGAACACAGAAGCGCGCCGTGAGCAGATAGCGTGCGCCGCGTTGGGTCTCCTAGCCGAGAGAGGCAGCGAGGGATTCAATATCGCCGAGCTCGCGGAGAGCGTCGGGCTGGTTCCCTCGGCCGTCTACCGACACTTCGAGGGCAGGGAGGACGTACTCGGTGCCGCTCTGGATGTCTTCCGGGACAGGGTCTACGCTCTCGTGGACGCCGCCCGGAACGAGGCGGAGAACCCACTGATGGCACTCGAGTTGCTGCTGACCCGTCACGCGAAGCTGATAGAGAGCGGGGGAGCGGTGCCGCACATCATGGCGTCCATGGATGTGCCGGGTGGACGCGCCGACAGACGCGCAAAGACGCAGGGGATCTTCAGGGGATACGTTGCCAGGGTCGAGGGACTCGTGCGGGACGGACAGGATTCGGGTCAGATTCGCTCGGACATCGACCCGACAAGCGCCGCGCTCCTGTTCGCGGGCCTGATCCAGCCGGCGGTCCAGCTCCGGCACGCCGAGGGCGAGCGCTTCGATATCACTGCGCATGTCGCCAGGGTCTGGGAGCTGTTCCGCAGGGCCGTGGGGCGCGACTGAGTCTGGGCGAGGGGTAGGCCTTTTTTTCCCGATGATGTGAATTGTGTTTCACAAAGGGGTAACGATGCACAGATTCCTGACTGCTCTGACAAGTCGTCCGTGGCTCGTGTTTGCCGTCGTCCTGGCCATTTCGGCGGTGTTTCTGGTCGGCGCCGCCCGCAACACCCGGATGGAGACCGATCTGGACGAGTACATGCCGAAGGACCACCCGGCGTTCGTCTACAGCGACGAGGCGGAGGAGTGGTTCGATATCAAGGACGGCATCATCGTCGCCATCGAGCACCCGGATGGAATCTACAACCACGGCACTCTGTCGAAGATCAAGGCTCTGACGAAGGAGCTCCAGAAACACGACCGGATAGACAGAGGCGACGTCACGTCGCTCTACACGGCCGACAACATCACTGGTTCCGAGGACGGGCTGGACGTGCGCGCCTTCTACTCGAAGGTCCCGGAGAGCGAGTCCAAGCTCGACGCGCTCCGCACGAGTGTCAGGGCCAACGACATGGTTCACGGGCGGCTCGTGTCCGAGGACGAGACGGTCACGCTGATCATCGCACAGATCGGTGACGAGGCCTTCTCCCAGGAGTTCTACCGAGAGATACTGGATCTCACTGCCGCCTATGAGGGTCCGGAGAAGCTCTACGTTGCGGGCAGACCCATCGTCGAGGGACCGATGGCCTATCTGGCGCCCAAGGACATGAAGCGCATGGTTCCCATCGTGCTTCTCGTGATCGTAGCGGTTCTGCTGCTGGTCTTGCGGAGTCCCAAGAGCACGCTCTTCACAATGCTCGTCGTGGTCCTGAGCACGCTCTGGACGTTCGGTCTGATGGCGTGGCTGGCTATTCCCATCTACGCCGTCGCGACCATGATCCCGGTGATGCTCATCGCGATAGGTGTCGCCGATGGGATTCACATCTACGGACACCTCGGGCTCTACCAGAGGAAGCACCCCGGGCTCGGCGCCCGCGATGGCGCGTCCGAGATGATACGCGGCATGTGGAAGCCCGTCGTCATGACCTCCGTCACGACCGCGGTGGGGTTCGTTTCGCTGCTAACGTCGGACGTCTATCCGATCAAGTACTTCGGCATGTTCACGGCATTCGGCGTGATGGTGGCGATGGTTCTGTCTCTCGTTCTGATCCCCGCGGGCGTCGTGGCCTTCGGTCTGCCGAGAGCAAAGAGAGCCAGACCCAAGCGGGAAGGGACAGACGACGTCGCGTTGAGGTTCGGCAAGGGCCTCATGAGGCACAAGCGGCTGGTCGTTACGGCGGCCATCATCGTGGTGGTTGTCTCCGCTCTGGGCGCGACGAAGATCTGGATCAACTCCAGCTTCCTCGAGAAGTTCGAGCGCGACAGCGACATCGTGCTGACCGACGCGTTCATCAATGAGCAATTCGGAGGCACGTCGACGCTGAATGTCATTCTCGAGGGCGCGGACGAGGGTGTGATGAAGAGCCCGGATGTGCTGCGCCTGATGGACGAGATGCAGACGGAGAGCGAAACGCTGGCTGAGGTCGGCAGTTCGTTCGGACTCGCGGACTACCTCCGACGCATCAACATGGTCATGCACGCTGATGACCCCGCGTTCGATACGATTCCGGAGTCGACAGAGCTCGTCGCGCAGTACCTCCTTCTCTACGAGATGTCGGGAGATCCGGACGCGCTCTGGAGGACCATCGACTACGACTACGCCAGGTCCAACGTCACGCTGCAACTCAAGGGCGATGATTCGAAGACCATCAACAGTGCCATCGCGGTAGTTGAGAAGTTCAGGCCGCTCTTCGAGGAGCTCGGCGTCGAGATCAACTACGCGGGCTCCGGTTACAAGAGCCTCATCTTCACCGATCTCATCCTGAAGGGCCAGGTGAAGAGCCTTGTCCTCTCGCTGGGCATCATAGTCGTTCTCCTGTCTCTGATGTTCAAGCGGATCTCGGCGGGGCTCATCGGTGTGATCCCGATCTCAATCACGGCCGTCGTGAGCTTCGGCGCCATGGGGCTTCTGAACATACCGCTCAGCACGACCACGGCGCTCATATCGAGCATTGCAGTGGGTGTGGGTATCGACTATGCGGTTCACTTCATGGAGCGCTTCAGGGTCGCCGCGAAGAGCACGGGTGAGGTACTCGCGACCGTCGTGGATGCCATGCATCATTCAGGCAGGGCCATCATGTTCAATGCCGTCGTGGTGATCGCGGGCTTCCTCGTGCTGCTGCGCTCGGCATTCCCGCCGAACAGGGCCCTTGGCGTACTCGTGTCGGGTAACATGTTCATCAGCCTTCTGGGTACGGTTACGATCATGGTTGTTGTCATGGTCCAGACGAAGATCTTCTTCAAGAAGCGGAGCTAGAAACGCACGCGCCCTCGCGCCTGCTCGCGGCGAGAGCGCCACCAAAGGAGGAAGACCGAAATGAAGAGGACCGGTGTAATTGCGGTGTTGATCCTGTCCCTCGTTGCCGGCTCGGTCTCAGCCGAGGAGCTGAGTGGGCTCGAGCTGGCGGAGGAGCCCAGTGCGCTCGAGCTGGTTGAGAGCGTCTACAACAGACCCGACGGTGAAGACATGCAGTCCAGGTTGACGATGACGCTCATCAACTCGCGCGGGGACAAGCGTGTGCGTGAGATCCGGCAGTTCATGAAGGACTTCGATGACGTCGAGAAGAAGGTGATGTTCTTCGAGTCCCCGGCGGACGTCAGGAACACGTCGTTCATGAACTGGAGCTACACGACGGTCGGCGAGGACGATGATCAGTGGATCTACCTGCCTGCGCTCAAGAAGGTCAAGAGGATCTCGAGCGACAGCAAGGGCGACTACTTCATGGGATCCGATTTTACGTACGATGACCTCGGGGACCGCCATCCGAGCAGCGACACGCATACCGTACTCGGTCAAGAGAACGTGAACGACGAGCCGTGCTACGTGGTTGAGAGCGTTCCGATCGAGGAGGAGTACATCTACGGCAGGACGGTCAGCTGGATCGTCGCGGACAGGTGGGTCGTTGTGAAGAAGGACTTCTACGACGAAGATGATGAGCTTCTGAAGACGCTGACCGTGGACGAATACGGGGAGATCGACGGCTACTGGATAGTGACGCACTCGACGATGCATCACATCCAGAGGGAGCACACGACGACTATGGCCCTGGACGACGTCCAGCTGGATACGGGCATCTCGGATGGCAAGTTCACCGAGAGAATGATGACGAGGGGGCTCTAGGATGAGGAATCCTCTGCTCCGTCCGGTGGTGGCCATCGCGGTCCTCGGTGCAATCCTCTCGGCGGCCCCAGCGGCCGCGCTGGACCCGATACACGTGGGCGGCTACGTCCGGCACCACACGGCACTCCTCGTCGACGGCGGAGAGTACTCGATCATCGAGAACACGCTCGATCTGACACTGGATCAATCGCGCGGCAACGTCGCCTTCCGCGTAGATCCATACATCTATCAGCGTCCGGGCGAGGACCTCGATATGGACCTGCGCCAGGCGTACGTCGATATCTACTGGGACAGCGTTGACCTCCGCATCGGCAGGCAGCAGGTCATCTGGGGCAAGGGCGACGGTGTGTTCATAACCGATGTCGTATCGCCGAAGGACCTGCGT
>JAUWCJ010000007.1 GCA_030609365.1 Candidatus Eiseniibacteriota bacterium | reverse complement strand
GGATCGCGCCGGCGCGAACGGTGATCGCGTCCTTCCTGCTCATCATCGTGGTCGGTGCTCTGTTGCTGGCGACGCCCCGGGCGACAGTCGGGGGACATATCACACCCATTGACTCACTGTTCACCGCTGCGTCCGCCGTGTGCGTTACGGGCCTCATCGTTGTCGATACGGGCAGCCACTTCACCAGATTCGGACACGCTATCATTCTCACGCTCATCCAGCTGGGGGGCCTGGGACTGATCACGTTCGTGACCTTCTTCGCGACCGTCCTCAGAGGAGGACTGGGCGTCCGCGATAGCCTCATGCTGCGAGGCATGATGACGTTCGAGACGATCGGCCGAATAGGCCGAACCCTGAGATACGTCATCGGCATCACGTTCCTCATGGAGATCACGGGCGCGGTGCTTCTCTACCTGACGACCAGAGTTGACTTCGGGACGACGGCGCAGGCCGCGAGGGCTTCCGTCTTCCACTCTGTGTCCGCGTTCTGTAACGCCGGGTTCTCTCTGCACGCGACCAGTTTCGAGCGCTACGTGTCGAACATCCCGGTCAACCTGGTGATGACGACGCTCATTATCGTGGGAGGCCTCGGTTTCCCCGTCCTGATGGCCGTAGTGCACAAGTACCCTCTGCGAGGACGGGGGGCGGGAGCAGGGAGGCGGTGGCCGCTGCACGCGCGGTTGGTGGTGGCGATGACCCTTGGATTGCTCGTCGTGGGAACCTTCTCTTTTCTTGCCTTTGAGTGGAACGGCGTCCTGGCGGACAAGACGTTCGGAGCGAAACTCCTGGCGTCCTACTTCGGCTCGGTCACCGCCCGAACGGCGGGATTCAACACCGTGCGGACTGCGTCACTGGCTCTGCCCACGCTCTTCCTGATGGCGACGCTCATGTTCATCGGAGGATCTCCCGGGGGAACGGCTGGAGGGGTGAAGACGGTCACCGTGGGTCTGGTGCTCGCGTCGATGCGGTCCATGTTCCGAGGGACGGACAGGGTGGAGTTCTTCAAGCGCAAGGTGCCGGATTGGCTCGTCAGGGAGGCGCTCGTCGTCGTTGCGATGGGGATACTGGTTGTCGTGGGAGGCACGCTCGTGCTCCTTGTGGTCGAGGATTTGACTTTGAGCGAGGTGCTCTTTGAGGTAGTCTCGGCCTTCGGAACCGTTGGGCTCTCCACGGGAATCACGTCGTCGCTCTCGGTTGCGGGCAAGCTGTCTCTCATCTTCATTATGCTCGCCGGGCGCGTGGGTCCGCTCACGCTGGCGCTGGCGCTGGCCCAGCGTCGTGGCAAGCCGCTCTACGACTACGCGGAGGAGCGGGTCATCATCGGTTAGCGGCCAGGAGCCACGGGGGCGGCAGCGGAACGGGGCGTGTATCGGAGCAGGTTCGCGAGCCGATCGAAGCAGATGTCGGAGGTTCGAATGAAGCGCTACGCAGTGATCGGACTGGGACTTCTGGGCAGGACTGTCGCACGGGAGCTGGCGGGACGGGGGGCGGAGGTGATCGCGGTTGACGTGGACCAGGAACTGGTCCAGTCGATGGCGGAGGAAGTGCCTCTGGCGGTTCGACTCGACTCGACCAACCGGGAAGCGCTGAAGCAGCAGGGTATCGACCAGGTCGATGCGGCTCTGGTTGCGATAGGCCAGAACTTCCAGGCAGCTGTGCTGACGACGGCGCTCCTCAAGGAGTTTGGGATCGAGCGCGTCATCTCGCGCGCGGGGACGGTGGAGGAGGCGCGGATACTGAGGCTGGTCAACGCCGATGAGGTCGTGCTCGTGGAAGAGATGGTTGCGAGGAGGCTGGCGACACGCCTGATGAGTCCCAGCCTGGTCGAGATGATCGAGTTGACTCCAGGCATGAGTCTGGCGAAGATAGAGGCGGCCCCGGAAATGCTCGGGAAGACGCTGGCTTCTCTCAAGTTCAGGCAGCACTACGGGCTGAATGTCGTGGCGGTCATCAAGAGCGGTGGAGAGGGCCAGGACGGTGCGGCAACGATGTTGCCCGACCCTGAAGAGGTGATCGAAGAAGGCGACGTCCTTGTGGTCGACGGACCGGACGAGGCCATCGAACGACTGGCGTCGGGGGACAACGACTAGGACCACGCCTGCGGGACCGTTTCGGGCGGGTTGTGCCGGAGCGGGGTCCGCGGGCGTTTTCTTTGTTGAGGGGACAGCTTCAACTCGGGGAAAGCAATGAGACAGCGCTACTACATAGGTGACATAGGGGACTACGACGGGCGGGAAGTAACGCTTGAGGGGTGGCTCTCCGGAAGAAGGTCGAGCGGGAAGATCCTGTTCCTGCAGATGCGGGACGGGACCGGCTTCATCCAGTGCGTAGTGGGCAGGGGGGATGTGGACGATGAGATCTTCGATGAGCTGGCGGCGCTGCCCATGGAGTCGTCGCTCAGATTGACCGGGCGTGTTGCGGCCGACGCCCGTGCTCCGGGAGGGTTTGAGGTTTCTCTTGTCGGAGCCGAGGTCGTCTCGACTGCCGTTGAGGATTACCCCATCACGCGGAAGGAGCACGGTGTGCCCTTCCTGATGGACCACCGCCACCTCTGGATCCGTTCCTCGCGCCAGTTTGCCGTTCTCAGGATCAGGGCCACCGCGATTCGGGCCGCGAAGAACTACCTCGACTCGAGAGGCTATGTGCAGCTTGACACGCCGATCCTGACACCGACGGCTTGCGAGGGCACGACGACCCTGTTTGAGACCAACTACTTCGAGGAGAGCGCGTATCTGTCACAGAGCGGGCAGCTCTACAACGAGGCGACAGCGATGGCCTTCGGGAAGGTCTACTGCCTGAGTCCTGCCTTCCGGGCCGAGAAGAGCAAGACCCGGAGACACCTGATCGAGTTCTGGCAGATCGAGCCGGAGATCGCATTCGCAGACCTAGACGACATCATGGACATCCAGGAGGAACTGGTTGCAGAGATGGTCGCCACGGTTCTCTCGGAGAGAGCTCCCGAGCTTGGCATTCTCGAGAGAGACGTTGAGGCGCTCAAGCGGGTTGAGGCGCCGTTCCCGCGGATCACCTACTCGGAGGCCGTGGAACTCCTGAACAAGGCGGGACACAGCTTCGAGTGGGGCGGTGACTTCGGCGCGGAGGACGAGACGGTACTCTCGAATCAGTTCGACAGACCGGCGATGGTCACGCGCTACCCGCGCGCGGTGAAACCCTTCTACATGGAGAACGACCCCGCTGACGACCGCGTCACACTGTCGGTCGACATGCTGGCGCCCGAGGGCTACGGGGAGATCGTCGGTGGCGGCCAGAGGATGATGGACGCCGCGAAGCTGGAGGAGCGCATGCGCGAGGACGGCGTGCCCATCGACGACTACCAGTGGTACCTCGACACCAGGAGGTATGGGGCGGTGCCGCACGGGGGGTTCGGGCTCGGGATAGAGCGCGTCGTCACGTGGATCTGCGGGCTTCATCACATCCGTGAGACCATCCCGTTTCCGAGGATGCTCAATCGCATGAGGCCCTGACGGAGTACCGCTTCCGCAGCGGGTCTGCGTGGGCGGCAGGGACGTCGACAGAGACATCGTGAAGAAAAGCGCCGCCCATGCACAAGGCATGGGCGCCGTCTGTCGTTTTCAGGACTTGCTCTGCGGTTGTTAGCAGTCGAAGTAGAGACCGTACTCCGCCGGGTGTGGCCGAGCTCCGATCTCCTCGGTCTCGCGTCGCTTGAGGCTGAGCCAGGCCGGCACGAACGCCTCCGGGAAAATGCCCGTGTCCGAAAGGAAGGCGCCGTCGCGGGCCAGCTCGAGGAGTGCCTCCTCAAGGGTGACGGGAAGTGGCACTATCTTGTCCCGCTCCGCTACGGTCAGGTCGTGGACGTTTCTGTCGATCGGACCGAAGCCGTTCTCCCGGGGGTCTATCCGGTTGTCCAGACCATCCAGGCCGGCGGCCAGAAGGGCCGCCATGGTCAGGTAGGGGTTTCCGGACGCATCCGAAGGACGGTACTCGATCGTCTTGGTCAGAGGTTCGTTTGCGTACTTCGGGATTCGGATGGCCGCGCTCCTGTTGGCCGCCGAGAAGAACAGGTTGGTCGGCGCCTCGTAGCCAGGCCGCAGTCTGCGGTAGGAATTGGTGCTCGGGCTGGTCACGGCAGCGAGAGCGCGGCCGTGCTGGAGGATGCCTCCGATGAAGAAGAGCGCTTTCTCAGAGAGTCCGGCGTAGCCTTTGTCCGCGTGGAAGACGGGATTGCCGTTCTGCATCAGCTTGATGTGGAAGTGAAGCCCGCTGCCGGGCTCCCAGGGGAGCGGCTTCGGCATGAACGTGGCCGACAGATCCCAGTCGAGCGCGGTGTTACGCACGATGTACTTGCTCCACATCACGTGGTCGGCCGCCCGTACGAGCGGTTCACCCTCGACTTCGATCTCCAGCTGGCCGGGTGCGCCGTTCTCGTGGTGGTGGTACTTGACGGGGATGCCCGTTTCTTCCATGCGTGCGGCGATCTCGTTCCGTATCTGGAAATGGGAGTCGGACGGCGGTGTCGCATGATAACCGGAGCGGGGCCTGATGTGGTACCCGAGATCCGGTTCGTCGGAACCAGGCTCCGGCCAGCCGGCCTCGGTCGAACTCACACGGTAGTGCGCTCCGTTCGGGGTCTCGTTGAACGACACGGCGGAGAAGAGGTAGAACTCCAGTTCGGGACTCCAAAGGCTCTCGCTTGCATGCCCTGACCGTCGAAGCGCGTCCTCAGCGCGTCCGGCTATCACCCTCGGGTCGAGCGCGAATGGCTCCTTGGAGTCGGCATCGGCGGCGGTCGCTATCATGGCGACGATCTGGTTGTCGCCGTACTCCTCGCCGGTTGCGCTGGATCGGATCGGAAGGAGCACCATGTCGCCGCTCTCGACGGAGGTGAATCCCGGGATGCTCGAGCCGTCGAATCCCGTACCCCTCGTGAAGAGAGTCGGGGAGAGGCGTGTTGTAGGAATGGTGACGTGGTGCCAACGGCCGGGCAGGTCGACGAACCGCAGATCGATGAAGTCGACGTCTCCGGAGCGTATCAGCTCAATGAACTCTTCGGTGTCCTTCGCCTGGCGCAGCCTGCGCGCAAGCTCCTGTAGTCCTACCATGGTTGGTCCTCGTCTTGTGTTCGCACCGGGGCGGACGACGGTCGGACGATGCGGTCGGACGCGACGACGCCGGTCCCGAAGCCTAAGAGAGGGCGCAGCCCTTGCGGCGTCGCCCTCGATTCCGGGTGAAGCGGTGCCAGGCGGCGCGCCCCTTGATTACAACTGTCAAGTGTAGTCCATCGTTGGCGCGTGGTCAAACACACTAGCAGAATGCGTGCCGTGGCCGGACAGAACCCGCTTGACACTCGGAATCCTACTCGGTTAGATTGAGAATGGAGATGTGGACTATGGTCATTTCCATACGAAGTCCGAAGGAGGAGCAGATGCGTTACAAGAGAGGGTTCCAGACGGTGCTGCTTGCAGTTTCTCTGGCCGCGGTGGCCTCGGTTGCGCTGGCGGCAGGAGAGGGGACGGCGGCGCCGGTAACCAACGACAAGGCACCGGTCGAGACGAAGAACGTAGAGGCCATGGCCGCGACTGAGGAGGCGAAGCCGGTGACCGCGACACTGACCTACATCAAGAACGGCAAGCAGACCAAGGAAGTGCCGTACCTACCTGAGGGACGCAAGATCGCCACGCTGGAGACGAGCAAGGGTGTTGTTACGATCGAACTCTGGGAAGACAAGGCTCCCAATACGGTCGTGAACTTCGTCAGCCTGGCGAACAGCGGTCGCTACGACGGTGTCGAGTTTCACCGTGTGATAGACGGCTTCATGGCTCAGACCGGGGACGTGGAGAACAAGAAGGGCACGGGCGGTCCGGGTTACACGATTCCCGCTGAGTTCAATGCCGATCTGGATCACGTAAGGGGTGTGCTTTCGATGGCACGGGCCTCGGATCCGGACTCCGGTGGGAGTCAGTTCTTCATCATGTTCGCGAGCGCGTCGCACCTCAACGGCAAGTACGCCGCATTCGGCAAGGTGATCGAGGGTATGGACGTCATCGACTCGCTCGAGAAGGGTGACGGCGCGTCGGGCTCCGTTTCGAAGCCGGACAAGATTGTCAAACTGACCGTAGAGAGCGTGCCGGTGGAGGTCGCTCCTGAGAAGTAGGGTGACCCTGAGTTGGGACAAACGGAAGGACTGATGGTATGTGGACTGCACCGCGGATCGCCGCGATCATCCTGGTTGCGTTTCTGGTCCTTGTGGCGGCGCCCGTGGCCCTTGCGCAGGACGGAGGAGAGGCCGTAGACGAGCGCATAGCCGCTGTCGACAAGCTGGCGCGAGACGTCGAGAAGAGCCCCAATGACATCGACCTCCTCATAGAGCTGGGCAACCTCTACTACGAGGTAGGGATGGAGAACGAGGCTCTGGCGACGTATCTGGCGGTAGTGGAGCTGGACTCGACGCACGTGGGGGCGCGGACCAACCTCGGCTCTCTCTACACCGACATGGGAGAGTTCGAGCCCGCCAGAGAGCAGCTCCGGAAGGCGCTGGCGCTCGACCCGGAGAACGCGATGGTGTACATCAATCTCGGGACGAACCACTACGCCAAGAGGCAATACTACGAGGCGATCGAGATGTACAGACAGGCCCTCGCGATCGATCCGGACAGCGCGGAGGCCCACTTCAACGTTGCGGTGGCGTTCGCGGACGCGCAGATCTTCGATGAGGCAGTCAGGGAGTGGCAGAAGGTGATCGAGCTGGATCCCGAAGGAGCTATAGCGCAGATCTGCCGGGACAACATTGAGATGATAAACGAGTTTCGTGGGGAGAAGTAGCACCTGCTCCCCGGCGACAGGAAGAAGAGAGGCGGTCCCATGATGAAACCCAACTCGCCACTTGTTTGGGTGTCGGTCCTGATCGTTGTCGCTGTGGCGGCACTGTCGGGTTGCGTCGGCTCGATGCCCGAGGAGAAGGGGCAGACCCTGATGACCATCAAGGGTTCGGGGGAAACAGCGCCGGCCGTGGTGCTGACGCCGGCCGAGAAGGCGGCACAGAACGCCTCCGAGTTCTACCGGGTTCGTGAGATAGGGAAGGCCATCGAGAACTACGAGAAGGCGATCGTTCTCGACCCGGAGTACGTCGAGCCGTACCTGGGTCTTGGCAGGATCTACCTCGTTGAGACGCAGGAGTTCGACAAGTCGCTGGAGATGTACGAGAAGGCGCGCGACCTGGCCCCTGACGATCCTTACACGCGTACGTCGCTGGCCTACGCGCACTCGGTCATGGGCAGCTATCAGGAATCGGTGAACGAGTACGTCGCCGCCGTCCAGCTGAAGGGCGACGATGCCGACATCTTCCTCAATCTCGGGTATGCGTACGAGAAGATGGCGATGGACCTGGGGGCGGTGAATGCGTACAGGCGGGCGTTCGAGCTCGCTCCGGCGGACCCGCGCTCGGCGCAGCAGCTGGCGCACCTCTATTACCGAGCCGGTCTCTATGACCAGTCCATCGCTGCCTACGAGAAGGTCCGTACCTACGGGGGAGCCAGCTCCTACACGCTGAAGACCCTGGGCTTCCTCTACATGAAGGTGGGGCGACTCGGCGACGCCGAGACGCTCTTCCTGACAGTGCTCGAGAAGGAGCCGGGCGACTTCGGGAGCCGGGCGAACCTGGCGAGTGTCTACAGGTCGACAGGTGATTACACGAAGGCGCTTGCGCAGTATGAGGCGCTGGTCAAGACGCAACCGAGCAACCCGGACTTCCTGGGTGCGCTCGCGGACGCCTACAACGACGTGGGTAGGTTTGATTCTGCGATAGCAACGGCACAACGGATGCTGCAGGTCTCACAGGGCAACGGCAGTGCGTACGTCACGTGGGCCAAGGCTCTTGAGAAGAAGGGAACGAGAGCGGCCGAACAGAACAGTGACTTCGATGGAGCGGTAGTGCTCTTCGGCCAGGCAATCGGTCAGCTTGAGCAGGCGAGACTGGACTCCAATTGGAAGAGGCACGCCAATCGCGAGATAGAGCGGCAGAATCTGTTGATCGAAGCCGCGCAGATGGCCAAGCTCCGGGGTATATGGGACGACCCTGAGAGCACGGGCGAGTAGCGAGGGGCGTGAACGGGGACGGCGCGCCTTGTGAGATCGAGCGTTCGTCCGGCTCCACCAACATGTGAAGACGGGCGGCCGGCCTCACTTCGGGCCGGCCGCACTGCGAGTTGTGTGTGAAGGAGGTGCGTGCGGTGAGTGTCGTCTACATGGACCACAACGCGACGACGCCCACGGACCCTCGCGTGGTTGAGGCGATGCTGCCCTACTTCGGCGAGAGGTACGGGAACCCGTCAAGTCCGTACGAGCTGTCCCAGGGGACGCGGCGCGCCGTAGAGGATGCAAGAGAGACCGTGGCGGCCTCGATGGGGTGTGCGCCGAGGGAGATAGTCTTCACGAGCGGGGGCACGGAATCCGATAACATGGCCCTCAAGGGCGTGGGCTTCGCCAATCTCGAGCGCCCCGGTCACATCGTCACTACGCGGATCGAGCACCACGCCGTTCTGCACACCGCCACGTATTTGAGAGACAGGTTCGGGCTCGACGTGAGCTTCGTGGGAGTCGACGAGACCGGGAGGGTGGACCCCGCGGATGTGGAGAGCGCGTGTCGCGGAGACACGATCCTTGTTTCTGTTATGCTCGCCAACAACGAGGTCGGAACCGTGCAGCCCGTGAGGGAGATCGCGGCAATGGCGAGAAGCCGCGGCATTCTCGTTCACACGGACGCGGTTCAGGCGATCGGGAAATTGCCACTGGACCTGGGTGAACTCGGCGTCGACCTGGTCTCGATGTCCTCGCACAAGATCTACGGTCCGAAGGGAGTCGGTTTCCTCTACGTGAGGAGGGGCGTGTCCTTCGACCCGCTGTCTCACGGAGGGAGCCACGAGTGGAGCGTCCGCGCCGGCACGGAGAACGTCCCCGGCATCGTAGGGCTCGCAAAGGCACTGGAACTCGCAGTGGGAGGGATGGCGCAGGAGAGCGTCCGTCTCAAGCGCCTGACCGCGCGACTGGAGAGGGGCATCCTCGAGAGTATATCGGAGGTGTCCATCAACGGACACCCGACGGAGCGCCTTCCCGGGACGCTGAACGTCTCTCTGCACTACGTTGAGGGAGAGAGCGTGGTCCTCGCACTGGACATGGAGGGCATCGCCGTTTCCACTGGCTCGGCTTGCACCACGAACTCAGGGGAGCCGTCGCATGTGCTATCGGCCATGGGTGTGCCGGCGAACGTCGCACAGGGTTCCGTCAGGTTCGGCCTGGGGCGTTCTACCACGGAGGCCGACGTCGACAGGGTCCTTGACGTGCTCCCCGGCGCTGTTGAACGTCTGCGAAGCATCTCACCACTTCACCATCGGAAAGGGTAACCTGCTGTGCGCCTGCGGGCATTCACAGCGCTCTGCGCCGCTGTCGCGCTTGGTATGGTTGTGCTGGCACAGGTCGCCGGCGCCGCCCCAGATGCTCCGGCGCGCGAGCGTCTGAGCCGCGGCGACATCACGGTCTTCTATAGGCGGGCGGACGCTCGCCCGGCCGAACGGATCCTCGAGATAGCCGTGTCACGGGGCAGTGGCGTGGCGCAGAGCGCGGGCCTGGCCGAACTGGGACCAGTGACGATCTACGTGGCCTCCACCGGAGACGAGTTCCGGACCTTGACGTACGGGGGCGTGCCTGACTGGGGTGCCGGCTGCGCGTTCCCGGACCGCGGCGTCATCGTGCTCAGGAACCCGGTGACGGCTCCTGACCCCCTCCACATGGAGGACGTTGTGGTTCACGAGATAGGCCACGTCGCGGCAGGACGAGTCCTCTCCGGCGTGCACGTCCCGCGGTGGTTTCACGAGGGTATCGCGATGACGCTGGCGGGGGAGTGGCGGCTGCCCCGTTCGTCGGTTCTGTCGGGCGCGAGCGCCAGTGGCGGTCTGATCCCGCTGGACGAACTGGCTGTTGGGTTCCCGGCCGACGCTGCCGACGCCATGCTGGCCTATTCCGAGAGTTTCTACGCCGTTCGGTTCCTCATGGAGGAGGCGGGCCCGGCGACGCCGGCAGAGGTGCTCTTCGGGATCGCGGCGGCCGGGAGTTTTGAAGATGGCGTGGCAGCGCTCTCAGGCCGCACGCTCCGCGTCTTCGAGCGGGACGCACTGGCCTCCTTCCGGGGGCGCTTCGGCTGGGGTGTGTTCCTCTCCCGGTGGAATGTGATGTTCGTGGTGCTGGCGCTGGTCCTGCTGGGGGGTGGTGCGGTGCGCCTGGCACGCTCTCGTCGGTTGCTCAGAGAGTGGGAGTTGGAGGAGAGCGGGCGTTCGCGCGGCGGGCCCCGAGCGGGCCGCCGCTCCGACTCCGGATGGAAGTAGGCGAGGTAGCGAGGTTCCGCAAGGCCGGGTTGCGTCGTGTCTGAGTGGTGACGGCTGATTCGATTTGACTCGCGGTGGAGGCGTTGTTATACTGCCGTGGGGAGGTTGGAGGGCTAGTCCTAATTGGTAAGGCAGCGGTCTTGAAAACCGCCGGGCTCACGCCCTTGGGGGTTCGAGTCCCTCGCCCTCCGCCATTTTGAGGCTTTGACAGCTGCGACGTATGTGGAGAGGTGCCCGAGTGGCTGAAGGGAGCTGCCTGCTAAGCAGTTGTACGGGTAACTGTACCGAGGGTTCGAATCCCTCCCTCTCCGCCAGATACGAGAAGCGCCCATAGCTCAATTGGATAGAGCGTCTGGCTACGGACCAGAAGGTTGGGGGTTCGAGTCCTCCTGGGCGTACCAAGAGCGCCTCCTCTCGACCGTGAGAGGGGGCGCATCGCATGTAACCGGCGGGCGCAGATCCTTCGAGTTTTTGACTTGCGCGGCAGCCTGTCGTCTGATATCAGGGAATGGGAGAGGGAACTGCGGGTAGAGAATTGTCGGCCTGGAACACGAGGAGGGACCGGATGAAAACGCTACGTCCACTCGTCCTGTTGGTAGCGCTCGGGGCTGTCGCGCTCGTGCTGTTCGGGTGCTCCGACAACAACAGCGCTGACAGCGCGGGGAGCGCGGAGGAGCTGTTCTCTGAGGGTATCGCCTACCTCGAGGGTTCGATGGGCGATGTGAACATGGAGGAACCGCCCTGGGAGTGGGACGTCGATACGGAGGAGGCCAACGGCTACTTCGAAGACGCCCTGGACGCCGACCCCGACCACTGCGGTGCGCTCCTGATGGCGGCGATAACGAGGCTCGCGATGGTGCTTCAGGATCCGGATCTCGCTGATATTCTCGAGGGTCTGTTCCCCGACGAAGGACGTGGCCCGGGCGGCCCCGGGGACTTCCTCTTCCGAGCGTTCCAGAGGCCGGACGTCTACGCGGCGGCGATGCGTCTCAGGGCGTCCTCCAGGGACGATTTCCCGTTCTCCGAACTTCAGGATTTCATCGAGGCGGAGGTGCTGCCCGCTCTGGAGTATGCGGACGGCAACCTGCTGCAGTTCGAGGACCAGGACTGCGTCGTGCTCCTCCATTTCGAGGTGGAGGAGAAGCGCGAGACGATAGAGATCGAGATCGACGCCACTGACGTTTTCCTCCTGCACGCGCCGCTCGACGCTCTGCAGGCCGTGTTCCACGTGTCCGTGAGCTACAACGTCGATATGGACGACGGACAGGATTTCCAGGAGCTCATCGATGAGGATCCGGACTTCCTCAGCCTGAGGCCCGGCAACCAGATGGCGTCCGCGTACGCGGAGCTCTTGGAGATGCAGGAGCACCTGGGCGACTGCGCCCAGAGCCTGCTGGACGAGACGGACCCGCAGGACACGGATGTGTTCACGAACACCGACGACGAGGGGTGGATCCCCCTGGGCGAGGGCTTCGCGGACACGCTGTTGGCGATCGCGGAAGACATCTACGAGGGTTTGACGAATGGCGTGAGCTTCAACCCGGCGGAGGACATCGAACCGAGCGCTCCGAACATGGAGATATTGATCGACCTGTGGGAGCTCTTCAACGACCCGCTCGACCCCCTCACGGATTACTTCCCGGCGCACACCTGGTCCGACTCCATGACCATCGAGGTTACGGAGCCGGTCTACTTTGAGGATCCGACCTTCGATGAGATCACCCCGGATATGACCAACGCGAAATGGGACGAGATCTTCGAGTGGCTCGACGAGCAGTAGGAGGAGGACGCGGCTGACGGACAGGCGGCTGGCCGGGATCATGAGCGTTGGGTCAGCCATTCAAGTGCATTTTGGGGCGCGGACGTTGCACGATGTCCGCGCCCTGCTTCGTTTGTGGGGATGGACGTCTGAGACAGGCGGTTTGCAGGGGAAGAAAACGGGGCAATTTCACACAGGTAACGCAGTTTAGGCATGACCTGTGCATCTACGGGGCGGGGGGAAGTCCCCGCGTGAACGATTTCTGAAGCGCTTGCGGCTCCATCGCTGGAGGTCTTGTGCCCATCATCATACACACGTCCGATGTTCACCTCGGTGCTCCGCTCGGCTGGCTTGGGCCGCGGGCAGCGGAGCAGAGAGAGGAACTCAGACGAACGTTGAGCAAGATCGTCGACCTGGTCATCGACCAGCACGCGGATGCCCTCGTGATCGCCGGCGACCTGTTTCATTCGAACAACCCCTCGGCCGCAACGGTGCGATTCGTACTGAGGGAACTGGCGCGCCTGACGAGCGAATCGAGGGCAAGCGTCATTCTGCTTCCGGGCTCTCATGATTCCCTCGGCATCGAGTCCGTCTACACGAGCTACCGGGCCGAGTTCGGCAGGCTCGAGCGAGTATCGGTGCTCGGGCTGGACGGTCGGAACTCCGTGGCGGTGGAGCACGCGGGGCTCAAGATTCACGGCAATCCTCTGGGTAACCACGGACTCGATGACAGCGCGGGCGACCTCGAGCCAGACCCGGCGTTTGCGTTCAACGTGGCGGTCGTGCACGCCGCGGAGAACGACGACGTCGAAGACGGACAGCCCATCGCGGCTTCAGCTCTCGCGGGTCAGGGTTGGTCCTACTACGCGCTCGGACATCTGCGGTCGTGGCATGAGGTCGAGGGTGTCGGCGTGCCCGCTGTCTATCCAGGGTCACCCGAACTCGTCGTCATGAACGGCGGCGGTCAGGGACACGTCGCGCGAGTCGAGTTGAGGGCGAGCGGGACGATCGTGACGAAGGTGCGCGTCGGGGCCAGGAGCGTCATCGAGGCCAGAGTCGAGCTGACCGACGCCTCGGACTCGTTCTCAATAGCCGAGCAGGTCGGAAACCAGGCGCACCAGAATCCCAACGCGGTTCTCCGGCTGGTGCTGACCGGGCTGACGTCGGCTGAGGCAGGGATCGACGACTGGGACCTTGTGGAGGAGCTCGCGGCTGACTACTTCTTCGTTTGTCCTCCCGTCAGGGACTACCACCTGAGGGTGACCGACGAGGACTTCGTCCAGCTGCCCGAGCGTCTGGTGGTGGGGCGATTCGCGAGACACATGCGGTCGAGGCTCGAGGAGGCCGGAACTGAGGAGGAACGTCAGGAGATCGAGGACGCCCTCCAGCTTGGCGTGGCGCTCCTTCAGGGAAAGGACGCCATAGGATGAGAATCCAACGCCTCAGACTGGTCAACTTCAAGCGCTTCGCCGACCACGAGGTCGTGCTGGAGCCGGGGCTCAATCTCATCGTCGGCCCGAACGAGTCCGGCAAGAGCAGTATCGCTGAGGCTCTGTCGATCGTGCTCTTCGCGGACCCGGCTTCGAGGGCGGCGTCAGTGAGATCTCTCGAGAAGTGGGGTGGAAGCGGCGGGATGAAGCTGGAGCTGGACTTCGAGCAGGGAGACGCCAGCTACACGTTGACGAAGGATTTCGGGGCCGGGACCGCGGAGCTCGCACGCCCCACCGAGGGCGACGTCATCGCGGACCGCCGTGAGATAGATCGCGTCATCGCGGGCGTCGTCGGATTCGAGACGCGCGAGGCGTTCGAGTCGATAGCCTCGGTGCATCAGGACGACCTTGCATCGCTCGAGGGACTTGGTGGACAGGCCCGTCGCGGCGCCCTTGTCCCGCTCATCGAGCGGAAGATGACGAGCTCGAGCGGAAGGGTCGATGCGACGCGGGTCATCGAGACGATTCGCACCAGAATCGAGCGATTGAGGGTAGGGCTGGACAAGTCGGCCAAGCACCCGGGTCCGCTGAGGCGACTGCACGACCGGCGAGACGAACTCCTGCCGAGGGCGGCGGTCATTCGTAAGCGGTGGGACGAGACGCAGCGTGTCAGGAGCGAGCTGGCGCGGGAGCGCGAGGAGTTGACCGTTGCCTCGCAGGAACTGGGCGGGCTCGACGAGGCCTTCCTGAACGAAGAGACCCGGCGTGGTCAGGATGAAGAACTGAAGCGTCTGCGGATCCGCTTCGACGAGCGCGCGGCCAAGATCGGCCGGATCCGAAAGCTCCGTGGAGATGTCGCCGACGCCTGGGACACAATGGTTCAGGGTTCACGTGAGCAGGAAAAGGAAGCGATTGCCGCGAAGGCGGCGCTCGACGCGCTGGATGATAGGGTTGAAACGCTCAAGGGACTCGTTCCCGGAGTCAAGAGCCCGGCGGACCTGCGGCCCGGCATCGGCGTAGCGGTCGTCGCAATTGCGGCCGTGACCCTTGCAGTGGTTCCCTTCCTCGTGGAGATGGCGGCCGCTGTCAAGTGGGGCATGGTCGCGGCCGGCATTGGACTGGGTGCGTGGGCGCTCTTGCTGTTGCGCAAGGCCGCACGTGTCTGGAGCGCCGCGGAGGAGATCAGGAGTGTTGTCCAGGAGAGGAAGAAGCGCGAGACCGTGCTGAGTGCGTCTCTCCTGAAGCTGGGTATACGTACCTACGGAGGACTCGAAGAATACGCCGCCAAGCAGGACGAGGCGAGGCGCAACGTGGACGTTTGGAACGCGACCCTCTACGAAGTGTGCGAGGGGAACGATCCCGAGACTGTGGAGAGGGAACTCCAGACGGAGACTGTCTCCCTCGAGGGGCGCATTCTGGAGATGGAGGGAGGCGTGAGAGATGCGGCCACGAGCGGCACTGTCGTGACCGCAGTCGACGTGTCGAAGCTGCGCGGTGAGCGTGAGGAACTCGGGGCGCGTGTGGACGCACTGAGAGAGAGCATCAAGCGTCGCGAGGCTCAGCTCGAGGGCATGGAGATCGACGAGACCTTGCCGGATATCGAGGCGGAGATCGAGCGCGTCACAGGCGAGATCGCCGGACTCGAGCGGAACATAAGAATCCTGACGTTGGCCAGAGATTCCCTGACAAAGGCGATGGCGAGTGCCAACGAAGAAGCTGCAACGGTGCTGGAGCCTATCGTTGGCCGCGTCCTCTCGCGGTCCACGCTCGGACGGTACGCGCGGGTCATGATGGCTGACGACCTCAACCTGACGGTCACTACGCCTTCAGGGATTCCTTCGGCGCCGCCCAGTCTGGAGACGTCGGATCTGAGCAAGGGGACACGGGATCAGCTCTACTTCGCGGTCAGGTACGCCCTTCTGGAATTCCTTTCCCCCGGAGATGGCTCACCGCTTATACTCGACGATGCGCTCGTCCACTGGGATCCCAACAGGCGCTCCGCTACTCTGGAGCTCCTGGACGAGATCTCAGCGAAGAGGCAAGTGCTGCTCTTCACCTGCGAGGGGTACGGGAGCGAGTTCGCTGATTCACTCGTGCTGCTCCCGGGCGCTTAGGACGGGACACGTTGCATCTGCTAATCGAGCATGTGCCACACGCTCTTCCCTGAGGGAAGAGCGTGTGGGCGCGTGCGTACGCTGCGGAGGAAGTACGTGAAGCGGGAACGATGCCCGAAGTGCGGCGGGCGCCTTGACGTGGAGGGCGAAAGCTGGAGCAGGGCGGAAGGAACGGTGGAACGCTCGTTCCGGTGCCGCGCGTGCGGCGAGCGATTCGGAGCGTCTGTTCGCTGGACTCACCCGGGTTCGCCTTCCGAGCGGACACCGGGGAAGAGGCGCTTCCCGGCCCTCGTTCTGGCGTGGCTTTTCCTGGCACTCACTGTCCTCTGGGTCGTTCTCAGGTCTCTCGACTACGGGAGCGTGAGGGTGGCGGTCTACGGTGCGCTCGCCCGAGGCACTGAGACATTCCTGCACCCGGCGTGGGCCGTGCTCTTGCTCGGGCTGGCGACGGTCCTTTTCATCGTGTCACGAAAGCGCTCCGTTCCGCTGGCGGTGCCGGCGGTGGTGGCGCCGGCCGTGCAGTTCAGGGCCGAGCCGCCCGGGATGATCTCCGTGGTGGTTGCGGGCTCGCGTGACGCCGTGGCGAGTGATTCCGTCCTCGATCGGAACCCACTCGAGGAGGAGCGCATCGTCGCGGCCTTCCACGCGCTCGCGGAGAGAAGTGCATCGTTCGCCGGAGCAGACGGGAGCGGGAGTTTCAGCCGCGCTCAAATAGACGACGCACAGCGGGAGCTCTACGCTCTCGGGCTCGCTATCGGAAGTACTCTTCTCGGCGGGTCGACTGAGGTTGCGGACGCTCTGCTCGACCTCCCGGGTGACCACCTGCAGCTTGGTGTTCAGGCCGAGCTCTCGGGGATCCCCTGGGAGCTTATGGTGGCGCGCAGCGGCGGCGAGTTCCTCTGGCAGCGTTTCTCCGTGACGCGCCAGCTCCGCGACACCGCCGCGGTGAGGCCCGCTGCGGTGAGGCGTGGCGGCCGGTGCCGGTTGCTTCTTCTTGCCAATCTGGAGGCGGGTGTCCCCGGTCGGGAGCTTCCGGCGGCCGAGCGTGAGGCGGTGGACCTTCTCGAGCTCAGCGCCACGAAGCCGGATCTGCTGCGAGTCGTGAGGAAGTCGCCGCGGTCGGCGGGCGAGCTGCGTCAGCTTCTGGGAGAGGGATTCGACGTGCTGCACTTCGCCGGTCACACGGGCGCCGCCGGTGGTCTGGAACGGGGGTGGGTGCTGGGCGACGGCACGGCTGTGAGCCCGGCGCAGTTGCTCTCGGACGGAGTCCCGGCGCCGACCATCGTCTTCGCGAACGCGTGCAGCTCGAATCCGTCCAGCCGGGGTGAGAGCGTGGCCGACGCAGCGCGCGCCCTGATGCTGGCAGGAGTTCCCGCCTACCTCTGTACTCTCGCCGAGCTGCACGACGCCGGCAGCGGTGACTTCAGCGTCGCGTTCTACAAGGCGCTGCTCGGCGGAGCTACGCTGGGCGCGGCGGTGACGGCGGCGAGAACGGCGCTACTTGGCCGGCACCCCGTCACCTGGGCAAACTACGTGCTGTACGGTGACCCCGCGCTGGCCCTGTGTGGGACCTTCTCCGCACATTTCCCTGCGAAGAATTCCGGTCGGTCAGGCGACTGATGACAGGAAGGAAGTGGGCCGGGTTGACGCCTCGACACGACACTAATCCGGGAATCAACGGCATGATAGACAGGCTCTGCTCCGGGGATTCCGGCGCGTGGTCGGAGTTCATCGAGCGGTACAGGCGCCTCATCTACAGCGCGATTCACCGGGTGAACGGCCGCTACGGAGCGGAGTGGGACGAGACTGTCCTGGATGAACTGTTCGAGGAAGCGATGTACAAGCTGTTGAGACAGAACGGGCGCGCCCTCAGGTCCTGGAAGGGCCAGTGCAAACTGGAGACCTGGATCTACCGGATCGTCAGAAACGTTTGCATCGACCGCCTGCGGAAAGAAGGCCGTAGGGGAGAGGTGCCGGAGCTCGAAGAGGGAGCCAGGGGGAGCGCGGGACCGGGAGAGGCGGCGCCGTCCTCGAGGGAGAACAGTGACCTCAGAATCTCGCTTGAGCAGGCCATTGAGCGGGCACTGACGACCCGGGAGGCGCTGGCCGTCAACCTGATATACTTTGAGGGATTCACGTACCGGGAGGTCGGCGAGCGCCTGGGGCTGACGGTAGGTGCGATGAGCGGCCTGGTCTACCGTGCTCTGGCGAAGCTGCGGGCCGCAGGCGGCGTGGCGCGCTACTGGGAAGAGAGGTAGGCGGAGCATGAGGCGGAGCTGTCCGGACAAGGAGAAGCTGTTGCTCTACGTGGAGGGCGAACTCACGGGCCGGGATGCCGAGGAGGTTGACTCGCACGTCGCCGATTGCGAGAGCTGCGAAGAGATCGTGTCGGGCTTGCGCGCGATGGCGGCCGTGCTGCGAGGGGCTGGGCTACGAAGTACGGGCGGTCCGGGGGCCCTTCTCTCTCGGACAGGTTCAGGCGGAGTAACTGACGCGTCCTGCTCAGCCAACTGCCCGGACGCGGCCGCGATCGCTGGTTACGTCGATGGCTCACTCGAGAAGGGGCCCGCGGGTGAAGTGGAGGAACACCTCATGTCGTGCCGCAGGTGCTTCTCGGAGGTCGCGGACCTCTGGGCCATGTCCGGCGCGGCGGAGCACGACGCGTCGGACAGCGCGGTTGCCGGTGTACTGGCGCGGTTGGAGGGTGAGTCGCGGATCGCAGTGCTGCGCTGGAGCGAGCGCTCGATCCAGCTCGTCCGGGACTTCGCGTCCGCGTGGATGGGAGTCACAGGCGGTGCTCCCGTGTTCCTGGCGGAGCCCGCCATGGCGACAGGCAGGAGCTCAGGCAGGGAAGTGAGGCTTCACTGGAGCGGAGCAGGCGGAGCGGCCGTGGAAGGTCTTGTGCGCGCCGATGACCCGGCGCCTTCGCTGACGTGTCGTGTGACGGTGGCAGGAACTCCCGCCGCGACGGCTTCCGCAGTGTTGTCCTCGGACGGGGTAAGGACGGGTCCGGAGTCCCTGGACGCCGATGGACGCTTCGGTCCGTGGCCGCTGGCGCGAGGGGAAAACGTGCTGCAGTTGACCGGACTGCCCGCGGAGGCGGGCGGCAGCGCGCGTCTGATCGTCGTTCTTGCAGCGCCGGGTGAGGAGCCCGAGTAGGGTCTGCCGCTCCGCTTCCGGCAACATTCGCGGATCTTCGAATTCGGGGGGGCCCATCACGGGGCCCCTTCTGCGCTTGCCGCGCTTCTCAGTCCCTGCTGTCTGGTCGCGTACCAACTTCCCCTGGACCGCCGCTCCCACACCGGTCGAATCGCTGGTAGGAGGCTTGCGAAGGCATCTGAGAGGCTCTCAGCGTGGCCCAGGTCTTGCATTTGAACCAGCTCAGGAGGGGATGCTTCCGGCACAGAACGGGCAGGGAGCCCCCCGGAAGCGCGATTCTTGAGGTTGAGCAGTGGTGATGCGTCGGGGTGCCCGAACACCTCGTTCGTGGGACCGATGTGGCACATCACTGGGGGTTGCATCATGCACGTGGAAAGAGCGAAGTCGCGGCGGGCGACGGTGCGGAACTCCAGGGCGATACGTGGCTGGGGCTTCATGTCCGCGGCGCTCGTGATGCTCGTAATGGCTGCCCTGCGGATGGACGAACTGACATGGGGCGCGGTAGGCATCATGAGCGCGCTGGGAATCGCGACCAGCCTCTTCTCCTTTCAGGTGGATGAGAGAACCACGGTCACGTTCGGGCCCGCGGTCTTCATGGGTTCCATAGCGCTCTTCGGTGCGCTGGTGGCCGTGTGGGTCGCGGCAGTGTCATGTCTGCTACTCGAGGTAGTGCGCTACCGCAGAGGTGTTGTTCCCGCATTTGGCAGGGTCGGGATTCGTGTCATCGCGGTGCTCGCGGCGTCCGGTGTCTACATGACGATCGGCGGGATCGTGAACCCCGCCGGGCTGTCTCTGATCACGGTGGCCAGATTCATCGTGATGTTCGGTGCCTACGCGGTGATCACCGGCGTCCTCGAGGCGTCACTGGAGGACGCGGGAAGCGGCAGGTTCCGACGCTACGCAAGGTGGTTCTCGGGACGGGGTGTCGTGATCGAGCTGGCAATGCTCCCGCTGTCACTGCTTCTCGTTGCATCGTACATACCTGGTGAGCCGGCGACCTTCCCGCTCCTGGCCGTAGTCATCATGATATCGAGTGCGGCGGGTCAGAAGCTCTGGGAAACTCGACAGAAGCTACTCGACAGAGTGAGGGAGCTCAAGGTACTGAACTCTATCGGGGATGCGCTGACGTGTGCGGTCAAGCTGGACGGCCTGGTCAGGCTGGTTCACGAGCAGGCGGGGAGCCGGGTCTCGGCTCCGGTGCTGTCGGTCGCGGTGCACGACGCCAAGACGGATGTTCTGGAGTTCAGAACCTGCATTCTGGACGACTGCGAGACAACCTGCAGGGCGGCCGACCCGGGCACCTCGTGTACGGGCTGGGTTGTCACGAACCGGGAGGTCCTGTACGTTCCGGACCTGCGGAACGACAAGGAGCGGACGCTGGCGACGCCGCTCGCTGAGTGCACAGAAAGCAAGGGTGTGGAGGTCCGTTCGTGGCTCGGAGTTCCTCTGGTCGCAGAGGACAACCTCGTGGGCGTGCTCTCCATAATGAGCGACCGTCCCAGGGCGTTTGATGAGCACACTGTGGAACTCGTGACCACCATCGGAACTCAGGTGGGGAAGGCCGTGCACACTGCGGGGCTCTACGAGCAGCTCAGAGCGGCCCAGCGAGCGACCGAGAGCTGGGGTAAGAAACTGGAGCAGAGCGTCGACGAGCGAACTCGCGAGTTGAGAGAGGCTAGAGAAGAGCTGGAGTCCCTCAATGAGGGTCTCGAGCAGCGCGTCGAGGAGAGAACTCAGGAGCTGAGAGACGTGCAGGCGAGAATCGTGCAGTCGGGTCGGCTGGCGGCCGTGGGTGAACTCGCCGCCGGTGTGGCGCACGAGCTGAACAACCCACTCGCCGGCATACTGGGCTACGCTCAGTACGATCTGGAGAAACTGAAGGACGTCGACGTCGAATCGCTGACGCAGGACGAGCTGGACAAGATCACGGGTCACCTGACTTTCATAGAGCGTGGCGCGCGGAGGTGCACGGACATAGTCGAGAGCCTGCTGCGCTTCGCGAGAACCTCTCGCTGTTCGTTGACCGAAGTGGACGTGAACGAACTCATCGAGGACACGCTCGGGTTCACCACCCGCGAGCTTTCGAGCAGGGGAATAGAACTCAGGACGGAGCTGGTAAATGGGGAACTGCAGGTGATCGGTGATCCCAGACAATTGCAGCAGGTGTTCGCGAACATCATTCTGAATGCCCGCAAGGCGATGCAGTCCGGGGGCCGTCTGTCGGTGACGAGTGCACGGGTTCCTCCTGAGAACGGCGAGGGTGGCAGTGTCGCGATTAGTTTCGGCGACACTGGCTGCGGGATCTCAGGTGAGAATCTAGTGAGGGTCTTCGAACCGTTCTTCACGACGGGCGAGGTGGGCGAGGGCAGCGGGTTGGGTCTGTCCGTCAGCTACGGCATTGTGAAGGAGCACGGCGGCAAGATCAATGTGGAGAGCAAGGTCGGTGTAGGATCAACGTTCACTGTCCTCCTCCCGGCGGCCGGGAGCGCCGGCAGTGAGAACTGGAGCGAGGGAAGAGCCTAGTGGATCAGCTGAACGCCCCAGAAGAAACGAGCAGAAGCGCCGAGACGGAGGACCAGTCTGAGGAGAAGAAGCCCGTTCGTCTGCTCATCGTTGACGATGAGGAGATCATGCGGGAGTTCCTCAATGAGGTCCTGAAGGACGAGGGCTACGCGATAGACCTTGCCTGCTCGGGCAAGGACGCGCTCAGGCAGATGAACGCCTCGGAGTACGACATCGTCCTGACTGACATCGTCATGCCCGAACTCGACGGACTGGGTGTCGTTGCAGCGACGAGGGACCTGCCCTACAATCCCAGCGTGATCGTGATGACCGGATACGCCTCCATGGAGACGGCAGTCGAATCGATGAAGCTCGGAGCAGCGGACTACATCACCAAGCCCTTCAACATCGATCAGATCAGGATCATCGTGAAGAACGCCGTCGAGGAGCGCGTTCTCAAGGAGCGCGCCGCGGAAGGCGAGTTCTACAAGGAGCTGTCACGAAAGGACGGCCTGACGGAGCTCTACAACCACCGCTTCTTCCACCAGCTCCTGGAGACCGAGGTCTCCAGGGCCGAACGATACGACAGGGTCGTCAGCCTGCTGATGATAGACATCGATGATTTCAAGACCTACAACGACTCGCACGGACATCCCGCCGGTGACCTAGCGCTCCGCAGGCTCGCGCAGCTTCTCAAACAATCATCCCGCAACTGCGACTTCGTGGCCAGATACGGAGGCGAGGAGTTCGCCATCATCGTACCGGAGGTCAGCGCTGATTCCGCCAGGCGGATGGCGGAGAGATTGCTGAAGCTGATAGACGAGTCGGAGTTTGAGGGCGAGGAGGTAATGGTGGGCGGGCGTCTCAGGATCAGCCTCGGCATTGCCACGTTCCCGATGCAGGCGTCCAGCAAGAGCGAACTGGTCGAGCACGCCGACCAGGCCCTGTACAGGGCGAAGGGTCTCGGCAAGAACCGGGTCGTCGTGTTCGGTGAGGAGAGAGTGAACTAGCGCGTTCCCTTGCGCGTGAAAGATGATGAGCGGCCCCCGGGCGTCAGGCAGGCGCGGTGGGGGCCGAACTCGTGTGGTGGGGTTGACAGGCACCCCGGCCACTGCTAGGTTGTAACTCTGCGGGCGACCGCGAGAGGGGAGGCCACGAACGAGCAGCCAGAGCGACAGAGACGAGCTGTGGATGCGGGCCGCTCTCGTGGAGGCCCGGAAGGCATACGACGAAGGCGAAGTGCCCGTCGGCGCCGTGGTGGTGGTGGGCGATCGCGTGGTCGGCCGCGGCCACAACCAGGTTGAGGGCCTCGGCGACGCTACCGCGCACGCGGAGATCCTGGCGATCGGCGCGGCCTCTCAGACGCTTGGGGCGACGCGCTTGACGGAGGCCAGCATCTACGTTACGATGGAGCCTTGTCCAATGTGCGCTGGGGCCATTGTGCTCGCAAGACTGAGGCGCCTGGCCTACGGCTGTCCCGACCCGAAGTCAGGGTACTGCGGATCGCTCGGGAACATCGTCGACGACCCGGCGCTCAACCACAGGGTAACGCTTCGGTCCGGCGTTCTTGAGGAAGAGTGCGCCACGCTCTTGTCGCGCTTCTTCGTGGAGTTGCGCAGGCGCAGCACGGACTAGTCTGCGTTTCGTCGGAGTGACGGATTCCGGTGGGGTGACGGAGTTGGTCGATCGTGACGGTCTCGAAAACCGTTGTACCCTCTGGGTACCGTGGGTTCGAATCCCACCCCCACCGCCAGTCATACGAGGAGAGGTGACTGAGTGGTTTAAGGTGCACGATTGGAAATCGTGTGTAGGTTTATAGCCTACCGAGGGTTCGAATCCCTCCCTCTCCGCCACATAGAGAGCTCTGCAGTCGGAAACGGGGATGTAGCTCAGTTGGGAGAGCGCTGCCTTCGCAAGGCAGAGGCCGGCGGTTCGAGCCCGCTCATCTCCACCAGCATGACGCGGAAGCCCGCTCGGGTTTGAACGGGCGGGCTCTCGTCGCTTCAAGCCCCATCGAGTTCTTCCGCTCTGGCACGCTAGACGGGGAATTAGCGGTGCCCTGTGACCCGCAATCCGCTACAGCGGGGTCGAACATCTGAACGAGGCCCTTCAGTTCTCGTTCGTGACAGGAGTCAGGCGGCGTTGAGGGTCAGGTCCCGCGCAATCGAGCCCGGTGAACCCGGTCAGAGCCGGAAGGCAGCAGCCGTAAGCCGATCACTCGATGTGCCGCGGGGGCGCTTGGCCGGAGCCTACTAACTCCTTTTCTCGTCGAGTGCGGGGGTCGACTCGGACGCGTGCCAGAGTGGAGTACCCTTCTAGAACCCGTCAACAGACGCGGGGGTGAGATGTCCTACCTCGTACTGGCCAGGAAGTGGAGGCCCGAGTCGTTCTCGGACGTCGTCGGGCAGAGGCACGTTGTCCTGACGCTCTCGGCGGCGGTGCGGACGGAGCGCACGGCGCACGCCTACCTTTTCACCGGTCCGCGTGGGGTGGGGAAGACGACCATCGCACGGATACTGGCGAAGGCCCTGAATTGCGAGAAGGGCCCGACCGATGAGCCGTGCGGCGAGTGCGTCTCCTGCACCGAGATCGCATCCGGCAAGAGTCTGGACGTCATCGAGATCGACGGCGCCTCGAACAGGAAGATCGAGGATGCGCGTGGCATTCGCGAGACGGTGCAGTATGCTCCGCTCTCCGGCCGCATGAAGGTCTACATCATTGACGAGGCCCACATGCTCACGCGCGAGGCGTTCAACGCACTCCTCAAGACGCTGGAGGAGCCTCCGCCGCATGTGGTCTTCATCATGGCGACCACGGAACCCGGCAAGATCCCCGAAACGATAAGCTCGCGCTGCCAGCGATTCGATTTCCACAGGATCTCGTCCGCGGACCTGGAGGCGCGGCTGTCGCAGATAGCTGGTGCCGAGGGATTCGAGATAGACAGCGGGGCGGTCAAGCTGGTGGCTGCGCGCGCAGACGGGAGCATGCGCGATGCAGTGAGCCTCCTGGACCAGCTCGTGTCCGTCGGAGCGGGCAGCGTGACGGTCGACGACGTGGCCCGCGTGTTGGGCATACCCGACGTCGATGTGTTCTTCAATCTGACCGATGCCATTGCCTCCGCCGACACGTCCGGAACGCTGGCCGCTCTCGAGGCCGCTATGGACGCGGGCTTCGACGCGAGCGATCTCATCGACGGTCTTGTGGAACACCTCCGCAATTTGCTGCTGATCAAGGCGGCCCCCGCACCGGAACGACTCGTTGGGAGGATAGCCGACTACCAGGCGCACGAAGGTGCTTCATCCGCCATCATCGAGGAGGACCTGGTCCGGCTCCTTCGAATCGGCATTGAGGCTCAGGCGTCCGTCAAGTGGAGCACGCAGCCCGCGCTGATCGTTGAGCTGGCGCTGGTCCGAATGGCCAGGCTGACCAGCAGCGTGGCCATCGCGGACGTCGTCAGGGCGCTTACTGAGGGCGGGAGCCGCGAGCCATCGGGTGGCGCTGCAGGCTCGGTCGGTGGTGGTGCCCGGAGTGGCGGAAAACAAGGTCCGTCGAAGAGCGCCGGACAGAGGTCCGGCGACCGCGATGTTGCGATGTCCGGCGGAACGGTGACGCCTGCGTCCGGCAGCAGTGGCGCCGGTGGTGGGAGCCCCGCGGGCGAGCCTGTGACGGCGACGTCCGGACCCGCGCCCGCCGTGGCGCTGGGGGACGCACGCGACGCCAATGTCGAGGCCGCGCTCTGGCCCGACGTTCTCGGGAGAATCAGGTCCGAGAAACCTGGTCTCGCAGCTTTCCTTAACGACGCGGTGGCGTCGACGGGCGAGGGCGCGGTGCTGGAGCTGGCGGTTCCGAACGGATCCCGATTCCACAGGGAACAGCTCAAGGACCGCGGCAACATGCGGCTGATGGAGCGCGCCGCCGGGGAGGTCTTCGGCGGAAGGGTCAAGCTGGCTTTCACGTTCGGCGAGGCGCCGCAGGAGCGGTCTTCGTCTCAGCGCGTCAAGACGCAGGTGAGCGAGGAGGCGGCACAGGACCCGGTCGTCCGGAAGGTCCTCGACATGTTCGGCGGCGAGATACGAGGTTCGCGCAGAGAGGAGTAGTGGCGCACATGGCAGGCGGACTTGCGAAGATGATGAAGGAGGCGCAGAAGCTGGAGAAGCGCCTCTCTGAGGTTCGGAAGACGCTCGGGGAGATGACGGTCGAAGGCAGCTCCGGAGGCGGCGTCGTGAGCATCACCATGAACGGACAGCGCGACGTGCTCAAGGTCTCGGTGGATCCCGGCGTGCTGGAGGACGGCGACGCCGAGATGCTCGAGGACCTGCTGCTCTCCGCGCTCCGCGACGCGAAGCAGAAGTCGGACGAGCTGGCCTCCACGGAGATGGCCAAGGTGACGGCCACCGGTCTCCCGCCGGGGCTCTTCTAAGCAAGAAGCGGAGCGACGCCTTGTCCCTTTTCCCGCCCTCTCTCGAACGGCTGGTCCTCATACTTGCGCGACTGCCCGGCATCGGTAAGAAGTCGGCGACGAGGATAGCTCTCAAGCTCGTGGGCTCGTCCGAGGCCGACTGTCGCGAACTGGCCCGGGCCGTCGTCGAGGCCAGCGAGAAGACCATCGGCTGCTCGACGTGCGGTGCCCTGACCGAGTGTGACCCCTGCGCCATCTGTACGGACCCCCGGCGCGAGTCCACCGTCATCTGCGTGGTCGAGCGCCCGAGCGATGTCATCGCCCTGGAGCGGACCAGTCGATTCCGTGGACGGTACCATGTCCTCGGCGGGCTTCTGTCTCCACTGGATGGGATCGGTCCCGAGGACCTCAGGTTGGATTCGCTGGTCGCGCGAGCGGGCGCGGACGATGTTTCCGAGATCATACTGGCACTGAACCCCACGGCAGAGGGCGAGGCCACATCGCTCTACCTTGCGCGGTTGCTCGACGGGGCGCGGGTCCGGGTCACCAAGCTCGCCAGCGGGATACCGGTCGGAGGAGACCTTGACCTGGCAGACGAGCTGACCCTCGGAACGGCGCTGGACGAGCGCAGAGAGCTCTGACGCGTTGGTCCTCCATTCCGTTTCCGCGTGCTCTCCCGCCCGGCGACATCAGCAAGACACGCCCCCCCCTCACGACCCGGAAAAGCATCCCTTTGAGCTTGACCCGCCACCGAAGCGGTGCTAGCGTGATTATTCGATTTGTCTGCGCTGTCGGGAAACGAGGCGAATATCTGAAGGAGGCTGACGGATGTCGCAGATGACGGAGATCCGCTGGCACGCGAGGGGAGGCCAGGGGGCGAAAACCGGCTCCCTGCTGCTCGCGCAGGCGGCGGCGATGGAGGGGAAGTACAGTCAGGGGTTCCCGGACTACGGGCCCGAACGGATGGGCGCACCGATGCGCGGATTCACACGGATCAGTGACGAGCCGATCCGCGTGCACTGCGCGATCTCTGAGCCGGGAATGGTCGTGGTGCTGGACGACACGCTCCTCTCTATGGTGGACGTCGTGGGTGGGACGCCGGTAGACGACGGGTTGATAGTCATCAACACCCTGAAGAGCGCGGCGGACGTTCGAAGTGAGCTGAAGCTTGAGGGCCGCAAGGTGTTCACGGTCGACGCGACCGGCATCGCCATCAGCGAGATCGGACGACCCATCCCCAACGCGCCGATGCTCGGGGCGCTGATCAAGGTCTCGGGCCTGTTGTCGCTCGACACGGTGAAGGGGCAGCTCAAGAAGAAGTTCTCTCACGGTTTCAGACCAGAGGTTCTCGAAGGCAACCTCCGGGCGATCCAGAGAGCCTACGAGGAGGTGATCGGGGAATGAAAGAGAGAGGCTGGACTGAGATACCGATCGGAGGCGTGATCGAGGAGGCCGGCAACGCCGCTGCCTACGAGACGGGTTCCTGGCGGACCTATCGTCCGGTGTGGAACAGCGAGACGTGCATTCACTGTCTGAGGTGCTGGGTGGCGTGCCCGGATTCATCCATCGAGATTGCGGACGGCAAGGTCACGGGCATAGACTACGAGCACTGTAAGGGGTGCGGGATCTGCAGCTTCGAGTGTCCGGTAGACCCCAAGGCAATAGAGATGAAGCTCGAGACCGACTTCGCCAAGGAATAGGCTCGGGTCGACCGGGCCCTTCTCATGCGAATCAGAAGGGAGACTTGAGAGTGGCGAGGAGACTGATGTTGACGGGGAACGATGCGACCGCGGAGGCGATGCGGCAGATCGCTCCCGATGTGGTCACCTGCTTTCCCATCACGCCGCAGACCGAGCTGATGCACAAGTTTGCGGAGCACGTGGCCGACGGGGATGTGGACACCGAGCTCGTGCTCGTTGAGTCGGAGCACAGCGCGATGAGCGCGGCCGTGGGAGCGGCTGCGGCCGGGGCGAGGGCCATGACGGCCACGGCGGCGAACGGACTGGCGCTGATGTGGGAGATAGTCTACATCGCGGCTTCCTACAGGTTGCCCATCGTCATGCCCGTGGTGAACCGCGCGCTGTCGGGTCCCATCAACATCCACTGCGACCACAGCGATACGATGGGATGCAGGGATACGGGCTGGATACAGCTCTACTCCGAGAATGCACAGGAGGCGTACGACAACACGCTGCAGGCCCTGAGGATAGCGGAACACCCGGACGTTCTTCTTCCGGTGATGGTGACGTTCGACGGGTTCATCCTCAGCCACACGGCCGAGATCCTCGAGGGGCTCGAGGACGCGGAGGTCAAGGACTGGATAGGCACGTACGAGGCGAAGTACTCGATCCTGAACACGGACGATCCCGTGACGATCGGCCCGCTCGACCTCCAGGACTACTACTTCGAGCACAAGCGGCAGCAGGTTGAGGGGATGCGCCACGCTCCCGACGTCATCAGAGAGATCGGGCGTGCCTACGGCGAGCTGTGCGGACGGTCGTACGACCTCTTCGAGGCATACAGACTCGAGGACGCCGAGCTCGCGGTAGTGGCGCTGGGTTCGACATGCGGTACCACGAAGGTGGTCGTCGATGAGTTGAGGGAGCAGGGTGTGAAGGCGGGACTCCTGAAGATCCGTTCGTTCCGGCCGTTCCCAGAGGCCGAGATAGCAGAGGCTCTCGGGAACGCCAAGGCGATAGGAGTGCTCGACAGGTCCATATCCTTCGGCGCACCGGGTGGCCCCGTTCACAAGGAGATCAAGGCTGCCCTCTACGGGACGGGCCATGAGATCGGGATCGTCAATTACATCTACGGTCTCGGTGGACGCGACATGTCGATGAACGACATCAAGACGGCCTTCGCCGGACTCGAGAAGGTGGCACGCGAGGGAACGCCAGACGACAACATTCGGTTCCTCGGACTGAGGGGCGAGGGAGGAGTGTAGCATGCCAGGTCTCAAGCAACTGGCCGAGCGCGAGGAACTGATGGCCGGAGGGCATCGTGCCTGCGCGGGCTGCCTGCCGATGACGGCAATGAGACAGATCCTGTTGACGGCGGGGAAGGACACGGTAAGTGGATGTTCGACGGGCTGTGTCGAAGTGGTGACGACCATCTACCCGTACACCGCGTGGCGGAACCCATTCATTCACAGCGCCTTCGAGAATTCTGCGGCGACGATGTCAGGGGTCGAAGCGGCATACAGGTCGCTCCGGCGTCAGGGCAGGATCGACAAGGAGATCAACTTCATCGCAATGGGTGGTGACGGGGGAACGTACGACATTGGTCTGCAGGCCCTGTCGGGTGCGATGGAGCGCGGGCATAACATGCTCTACATCTGCTACGACAACGAAGCGTACATGAACACGGGCATCCAGCGATCCAGCGGCACGCCCAAGGGAACCGCCACTTCGACCACACCGGCGGGGAAGATCAGGCAGGGGAAGAAAGAGTTCCCGAAGCCGCTGACGGATATCATGATCGCGCACAGGATCCCGTACGTGGCGCAGGCCACTCCAGGCTATCCCAAGGACCTGTCGGACAAGGTCGAGAAGGCCCTGTCTATCGAGGGACCCGCGTTCATGAACATACTGACGCCTTGCACGCGGGGCTGGCGGTATCCGATGGAAGAGTCGATGGACATAGCCAGGCTCGCGGTCGACACGTGCTTCTGGCCGATCTACGAGGTGGAGCACGGCCGTTTCAAGGTGACCAGGAAGCCCAAGGACAAGCGGCCGGTCTCCGAGTGGCTGGAGAGGCAGGGCCGCTTCTCTCACCTCTTCAAGGACAAGAACAGGCACATCATCGATGAGATACAGGAGGACACGGACCGCAACTGGGAGTGGCTCCTCAAGCGTGAGGAACTGACTCAGGCGTAGGATTCCCGGGGTTTGCTCCCGAGAGGCGCCATAGCATGAACTGGCCGAACGGACTGACCATAGCGCGGATGATCATGGGGCCCGTCGTCCTCGTCTGCCTCCTGACGGGTTCCGTGAGGCTTGCCCTCTACATCTTCGTCGTCGCCATGCTGACGGACCTCTACGACGGTTATCTGGCCAGGCGCTGGGACAACGTGACCGAGTTCGGGAAGCTCATGGATCCACTGGCCGACAAGGTCCTCGTTTCAATGGTCCTTGTCGGCTTTCTGTTGATGGGGCTGCCATTCGTCTCGCTGTGGATGGTCGGACTGATCATAGCGCGTGAGCTCCTGATCCTGGGCTGGCGGACGGGCCTGTTCAAGAGCGGCGGAGGATTCGCTACGAGCAGGACGGCCAAGTGGAAGACGGCCGCCCAGATGATCTGGATCACAGCCTCGCTGTTCTACCTGACGGTCGTCCACGGGTTGGGACTGAGGCCGGGTGACCCTCGCACCCAGACGTTCGAGCGCGGGCTCTGGGGGCTCGGGATCGTGGCCGTGGCACTGACCGTGATCTCCGGGGTCGACTACGTGCTCTCGAACAGGAACTCCGAAAGCGACGCACGCAAGGCCGAGTAACGCCAAAGAGGATCGGTCGACGTGGCAGAAGAACGCACGAAACTACATCCACTGGTCAAGTTCCTGGCCACCGGAGGTTACCTGGGCTACGCGCCGGTGGCCCCCGGCACGGTGGGGTCACTGGGTTGCGCCGCACTGATGTGGTTCTTCGTTCCGGAGGTAACTGCGGCGAGCTCGCCCCTGGCCCTCTGGGTGATGCTCCTTTCCACGCTGGCGTTCGTCGCGATGGCGATATGGGCCGCGCATCTCGCAGAGCGGCAGTTCGGGCACGACGCGTCCAGGATCGTGATCGACGAGTACGCCGGCTTCGTGCTCTCTGTTCTCCTGCTGCCCAAGTCGCTCCTCCTCTTCGCCGTTGCGTTCGTGCTCTTCCGGGCCCTCGATATCGTGAAGCCCTTCCCGGCGCGGCAGGCCGAGGCTCTGCCCGGCGGCGTGGGTATCGTGACGGACGACCTCGTAGCGGGCATCTACACGAACGTACTCGTGCGCGTCATGCTGCTGGTTCAGGGTTGGTAGTCCACTCCCTCCTGACGGTGGTCGCATGAAGGCCGAGATAATCACCATAGGTGGAGAGCTTCTTGACGGGAGCCAGGTCGATCTGAACGCGAGCTATCTCGGCTCACGTCTCACGTCGCTCGGTGCTCTGGTCGTGCGTATCTCCACGGTGCCCGACGTTGTCGACGACATCGAGGAGGCAACGGCGCGCGCCCTCGAGCGGGCCGACCTGGTCATCACGACCGGGGGGCTGGGCGTGACTGCCGACGACCGTACCAAACACGCCGTTGCCAGGTTGTTCGGGCGGAAGCTCGTCCTGGACGAGGACGTGCTCGATGCCGTGCGCGCCAGGTTCGAAGCCCGCAATGTCCCCATGCCAGAGATCAACATCGCTATGGCCATGCTCCCGGAGGGCGCTCGCTGCATTGAGAACCAGAGAGGAACGGCGCCGGGCCTTCTGTTTGAGAGGGGCAAGGCGCTGCTCTTTGTTCTGCCGGGCGTTCCCGTCGAACTCAGATCCATGTTCGAGAACTTCGTCTCTCCGTTTCTCGAGGGGAAGGGACTCAGGCGGTTGGCGCAGGAGCGTCTGATTCGAACCACGGGCCTGGCGGAATCCGAGATCGCCGAGCGCATCGAGCAGCTCGCGCGGAGGCTGGCGAGGACCGACGTCGTCTATCTCCCGTCGCCAACCGGCGTGGACCTGAAGGTGATCGGTAGTGGGCAGACGCCCGTCGAAGCCGCGAAGACGGCCGAGAAATCCCAGGAGAAGCTCGCGGCGAAGCTCGAGCCGTACGTCTACGCGCGCGGCGACGAGTCGCTGGAGAAGGTCGTCGGGTATCTGCTGTCGATGGGCGGGTCGACCCTGTCGGTCGCCGAATCGTGCACCGGTGGTCGGGTCGGATGGCGGCTGACACGCGTGCCCGGAAGCTCGGACTACTTCAAGGGCGGTGTCATCGCCTACTCGGACGACCTGAAGAAACGTCTCCTGGGCGTCAAGGCCGGGGTTCTGAAGAGACACGGCGCCGTCTCAGAGGAAACCGCGCTCGCGATGGCACGGGGCGTACGGGACAAGTGCGCTACCGACTACGGGTTGGCGATCACGGGTGTGGCCGGGCCGGGCGGAGGCACGGCGACGAAGCCTGTCGGCATGGTGTTCGTTGCGGTGGTGGGGGGAGCCGGCGAACGCGTACGTGAGTTGCGACTTGCGGGGGGCAGGGGCAGCATCCGGCGTGGGGCCTGCCAGGCCGCGCTGGACCTCTTGAGACGCCTCCTTCTCAACATAGAGGAGTCGGCTTGAGCGTGCGGACATTCATCGCTTTGGAGTTGTCCGATGGTCTCAAAGAGGGCATACTCGCCCTGACAGACGAGCTGAGGGCGCGGGGCTTGCGGGCCAGCTGGGCCAGGCGCGGTACGCTCCATCTCACCCTCAAGTTCCTGGGAGACGTCGAGGAGAGCGAGTTGCCCGAGGTCGTCGCCGCTGTCGCCCGCGCCTCGAGCCGGGTGTCATCGTTTGGCTTCGAGACGCGCTCGCTGGGCGCGTTTCCTTCTGCGCGGCGTCCGAAGGTGCTGTGGCTTGGGGTCGAGCCCGTCGACGAGCTCTTCGCGCTTCACGAGGCGGTGGAGAGCGAGCTCGCGGAGCTGGGTTTCCCTCGGGAGAAGCGCAGATTCCATCCCCACGTGACACTGGCCAGGATGCGAGACCCCCGTGCTGAGAGCGTTCAGGAGACACTGGACGAGCTCGTTGCCCCGAAGGAGAGGGTGAAGGTGTTGGAGGTCCGGGTGATGCGGAGCACGCTCAGTCCCGGAGGTGCGATACACGAGTTGGTGGAGGCAGTTCCCCTGGACAGCGGGTCGAGAGAGTGAACTGACAACAGGAGCTACGGTCGCCGCGCGGAGAGAGAAGCGGCCCAGGGAGGTCAGGATGGCAGAAAACAAGGGTAAGCAGAAGGCGTTGGATCTCGCTCTGTCTCAGATAGAGAAGAGCTTCGGCACGGGATCCATAATGACGCTGGGGGACCACGACTTCGGGAAGGGTATCGAGGTGATCCCGACGGGGTCGATCTCGCTGGACCTCGCATTGGGAGTGGGAGGGGTACCGAGGGGGCGCGTGATAGAGATCTACGGTCCGGAGGCGTCGGGCAAGACGACACTGGCTCTGACCATCGTGGCAAACGCGCAGAAACTGGGCGGCGTTGCCGCCTTCATAGACGCGGAGCACGCGCTCGACCCCGGCTACGCGCGCGCGCTCGGAGTTGACACCGACAACCTGCTCATCTCGCAGCCGGACACGGGCGAGCAGGCGCTCGAGATAACCGAGATGCTTGTCAGAAGCGGGGCGCTCGACGTCGTTGCGATCGACTCTGTCGCCGCGCTCGTACCGCGCGCCGAGATCGAGGGCGAGATGGGCGATTCGCATGTCGGCTTGCAGGCCCGACTGATGTCGCAGGCTCTGAGGAAGCTCGCGGGGTGTATCGCTCGATCCAAGACCTGCGTCATCTTTATCAACCAGATCAGAATGAAGATAGGTGTGATGTTCGGAAACCCCGAGACGACATCCGGTGGGCGGGCGCTCAAGTTCTATTCGAGCGTCAGGCTGGACATACGCCGGATCGGCGCCCTGAAGGCGGGAGACACGATCGTCGGCAACAGGACGAAGGTCAAGGTTGTGAAGAACAAGGTGGCGCCACCGTTCCGCATTGCCGAGTTCGATATCATCTACGGCAAGGGCATCTCGCTCGAGGGCGACCTGCTCGATCTGGGGATGGAGCACGGGGTGGTCACCCAGAAGGGAACCTGGTTCAGCTACGGTGACCTTCAGCTCGGCCAGGGACGGGAACGGGCCAGGGCGTATCTGGCGGAAGACGCCACCGTGCGCGAAGAGCTGGAGTACAAGATACGAGAGGTGACGGGATTGGTGGCGAAACCCGCCGAGGCCGATGCTCCCACGGAGACAAAGAAGGCCGCGGACAAGGGCCCTGCCGGCAAGACCGCGAAGAAGGAGCCGGCGCGGGAGAAGGTGGGCTCGAAGAAGTGACGGGCAACGGGCTCCACGCCGATGACGGAGAGAGGCGCCCGTGAGCGGCATCATCACCGAGATCAGGAAGAGCGGCGACGACACGCCTCGTGTTACGGTGTTCGTGGATGGCGTGAAGGCCTTCACGGTTTCCGAGGAACTCGCGCGCGAGCTCGATCTCTCCGTGGGGCGCGAGATGGCCCCGGCCGCGGCCGAGCGTCTCACTTCGGACGACGAGCGGACGAAGGCGAGAGAGGCGGCACTGAGACTCCTGGCCGTCCGCGCGAGAAGCGAAGGCGAGCTTGTCGACCGTCTCAGACGCAAGGGGTTCGGCGAGGAGCTGACGGCAGCCGTGGTTGCCTCACTGTCCGAGGTCGGGTTGGTGAACGACGAGGCGTTCGCGAGAGCGTGGGCGGATGAGAAGGTGAGGCTTCGGCCCACCGGGCCGCGGCGACTGACGCAGGAGCTGCTCGCTAAGCGGGTAGACAGGGAGTTGATCGCCCGCGTCGTGGAGGAGACCTTCCGGGAACACTCGGAGCTCGAACTGGCACGCAGAGCTGTAGAGAAGAAGGTGCGAGTGTCAGGGGGCGTGGACGACACGAAGCGCCGCGCCCGCCTGCACTCGTTTCTGCTAAGAAGAGGTTTCTCCTACGAGGTCGTGTCCACCGTCCTCAAGGAGATAGAGGGAGACTCCAATGCCTGACGGCATGTCTTCGAGCACGATCAGACAGCTGTTCATCGACTACTTCACGGAGCGCGGACACGATTATGTCGAGAGCGCGCCCTTGATACCGCGCCACGACCCGACCCTTCTCTTCACGTCGGCGGGGATGGTCCCGTTCAAGTCGTACTACGTGGACGAAAACCCTCCGTACAGAAGAGCGGTGTCGGTCCAGAGATGCCTGCGCCTCTCCGACCTCGACGAGGTCGGGCACACTCCTTACCACGCGACGTTCTTCGAAATGCTCGGCAACTTCTCCTTCGGGGACTACTTCAAAGAAGAGGCGATCGAGTGGGGTTGGGAGTTCCTGACCGACGTCATTGGCCTGCCTGCCGATCGCCTGTGGGTCACGGTTCACAAGGACGACACCGCGGCGGCGGATATCTGGCGCACGCGGATGAAGTTCCCGGTCGAGCGCATCGTGCCACTTGGCGACAAGCACAACTTCTGGGGACCGGCGGGCGATTCCGGTCCGTGCGGTCCGTGCTGCGAAATCCACATCGACATGGGTCCCGAGGTCGGCTGCGGCAGGCCGGACTGCGACCCGGGATGTGACTGCGACCGTTTCCTGGAGATAGGGAACCTGGTCTTTCCGCAGCTCCTCCAGCACACGGACGGCACTCGCGAGCCGCTCAAGCGTCCCGGGATCGATACGGGCACGGGGTTCGAGCGCCTCGCCAGCGTCGTGCAGGGGGCCGCGAGCATCCATGAGATAGACACGGGGCTTCCGGTGCTCTCGGCAGTGAGGGACGAGGCCGAGGCGGCGAGCGGCACGCGCCCGCCCGAGGGCAAGCCGGGGACTGCGCTCATCGTCATAGCCGATCACGTGCGGGGCGCCTCGTTCGCCATCGCGGAGAACATCCTCCCGTCGAATGAGGCCCAGGGGTACGTCATCAGGAGGTTGATACGGAGAGCGGTCCGGCGCGGGCTCGCCTTCGGCATAAGTGACCCGTTCCTGTACCGTATCAGCGGGGTGGTCGCCGAGACGATGGGGGAAGCGCATCCGCATCTCCTCCAGAAGCGTGAGCACATCGCCCTCGTCGTCAAGTCTGAGGAAGAGCGCTTCCACGAGACGCTGACACAGGGCAGCGCGGTGTTCGAGGACATGATCGGATCGCTCGGAAAGAGCGAATCGAAGGTCGTACCCGGCGCCGTCGCGTTCAGCCTCTACGACACCTACGGGTTCCCGCTGGACCTGACAGAGGAGATGGCGACGGAGCGCGGCTTCACCGTCGACCGGGAGGGCTTCCGGGCGGCGATGGAGGAGCAGAAGGAGCGCGGCAGGCGCGCTTCCACGTTCGCGGAGACTGCCGGCCCCGGTACCTGGGAGGGACAGCGCGCCGAGACCGGCTTCGTGGGCTACGAGCTGCCCCGCGCGTGTGGGGCGGGCTCAGAGTGCGAGATGGCCGAGACGCTTCTGTCTGGCCCGGTCGCTGCGGTCGTCGCGGAAACAATGCGGGTGGGCGATGACGGAGTGGAGTTCACACTGACCGAGAGCCCTTTCTATGCGGAATCGGGAGGGCAGGTAGCAGACACCGGCACTGTCACGGTCGGCGACGTTACTGTCGACGTGGTGAACGTCTCGACCAGAGGCGAGCGCTACGCGCACGTCGGAAGCGACCCTGACCGAGTCGTATCGCCCGGGGTCCGAGTCGAGGCCCGGGTCGACGTCGCGCGGCGGCGGATGATAGAGAAGAACCACACGGCGACGCACCTGCTTCAGGCGGCGCTGCGTGGCGAGCTGGGCGACCACGTGCACCAGTCCGGTTCGTGGGTGGGTGCGGACAGGCTGAGATTCGACTTCACGCACTTCGCAGAACTCTCGGAGCGCGAGACGGCGGGCATCGAGGACCGCGTGAATGCCTGGATCCGCGCGGACGTCCCCGTGACCCCGGAGAGCATGGATCTGGAGGCGGCTCTAGGAAGGGGAGCCATGGCGCTCTTCGGTGAGAAGTACGGGTCCGAGGTCCGGGTCATCTGCATCGGCTGCGGTGATTCGGAGGTGAGCCTGGAGCTGTGCGGCGGCACGCACGTCGAGCGCACGGGTGAGATAGGCGCCTTCGCGATAGTCAGCGAATCGAGCGTGGCCGCCGGCGTCAGGAGGATCGAGGCCGTGACTGGCAGGACGGCGTGCGCGCGCGCACGCCACGACGCGGAACTTGTGAGGGAGATCATGCACGTGCTCAAGGCGGCACCATCCGAGCTGCTCACGAAGGCCAGGGAACTGGCGGCCGAGACGTCGATGCTGAGGAAGACCATCGAGAAGGAGAAGCAGAAGGCGGCCGGAGGGTCGATCGACTCACTGATCGCGGGCGCCCGCGAGGTCGCAGGAGTGCGAATGCTGTCGGCGCGGACCGAGGCGCCGGACATCAAGACGCTTCGAGGCCAAGCCGACCGACTGCGCGACGGGCTCGGGAGCGGCGCCGGCCTCGTGGCTGCGGTCACCGAGGGCGGTGTCATTCTCATAGCCGTGGTGACGGACGACCTGGTCAAGAAGGGCACGCTCAAGGCCGGAGACATCGTTCGGGAGGCGGCGGCCGTCATGGGGGGCCGTGGTGGAGGAAAGCCGCACCTTGCGCAGGCGGGCGGGGGAGACCCGGCGAAGCTTGACCAGGCTCTGAAGGAGTTCTACGAGATTGCGGAGCGGCTCATAGGGAGTTGATGAGGCGCCGCGAATTCCAAGCGAACGGAAGGGCGCGAGATGCGGGAGAGCGGCAGGACACTCGCCTGGATGGAGGAGCGCATCGGGACCTTGGGCGCGCTCTATCTGGTGCTCCTCGACCCGGACAGATTCGAGCCGCCGGAGAACGTGAGGTTGGCCGAGCTGGCAGTGGGGGCGGGAGCGGACGCGCTGCTCCTGGGAGGCAGCCTGTCTCTCAAGGGACGGTGCGATGACACGGTGCGGGCCATCAAGGGCGCAGTCGATGTGCCCGTTGTCATCTTCCCCGGCGATGTGGGATTCGTGTCTGATGCGGCCGACGCGATCCTGTTCCTGTCTCTCGTCAGCGGCCGCAACCCCCAGTTTCTCATTGGGGAACACGTCCGGGCAGCTCCCGTTCTGAAGGAGGCGGGGCTCGAACCGATACCAACGGCCTACATGCTGGTCGAGGGGGGCGCGACAACGTCGGTCGAGTTCATGAGCTCGACGAAACCTATCCCTCGAGACAAGCCGGACATAGCGATGGCGCATGCGCTCGCGGCCCAGTATCTGGGTATGCGTCTCGCATTCTTCGACGCGGGCAGCGGCGCGGCCGAGCACGTTCCCGCGGAGATGGTGCGCGCGGTGTCGGGCTACATCGATCTGCCGATCATGGTCGGCGGTGGAATTCGTGAGCCTGCGGCGGCGGGCAGGCTCGTGGAGGCGGGCGCCAGCGGCGTCATCACGGGCGACGTCGTGGAGAAGACCGGTGACCCTGGACTTGTGAAGGCAATTGCTGCGGCGGTGCACGGGCGTTAGCGACCTCGTGGGGGCGTTAGTGGCCCCATGAGGGTGGTGACGCGCCGTGAGCCGGTGCCGATGCCGCCCCGGCTTGCGGCTCAGCAGATACTCGAAAGGCAGGTGGTTCCCATCAAGGCTCTCGTCCTGTCGGGCGGCAAAGGAACGCGGCTGAGACCGATCACACACACGAGCGCGAAGCAGCTCGTGCCGATAGCGAACAAGCCCATTCTCTTCTACGGGCTCGAGGCAATCAGAGAGGCGGGCATCGTCGACGTCGGTATCGTCGTTGGAGAAACGGCGAAGGAGATAGAGTCGGCGGTCGGTGATGGTTCATCCTTCGGACTCAAGCTCTCGTTCATCCACCAGGAGGCGCCGCTCGGACTGGCCCATGCCGTCAAGATAGCTGCTGACTACATAGGCAAGGAACCGTTTGTGATGTACCTCGGTGACAACCTGATCATGGGCGGCATCACGGACTTCGTCGCGGAGTTCCAGAAGAACAAGCCGAACGCGCAGATCCTGCTGGCGCGCGTCGACAATCCGAGCGAATTCGGCGTCGCCGAGCTGGCCGGTGGAAGGGTGGAGCGCCTTGAGGAGAAGCCCGAGAACCCGCGCTCCAACCTCGCACTCGTTGGTGTTTACATGTTCGACGCTGAGATCTTCGAGGCCGTCGACAACATCCGGCCGTCCGCACGCAACGAGCTCGAGATCACGGACGCGATCCAGAGATTGATAGACACGGGCAAAGAGGTCAGGGCGCACCAGGTCACCGGCTGGTGGAAGGACACCGGAAAGCTCGACGACATCCTCGAAGCCAACCGGATGATCCTCGAGACGATCGGTCGCGACATCGCCGGCAGTGTGGACAGCGCCTCGCGCATCGACGGGAACGTCGTGATCTCCGAGGGAACCGAGGTGCAGGGCAGCGTACTGCGCGGTCCCCTTGTCGTGGGACGGGGCTGCAGGATCGTCAAGTCGTACATCGGACCCTTCACATCCATATATCACGACGTGACGATCCAGAACTCCGAGATCGAGCACAGCATCGTGCTCGAGAACTCGAGGATCTCGAATCTCGGCAGCCGAATGGAGAAGAGCCTGATCGGAAAGGACGTCGAGATCACCAAGAGCGCCACGATGCCCAAGGCCTTCCGGTTCATGGTCGGTGACGCCAGCCGGATCGAGGTGCCGTAGTGGGGACCGAGGCGTCCGGAAGCGAGCGCGGCGGGACGAGAGTCCTGGTCACGGGCGCCGCCGGGATGCTGGGGACGGAACTCGTCCCTCTCTTCCGGCGCGCGTTCGACGTGACACCGGCCGACGTCGCGGAGTTCGACGTGCGTGATCCAGCCGCAACAGACGCGTTCGTCGCAGCAGCGGCTCCTGATGTCATCATCAACTGCGCGGCATACACGGACGTCGATGGCGCCGAGAGCGATCCCGAGACGGCGTTTGACATCAACGCAGGTGGGGCGGGGAACGTCGCGGCGGCGGGTCAGAAGATCGGCGCACGAGTGGTACAGATCAGTACCGATTACGTGTTCGACGGCACGGGCGACACGCCGTATGCAGAGACGGACGAACCGCGCCCGCTCGGCGTCTACGGGCGCTCGAAGCTAGCAGGTGAGCGGAAGGTCGCGGAGGTCTCTCGAGACGCTCTCATAGTCCGTACGGCGTGGCTCTACGGGCATGCGGGACCGAACTTCATCGAGACGATGTTGTCCCTGGCTTCGTCCGGGCGGGTTCTTCGGGTCGTGGACGACCAGGTGGGCGCCCCGACGAACGTCCGCGACCTCGCCGGGGCGATTCTGGAACTGATTGCAGTCGAGGCCACCGGTGTGGTAAACGCTACTAACCGGGGGTGGTGCACCTGGTTCGAGTTCGCTCGCAAGATACTCGACCTGGCCGGTCTCGAGGAGGTCCCGATAGAGCCCGTCACCAGTGAGCGATTCCCTCGGCCCGCGCCTCGGCCCGGCTACTCGGTCCTGTCTCTCACGAGGCTGGTGTCACTCACCGGGAAGCAACCACGGAGCTGGCAAGATGCGGTGGCCGAATACGTCGCCGAAAGGTAGGCTGAATGGAACGACAGGCTGAGACAGGCGCCGAGCTGGTGAGGGCGATCTTCGCAGAGTCCGCGACGATACATGAGATGGCGGCGGAGTCACTGTCCGATGTAATCGCCGCGGCGGCGACTGCACTGACGGAGGCGCTTCGAGCCGGGAACAAGGTCCTCCTGTGTGGCAACGGGGGAAGCGCCGCCGACGCTCAACACATAGCTGCTGAGCTGGCGGGCAGGCTGCGCGTGGATCGCCGCGGTCTCCCGGCCATCGCGCTGACGGTGAACCCGTCGGTGATGACCGCGCTGGCAAACGACTACGGGTACGACATGGTCTTTGCGAGGCAGGTGGAAGCGCTGGGGCGGAAGGGAGACGTGCTGGTCGGTATCTCCACGAGCGGCAGTTCCACCAACGTTGTGAGAGCTCTGGAGGCCGCAAGAACTGCGGGGCTCGTGACCGTGGGGCTGGTTGGTCAGGACGCGGGGGCGATGGCGGAGTTGTGCGATCACCTGGTCGCGGCTCCTACCGAGGACACACAGCGTATTCAGGAGATACACATCGCCGCCGGACACGCGATTTGCGAGATCGTCGAGGCAGCGCTGTTCGGTCAGTGAGAGGCATCGCAGGGGGAGAGCAAGTGGATCCGATCATCATCGGCATCGGAGGGGGCACCGGGTCGGGGAAGACGACCGTTGCCAAGGAGGTGCGCAAGCACTTCCCGGAGCAGAGCGTAGTCATTCTTCATCACGATTCGTACTACGTGGACCGCAGCGATCTTCCGCCGGCAAGCCGCGAGAACATCAACTACGACCACCCGGATTCGTTCGACAACGAGCTGCTCCTGTTTCAGCTGAACGAGCTGAGAGCCGGCAGAGCCGTGGAGAAACCCATCTACGACTTCGGGACGCACACCAGGCGGAAAGAGACCATCACCGTCCGCCCGGCGCGGATTGTTCTGCTCGAGGGAATTCTGGTGCTGGCCGAGGACGTGCTCAGGGAGAGCATGGACATCAAGCTCTACGTCGACACGGACGCCGACGAGCGCTTCATCCGCCGCCTGAGGCGTGACATCGCGGATCGGGGCAGAACGGTCGACCAGGTCATAGACCAGTATCTCAAGACCGTCCGGCCGATGCACCTGCAGTTCGTTGAGACGAGCAAGCGGTACGCGGATGTTATAATCCCCGAGGGCGGCCAGAACCGCGTCGCCGTCGATCTGATCGTCACGAAGGCGCGGGACATTCTCGCGAACCACTGACGCCTGCGGGCGTGATCGTTCCGGCCTGGAGCCGACGGACGTCATCGTTCTGGCAGAGAAAGGGACCCGTCTTTCATGGTGCGACATCTCATCAAGACCCTGCGGCCGGACCAGTGGACGAAGAACCTGGTGCTCTTCGCGGGACTGCTCTTCGCAGGCGGTCTCGGAACGCGGACGCTCGTTGTGCACGCGACGTGGGGCTTCCTCGCGTTCTGTGGGCTCTCGGGCGCGACCTACATTTTCAACGATCTCATGGACCTGCGGCGTGACCGTGAGCACCCCGTTAAGAAGCTCCGGCCGCTGGCCTCGGGCAAGCTGTCGATCGGCGTCGCAGCAGCAGCCGCGGTCGTGCTGGCTGCGCTTGCGCTCGCGTGGGCCTACAGACTCCACCCAAGCTTCGGGTTCGTAGCCACGGGCTATCTGGTTCTCCAGTTGCTCTACAGCCTCGTGCTCAGGAGGATGGTGGTGCTGGATGTCATGGCGATCGCCGTGGGATTCGTGCTTCGTGCCGTCGGCAGCGTGGAGGTGCTCAGGGGGCCGGCCCCGGATACTGAGCTCTCGCCATGGCTTCTGGTCTGCACGTTCTTCCTGGCCCTTTTCCTGGCCCTGGCGAAGCGCAGGCACGAGGTGCTGGTGCTCGGGACGGACGCCGGGAGACACCGGGCCGTCCTGGAACACTACCCGCCGGCGCTGATCGATTCGCTGTTTGGCGTCGTGACCGCATCGACGGTCGTCTCATACTCCATCTACACGATCTGGCCGGGAACTGTTGCGAAGGTGGGCGGCACAGGGCTAGTCTACACGATACCATTCGTTGTGTACGGCGTGTTCAGGTACTTCTACCTGATGTACACCGCGGATGGCGGAGGGCAGCCATCGCGTATGCTGGTGTCGGATCTTCCGCTGGCACTGAACATTGTTCTGTGGGTTCTCGTGGTGGGCTTCGTCATCTACGTGACGTAACTGCTGAGGGTTTTCCCCGGACGCGCCGGTGACGCCGCCTCGGGGAGCCGCCGGTCGCATTCCGTCCGGGGGCCGCGGGCGGACGCTGCCGTTCTCTGTGACGGCAGCGTTTTCTAGAAGGAGAACATTGAGACTGCAAGGCGTCAGCGTAGAAGCGTTCGCCAAGATCAACCTCGGCCTGGCCGTGACAGCGGCGCGGCCTGACGGTTATCACGACATCGAAACGGTCTTCCAGAGTGTGTCCCTCTCGGACACACTTGCTCTCACGCCTCTGGAGAGCTCTTCGGGCGTGTCGCTCAGAGTCCACGGGCTCTCTGTTCCTGACGGACCCGACAATCTGGCCTGGAGGGCGGCTGAGGCCGCGGTGGCGGAGTTCGGCTGTCCCGGCGTCTCCATTGACCTGACGAAACGGATACCCGTGGCAGCGGGTCTGGGCGGTGGCAGCGCGGACGCTGCGGCGGTCCTGGTGGGCGCGGACGCTCTGTTTGCGATAGGGGCCCCTCGAGAGACGCTGCTTGATGTGGCGGCGGCTCTGGGCTCTGACGTGCCCTTCATGCTGTCCGGAGGGACCGCGCTTGGGACGGGAAGAGGGGAGAGTCTCGAGCGTCTGCCGGCGCTCAGCGGGGTCTGGTTCGTGCTGGTCACACCACGATTCGCGGTCTCGGCGGGCGACGCCTACAGAATGGCGAGAATCGGGTTGACAGAGGCTCTCAGCTTCACTAGAGTAAACTGTTTAGCTGTCCGGGAAGGCGATATTCCGACGCTTGCCAAAGGGCTTCGGAACGACTTGGAGGCCGGTGTCCTATCTGCGTATCCGGAGGTCGCGCGTGTCAAGGAGACCCTGATTGCGGAGGGCGCACTGGCGGCGGTGATGTCCGGGAGCGGACCGACGGTCGTCGGTCTCGTGAAGGACGAGCCGGCTGGACAGAGCATGCTGACACGCCTGGCGGGGCGTGGTTGGGACATACATGTCGTGGCACCGATCGATGTGGGGCAGCGCGTGACTCCGATCGAGAACGAACCCGTGGGGTGAGTTCTCTCTGACCACGCCTGACACGGATTCGATCCAGTCCCTTCTCCAGGCGGAGGGCGGTGAAGCGATGGAGATCACCGAAGTAAGGCTGACTCTGCGCAACGAGGAGCGCCTGAAGGCGTTCGTCAGCATCACGTTCGACAACGCGTTCGTCGTCAGGGGCCTCAAGGTCATCGACGGCAACACGGGGATATTTGTTGCGATGCCCAGCCGGCGACGCAAGGACGGGGAGTTCAGGGACATCGCTCACCCGATCAACAACGCGACGCGGCAAATGATCGAGGACGCCGTTCTTGCCGAGTACGAGCGTCAGCTCGCCCTTGGCGGGGACGCACCTCAAACGGTGGAGCACCAGCTGGTGCACGCCGATGAATTCTGCGACTAGTGAGACAGTCGCTGGGGCGTCGTCAAGTGGCAAGACACGGGTCTTTGGATCCCGCATCGGAGGTTCGAATCCTCCCGCCCCAGCCAGACCGATTGGTGGGGCGGTGCGGGTATATCGGGGTTGGTGAGACGCTGGGCGTCTTCCGGAGGAGACGTAATGCCTAACGAACTGGGGCTTTTCAGCGGCAATGCGAACAGGGCTCTTGCGGAGGAGATCGCGGCGTACCTGGGTCTCAGGGTAGGCGAGGCCGCGGTTGGGAGATTCAGGGACGGAGAGATCAGCGTCAGTATCTCCGAGAACGTCCGGGGGATGGACGCGTTCGTGGTACAGCCGACGGCGCCTCCGGCAGAGAGCTTGTTCGAGCTTCTGATAATGGTAGACGCCCTGAAGAGGGCGTCCGCGCGCCGGATCACCGCCGTGTTGCCCTACTTCGGCTACGCGAGGCAGGACCGCAAGGACCGACCGCGAGTGGCCATTACAGCGAAGCTCGTCGCGAATCTGCTGACCGTCGCAGGAGCAGACAGGATCCTGACCATGGACCTCCACGCTCCGCAGATCCAGGGGTTCTTCGACATACCGATGGACCACATCTACGCGGCGCCCGTACTCCTCCGTTACTTCGACGAGCACGCCGGGAACGACCTCGTCGTGATGGCGCCGGACATCGGAAGTATCAAGATGGGAAGAGCGTTCGCGAAGCGTCTCGGTGCTTCGCTCGGCTTCGTTGACAAGAGACGGCCGAGACCCGATGCGACCGAGGTGATGAACGTCGTCGGTGACGTGGAGGGCAAGCACGTCATCATGATCGATGACATCATCAGCACGGGAAGCTCGATGATCGAGGCGGCGACGGCCGTGACGAAGCTGGGCGCTGTCAGGGTCACGGCGGGCGCGACTCACGCGCTGTTCGCGGAGGGCGCCGTCGAGGCGCTCACCGGCTCGGTGATCCAGGAGATCGTCGTTACGAACACGCTCAGCAGCGAGCGTTGGGGGGCGGATAAGATCCGCATCCTGTCGGTCGCGGAGCTGCTTGGGGAAGCGATAGACAGGATACACGGTGAGAAGTCGGTGAGCTCGCTCTTCATCTGATGCGAGCCGCTGCAAGGTGAGCGCCGGAGTGGCCGCAGACGGCCGGCATGCAGGGCCTGGCGCAACTGACACGGAGACACGGAGAGGAACACATGGCAACTGTCAAACTAACGGTCCGGCGGAGAACCGACACCGGGAAGCAGGGAAGCAAACGAACCCGCGCTCTGGGCGACGTACCTGCGGTGCTGTATGGCGAGAAGCAGGATAGCGTGCCGATCTCCATAGAGCTGAATGACCTCCGGGCGCTGCTTTCGACGCCATCAGGGCGAAACGTGATCATCCATCTGGGGCTGGATGGTGAGGAGGCTTCGGCGAGGGCCGTCATTAGGGACATGGTGCGCGACCCGGTCTCGCGTGAGATACTCCACATCGATCTCCAGCGGATCTCCGAGAACAAGCCGGTCGTGATGAACGTCCCGGTCAACGTCGTCGGAGAATCGCCTGCGGTGAAGGAAGGACGCGGCATCCTCGACCACACAATGCGTCAGCTCGAGGTCCGGTGTCTTCCGCGCGACATCCCGGAGCACATCACCGTGGACGTCTCGGGACTCGAGGTCAAGCACGCCATCCACGTTAGTGATATCTCGGTTGATGACGTGGAGATACTCGACAACGCTGACCGTCCGGTGGTTGAGGTGCTCCTGCCGACGCTGTTCGTGGAGCCGACCGAGGAAGGCGCGGAAGTCGGCGAAGAGGTTGAGGGCGAAGAAGGCGCGGAAGTCGCCGAGGGAGCCGAGGAAGGCGCCGCGGAGACCTCCGAGGAGAAGAGCTAGGAGCAGTGAGGGTTATTGCCGGGCTTGGGAACCCCGGGAAGGAATACGAGGGTTCCCGCCACAATGTTGGTTTCCTTGTTGTCGCCGGGCTGGCCGACGGGTGCGGTATCCAACTCTCGGCTGGGCGCGGCGACTTCATGAGTGGGGTAGGGCAGGTCGCAGGAACCCGGGTGCGGTTCGTGATGCCCCTCACATACATGAACGGGAGCGGCCGGGCCGTCGAGCAGGTCCTGGAAGAGATGGGCGCGACGCCGGACGAGGTTCTCGTCATCTGTGACGACGTGAACCTGCCACTGGGTCAGCTCCGTTTCCGACGTTCGGGGAGCGCGGGTGGACACAACGGTCTGTCGTCCGTCATTGAGCGGCTGAGCACGGAGGGCTTCGCGCGCCTCCGTCTCGGAGTCGGCCGTCCCCCCGATGGGGACGAGATGATGGATTTCGTGCTCGACCGCTTTGCGGAAGCCGAGCGCCCGGACGTGAACGAGATGGTGAACCGTGCAGTGGCAGCTGTCGAGCTTATGCTCAGGGATGGGATCGGCGCCGCGATGACGGTGTTCAATCGAAGGATGGACCCCGCCGACGGCGAGAGACCGCAGGAGGATTAATGACACACGTCGTTGTTCCGCTGGCGTCTGGGATCGTCGGCCTCATTTTCGTAGGCATCCTCGTCCGAGAAGTGCTGTCGAAGAATCCCGGCAACGAGGTGATGCAGAGGATCTCGCTGGCCATCCAGGACGGCGCGCGCGCGTTTCTCAAGCGGGAGTATCTGTACGTTTCGGTGCTCGTTGTGGCGGTCGCCGGGCTCATTGCTCTGGCGCCGACCCTGTCCGGGAACCCGGACCTGCCGCTGGGCTGGAAGACGTCGGTCGCGTTCATTCTGGGCGCCGTTGTGTCTGCGCTGGCCGGATACGTCGGAATGAGCATCGCGACGCGCGCCAACGCGAGGACAACTCAGGCGGCGGTCGACGGGGGCGTCAAGGGTGCATTGGGAGTGGCGGTCTCGGCCGGTGCTGTGATGGGCATGAGCGTGGCCAGCATGGCACTCCTGGGCCTCGTCCTCGTCTACTGGTTGTTCCAGGTGCCGGCCATAGTCAACGGATACGCGATGGGCGCTTCCCTCGTGGCTCTGTTCGCGCGCTCCGGCGGCGGGCTTTTCAC
>JAUWCJ010000084.1 GCA_030609365.1 Candidatus Eiseniibacteriota bacterium | reverse complement strand
CGCTCATCACCTCACCGTCACGCTCCCAGACTATGGTCAGCTCCTCGCCGAGGCTCTCGTAAATGATACCGCCGAGTTCGCTCCAGCTTTCGACGCTGGCGTCGTCTATGGAGAGAACCCGGTCGCCGGCTCTGATACCGGCTCTGTCCGCCGGGCCACCGTTCAGCACATCGCCCACGACGGACGGGACAAACGCCGTCAACCCGAGGTCGAGTTCGCCCGTCTCCTCGTTCCCGGCAACCACGAGAGTGACCTCGTCGACCACACCGGGATCCCCACCGCGACTCACGAGGAGATCGACAGACCCGTCCTCATCCAGGGTGGCGAGCCTGACCACATCCTCCCAGCTCGCGACGTCCGTGCCGCCAACGGACAGGATGTGGTCCCGCGGGAGAAGGCCCGCAACGGCGGCGGGCGAATCCTCCACAACCTCTCCCACGACCGGCTCGCCCAGGGTCTGGATTCCCGTGAACAGGAGGAGACCGGTGGCGACCAGCACGGACCAGACGAGGTTCGTGATCGGTCCCGCCGCAACGATGGCGGCGCGGATACCTATGCGCTTGCGGAGGAACGCGTCTGGACCGAGCTCCGTCGCCTCGCCCTCGGCCGGTTCTTCCATGCCCGCCATCTTCACGTAGCCGCCGAAGGGTATCGCGGAGATGGCGTACTCCGTCGCACCGCGCGTGAACTTGAGAATGCGCGGGCCGAAGCCCATGGAGAAACGCTCGACGGTGACGCCCGAAGCCCGCGCGGCCAGGTAGTGCCCGAGCTCGTGCACGAAGATGAGGATCCCAAGATTGAACACTATCGCGTAGAGATAGAAACGTATCATCAGCGTCAGACTCCGGAGTGACCGGTGGTGAATGCCGCGCCCGCGGGCCCGTGGGCCGCGCGATCGGCGATGTCATTGACAATCTCTGCAGCCGCGGCCCTGGCGCTCCGCTCGGCCTCGAAAACGGCGGTCAGGTCGCTGGCGGGGCCGGTCCCCTCCGCATCCAGAGTCCCGGCAATGACGGTAGCGATGTCACCGAAGCGGATCCTGCGCTCAAGGAATGCGCCGACGGCGACCTCGTCCGCGGCCACGGCTGTCGTCGGTGAGGTCCCTCCCTCGCGTGCGCTCGCAAGAATCAGGCCGAAGCACGGATACCGCTCGGGCTCGACGGGGCCGAAGCTCAGCGTCCCCATCTCCGCGGGCCGGAACTCATCGAACGAGATTCCGGGCGCGTCGGGATAGAAGAGAGCGTACTGGATGGGAACGCGCATGTCGGGAGAACCGAGATGCGCCAAGAGACTGCCGTCACGAAGACGGACGAGGGAGTGCACGATGGACTCCCGGTGCACTACCACGTCTATCAGCTCCAGCGGAAGGTCGAAGAGCCACATGGCCTCCAGGACCTCCATTGCCTTGTTGGCGAGCGTGGCGGAATCGACCGTTATCTTCTCGCCCATTTCCCAGGTGGGGTGCGACAGAACCGTCGCCACGTCAGCAGACGCCATCTCGTCGACGGGCAGGTCGCGCAGTGGGCCGCCGGAGGCCGTCAGCACGATACCGCTGACCTCGCCGGACGCGGTCCCCCTGAGACAGCGGAATATGGAACTGTGCTCGCTGTCGACCGGTATCAGTTCGCTACCCGTCCGGCCGGCGAGGCTCGTAACGAGCCCGCCCGCCATCACGAGCGATTCCTTGTTGGCGATGGCCAGCCTCTTGCCGGCCGCGACAGCAGCCACGGTCACGGGCAGGCCGGCTGTGCCGACCAGCGCGTTCACCACGAGATCCGCCTCGGGATCGGACGCCAGCGCCGCCAGCGCATCCTCGCCCACTCCGACCTCGAGGCCCCCCTCCAGTGCCGCATCGCCGGCCGCTTCCTCACCGATGGCCACTCTCGTCACACCGAACTTCGCCGCCTGTACGGCAAGGAGCTCGGCGCTCTTCAGGGCGGAGAGACTCACAACCTCGAAGACGTCCGGATTGGACTCGACGACCGACAGTACGCTCCGCCCGATCGAGCCCGTGGATCCAAGGACTGCTATGCGCTTGCGTGAAGACAAGAGCACCCCCATCCGGGTTGTGTTGTGCGAGCCGCCTGGACCGGCCGACTACACGACAAGGAACCTCAGGTAGTAGTAGACGAGTGGAGCAACGAACAGGACGCTGTCGAAACGATCGAGCATCCCCCCGTGCCCCGGTAGCGCGTGCGACGTGTCCTTGATCCGGACGTCGCGTTTCATCAGTGATTCAACCAGGTCTCCGAGAATGCCCATGACCGGAGCGGTCACGCCGAGCACCAGTGCGTCCACGACCGTCAGAAGCGGGACAATCGTGGCCCTGGCAATGAAGGCAACTGCAAGCGCGAGCGCGACGCCGCCCAGAGCACCCTCGACCGACTTGCCCGGACTCACTCGAGGAAGGAGCTTCTTCTTACCAAAGGCGTTCCCGACGAAGTAGGCGCCCGTGTCGGCCCCCCATGTCAGGGCGAAGGCGAAGATCACGAAGAACCCGCCCAGGTCCGCACCCACTACACCCTCGCCGAGACGCCTCAGAAGAATGATGTGGCTGCCAAGCCAGGCGACGTAGAAGACACCCAGGATGGTCGTCGATATGTGAAAAACGGCGAACTCCCCGTCACGTCTGAAGAGCTCCATCCCCATGATCGTGATGAGCATTATGGTAATGAAGAGCCCTGAGAAGACACCGCCCTGGAAGTAGACGTACCAAGAGACTACCAGGCCGGCCGCGACCCCGACGGTCTTGAACGGCCTGATGCCCTTGGCCTCCATCATGCGGTAGAACTCGAAGAGGCCGACGCCGATGACGAAGTTCATGGCAAGCAGGAACGGGATGCCGCCCACGAGTGAACAGACGATCGTGACGGGCACGCCGACAGATGCTGTCAGAAGTCGCGCTGCGAGCTGCCGTCGGTCGATACCCATGCTCTACCGCCTCTTCGACGAGGCGCCGCCGATGCCGCCGAATCGACGGTCGCGCCGCTGGTAGTCGGCCAATGCTTCATACAGGTGACGCCTGCGGAAGTCGGGCCACAACACGTTCGTGATGTATATCTCACTGTAGGCTATCTGCCACAATAAGAAGTTGCTGATTCGCTGCTCCCCGCTCGTGCGGATCAGCAAATCAGGATCGGGAACATCGGGAGAGTACAGGAAACCGCGGAAGATGTCTTCGTCTATGTCTCTCGGCCGCACCTCGCCCCGGCACGCCGCCTCCGCGATCCCACGCGCGGCGTCCAAGATCTCGGCGCGACCGCCGTAGCTGATGGCCAGGTTCAGCCTGAGACCTGTGTTGCCGGACAACCGCTCGATGCTCGAGTCCAGGCGACTGCGCACGTATTTCGGAAGGCGGTCGAGACGGCCGATCGCGTTCAGACGGATGTTGTCCCCGTCCATGTCGTCGATCCGCTCTCGCAGGGTCTGGTCGAGAAGATGCATGAGGCCCGCGACCTCGGATCTGGGCCGGGTCCAGTTCTGCATCGAGAACGTGTAGAGGGTCAGTTCCGCTAGCCCGAGGTCGGCGCCCGCGGCCACGACGTCTCTCACGGACGTGCCGGCGGCCGCGTGCCCGGCGATGCGGGGCAAGCCTCGCCTCCGAGCCCACCTGCCGTTGCCGTCCATGATGATGGCCACGTGGCTCGGCAGGAGGTCGTGGTCGAGCGCAAGTTTCCCTGAGGTGAGATCTGTCTTCTTACGTGTCATGTCTGCAACAGTCGCCTCTGCCAGCATCGCTTCGGGGTGAAACGCGGGGACGGCCGACCATCGCCAGCCGTCCCCCAAATGGTCGCCTCGTGCTGAACCTGCGCCCTACTTGCCCGGCTCGATGGCATCGAACGGGCACTCGTCGGCGCACAGCCCACAGTCCGTGCAGGCTTCCGGGTCGATGACGTACTTGTCCTCGCCCTCGGAGATCGCCTCGACCGGGCACGCGCTGACACATGCTCCACACGTCGTGCACGCGTCGGTGATCACGTATGCCACTTACTACCTCCTGATAGAGAACTCCCTTGCTGCCGCTACCAACAACCGGCCCGAACGGGTGCTCGGCATCCGTGTCAGACCTCCATCAACTCGGTTTCCTTCGCCGCGAGGACGTGATCGATCTCGCGGATGTGTTCGTCGGTCAGATCCTGGACGGTCTTGTCGTGAGCACGGTGGAAGTCGTCCTCGGATATCTCGCCGTCCTTGTGCTTTTTCTTGAGGGCCTCGTTGACGTCGCGCCTGACGTTCCGAACCGCAACGCGTCCCTCCTCGGCGAGCTTGTGCACGTAGCGGACCATCTCCTTGCGCCTCTCCTCGGTCAGGGCTGGGATGGGCACGCGGATGAGATTGCCATCGCTCGACGGGTTCAGACCCAGATCGGCCGAACGGATGGCCTTCTCTATGTCTCCGACTATCTTCCTGTCCCAGGGCTGAACGACCAGAAGGCGCGCCTCAGGAACGCTGATGTTGGCCACCTGTCTCAGCGGGGCCACGCTCCCGTAATACTCGACCTTGACCCCGTCCAGAAGCGCCACGGTCGCCTTCCCCGTGCGAATCTTCGCGAACTCCCTTCTGACTGCCTCGACGGCCTTCTCCATCCTGCTACCGGCATCAGCGAAGAGCTCGTCCATCGACTAGCCTCCCTTGACGGTTGTTCCCACCGGCTCTCCCGCGACCGCCCTGGCGATGTTACCAGGTACCGCGAGCGCGAAAACGACCAGGGGCACTCCCTGCTCCCTGGCCAACGATACGGCGGTCATGTCCATGACCATGAGCCGTTTCTCGAGCATTTCCTGATAGGTCACGCTTGTGAAACGGACCGCGTCAGGGTTGCTGGCGGGGTCCGAGTCGTAGACGCCGTCGGCCTGCGTGGCCTTGAGGAGCACGTCGGCCCCTGTCTCGGCCGCTCGCAGAACGGCGGCAGTGTCTGTGCTGAAGAACGGGTTGCCCGTACCGGCGCCGAAGATGACGACGGCGCCTCCCGACAGATGGGAATCGGCCACCCTGTGGTCGAACGGCTCCGCGATCCGGCCGCAGGGAATCGCACTCATGAGCGCGGCCTTCTGCCCCAGCGACTCGAGCGCTTCCTTGAGCACGAGCCCGTTCACCAAGGTCGCTGCCATTCCGGCAAGATCGGAAGCGACGCGGTCCGCTCCCCCGGCGGCCACGGCGATACCCCGCAAGATATTGCCGCCGCCAATCACGACACCTATCTCTGCACCGGTATCCGCGGCAGACTTGATCTCCATCGCCAGTCGCACGGCGGCTTCAAGTGATACCGGTGCGCCGCCCTCGCCCAGGAGAGATTCTCCGCTAACCTTCAGAACTACGCGTCTATACGCAGCAGGCACCTGAGGCTTCCTCTTGGCCCTCCGGCGCGTCCCCGCCCAGCTCCATCCGGACGAAACGCGCGATGCGGATGTTCTCGCCCAGGGTCGCGATCGTCTGGGTGACGAGGTCGCCGACGGTGATGTCGGTGTCCTTCACGAACGGCTGCTCCAGCAGGCAGACCTCGGAGTAGTACTTCCCTATCTTGCCGTCCACAATCTTGGCGACGATATTCTCGGGCTTACCGGACGCCAGAGCCTGTTCCGTGTAGATGGCCCTCTCGCGCTCGAGCACGTCCTGGGAAAGCTCCTCCCTCCGAACGACCAGAGGGCTCTGGGCAGCCACGTGCATGGCAATGTCCTTCGTGAACGTCTGGAAGAGGTCCGTCTTAGCCACGAAGTCGGTCTCACAGTTGATCTCGACAAGCACGGCCAGCTTCGACCCGGCGTGGACGTAGGAACCAATGAGGCCCTGACCAGTCGCGCGCTCGGACCTTTTCGCGGCCTTCAGTATCCCCTCCTTGCGGAGGTGGTCGACGGCCTTCTCCACGTCGCCGCCGCTCTCCAGCAGCGCGGCCTTGCAGTCCATCATACCCGCTCCGGTCTTCTCCCGGAGCTCCTTCACCTGAGCAGCGGAAATGCCCATTCCATTCTCCAATGATGTGTGTGACGTAAGATGTGCGAAGAGCGCTCTGACGCTTCTTACTGCGCCTGAGGCGTGGCCTCACCACTCTCGCCGCCGGTCGCAGCGACGACAGGCTCGACGGGCTCGACAGCATCCGCGCCCTCGAGCGAGGTCGTCCTGACCTCCAGCACGGTGTCCGCGACGAACGACGCGAAGAACCTGATCGACCGGAGCGCGTCGTCGTTGCCCGGAACCGGGAACTCGATCTTGTCCGGATCGGAGTTCGTGTCACAGATTCCGACGATCGGGATCCCGAGCTTGTTCGCCTCGTTCTGGGCGATCTTCTCCTTGCGGGTATCCAGGATGAAGATCAGGCCGGGGAGCTTGTTCATGGTCCGGATTCCGTCGAGGACCTTGACGAGCTTGGCCTTCTCTCTCTCGAGCTGGAGGATCTCCTTCTTCGAGATGAGATTGTAGGTGCCGTCCTCAGCCATGCGCTCGACATCCTCGAGACGCTTGATGCTCTGGCGTATGGTCCGGAGGTTGGTGAGCGTGCCGCCGAGCCATCGCTCGGTGACGAACATCATCCCACAGCGGGCGGCTTCCTCCCGAACGATGGATCTGCCCTGCTTCTTCGTGCAGACGAACAGGACCTTCTCGCCGCGCCTCACGCTCTCCGTGATGGCGTCACGAGCCTTGTCCAGGCAGACCAGTGTCTTTGCGAGATCGATAATGTGAATCCCGTTGCGCTTCATGAAGATGAAGGGCTTCATCTTGGGATTCCATCGGTGGGTCTGGTGTCCGAAGTGGACACCGGCCTCCAACAGCGTCTGCAGATCGGCCTTTGGCATATCTGTCTCTACCTCCGTGAACAGGTTGTTCCTCCGCGACCATCGTCCCGGCGCGGGCCACGAGCGACATCCTTCGTGCTCGCGGACCCCCCCCACCAGTCAGGCCGCGTGTGAGATTCCCACGTCCGCCATGGACGTGGGTACTGCCACTGCTATCTCTTCGAGAACTGGAACTTCTTCCGCGCGCCCTTCTGACCCGGCTTCTTCCGCTCCTTCATCCGCGGATCCCTGGTCAGAAGTCCGGCCTGCTTCAGAGGCTTCCTGTAGCTCTCGTCCACCTTGACGAGCGCACGAGCAATGCCCAACCGCACCGCACCGGCCTGCCCGCTGCTGCCCCCGCCGTTCACGTTCGCGTGCACGTCGTACCGGTCGCCCGTCGACGTCACATCAAAGGGCTTGAGGACGCCCTCGACCACGGTCTCCCGCGGGAAGTAGATACCGATCGCCTTGCCGTTGACCGTCCTGTTCCCGCTGCCGGGCACGAGCCTTACCCTGGCAATCGACTCCTTCCTTCTGCCGACCGCCTGAATCGTGCTGGTCATCTATTCAACTCCTTTCGCACTGGCTATCGAGCCGCCGAGGCCAACGGTGAACACCAGAGGCTCGGGGCTCTGGGCCTGGTGCGGATGATCCGGACCGGCGTAGACCCTGAGCTTCTTCAGCATCTTGCGCCCAAGCTTGTTCTTGGGAAGCATGCCCTTCACCGCGCGTCGCACGACCTCGTTCGGCCTCTTCTCCATCATCGTCCTGACGGTAACGTACTTCCCAGCCCCCGGGTGTCCGCTGTGGCTGAAGTACGTCCGCTGGTCGAGCTTCTTGCCCGTGAGCTGAATCTTCTCAGCGTTCACGATGATGACGTAGTCGCCCGTGTCGAGGTGGGGCGAGAAGTTCGTCTTGCCCTTTCCCCTCAGGACAGCCGCCACGCTGGTCGCAAGCCGCCCGAGTACCTGCCCGTCGGCGTCAACAACGTAGTGCCGCCGTCCGAGTTCGATCTCAGGTAGTTTTGTTACGTGTGTCGACATCGGAATCTCCTCCAGATTCTCCGCTCCCGGACTTAAGGGACACGAGCCGCATCGGGCATAGGTGCACCCCCGCGCCGGGTCCAACCGCGCTTTTCCACAATACGAACTTGTAAGTCTAGTGGTGCAGAGGACGCCTGTCAAGCTTCAAGGCCCTATCCGGTACGAAAGAGCGTTTCCTCGTACGGGGCCGTGAACACGCCCGCATCTGTGACGATCGCCGTCACCAGACGTGATGGTGTGATATCGAAGGCGGGATTGTAGACGGACACCCCCAGTGGGGCGACCCGCACCCCCTGAATGTCAGTCACCTCGGAGGCGTCGCGCTCCTCTATGGGTATCAGCTCGCCGCTTTCGAGCGAGCCGTCCAGCGTAGAGAACGGAGCCGCAACGTAGAACGGGACGCCGTGCTCCCACGCGGCGAGCGCGAGCGGGAACGTACCTATCTTGTTGGCCACATCGCCGTTCCGCGCGATGCGGTCGGCGCCGACCACCACCTTCGTCACCCACCCCCGCGCCATTGCCGACGCGGCCGCGCTGTCACAGAGAAGCGTGACGTCTATTCCCTTCTGCTGGAACTCCCAAGCGGTCAGCCTGGCGCCCTGCAGGAGCGGTCTGGTCTCGTCGGCGAAGACCCTGATCTTCTTCCCTTGCTCGACCGCCGCGAATATGACCGCGAGGGCGGTCCCGTACTCGGCAGTCGCAAGCCCTCCCGCGTTGCAGTGGGTCAGCACGCCGTCGCCGTCGTCGATGAGTGACGCGCCGTGCTCGCCGATCCGCCGGGACAGTTCGCGGTCCTCCTCGTAGATGGCAAGCGCCTCCGCGGTCAGTCGACGGACGGCCTCGGCCGAATCGCCCACTGCGGGGTCACGCAGGACCTCGAGCATCCGGGCAACGCCCCAGCCGAGGTTGACGGCCGTCGGGCGGGTCGAGTTGAGGAACTCGGCCGCGAACGCGACCTTGGTCCTGAACTCGGCCAGCCCCAGGGCCTGGTGCTCGAGAGCCGCGAGAACGATCCCCATCGCCGCGGCCACACCGATGGCGGGAGCGCCGCGCACCTCGAGCCGTCGGATGCTCTCGGCGATGTCGCGGTAGTCGCGCGTCTCCTTGTACACAAGCTCCAGCGGAAGCCGCGTCTGGTCGATGAGTCTGACCGCGTCGCCCAGCCATTCTACCGTCTTGGTGCTCGTACCTGTTCCCATGTCACCCCCGGGGTGAGTCTCGCCGCGCCGTCCTCCGCCTGCTGGCTCAGGCTCGCCAGGTCAGGCTCGCCAGGTCAGCGCGCATCGCCACGCAGCTCCTTCAGGAGCACGCTCAGGCGGACGACGGGCAACCCCACCACGTTGTAGAAACACCCGTCGACTCTCGACACGAGAGCCGCGCCGCACTCCTGAATGCCGTAGGATCCCGCCTTGTCCAGCGGCTCGCCGCCCGCGACGTAGCTCTCTATCTCACTGTCCGTGAGTTCGCGGACCAGGACCCTTGTCCTCTCGAAACCCCTGACGGTCTCCCCGTCCGAGCAGCGAACGACCGCGAGACCGGTCAGAACCTCGTGCCACCTCCCGCTGATGCTGCGGAGCATCCGCCCGGCGTCGGCCGGGTCGGACGGTTTCCCCAACGTCTTGCCGTCGATGATCACGATGGTGTCTGCGCCTAAGACCGTCCCCTTGGTGTGGCGACGCGCGACGTCGGCGGCCTTCAGCGCGGCCAATCTGACGACGAGGTCCTCGGGAGCCTCACCGGGATCGATGTTCTCCTCCGTTCCCGGGAAATCGATCTCGAACTCCAGGTCGAGACCCTCGAGTATGTTCCTCCTGCGAGGAGAACTGGAGGCCAGGACCAGAGGCAGTTCGGTGAGAAGATCCGCTATCAGGCCACAGTTCACGAGACCTCCCCGGGGCCGCCGGTGGCCGCCCCTTCGTCCGTGTCGAGAATGATGGTCACGGGGCCCTCGTTCTCTATCGCCACCATCATGCGCTCCCCGAACCGCCCGGCCGCGACCGTGAGGCCTTCATCCCTGAGAAACTCGCCGACACGCTCGTAGAGCCTTCGCCCCTCCTCCGGCCGCGCCGCACCGACGAAACTGGGCCTGCGGCCCTTCCTGCACGAAGCCAGCAGGGTGAACTGCGATACGAGGAGGATTGCGCCACCCACATCCGCGACCGAGAGGTTCATCTTCCCGTCGTCGTCTTCGAAGATCCGGAGGGCAGCCATCTTGCTCGCCATCCAGCGGGCCTCGGCGTCCGTGTCGCCCGCGGCGACGCCTAGGAGAACGACCAGCCCGCGCTCGATCTCGCCGACCGTTCGCCCGTCGACCGTGACGCGCCCGCGCGACGCTCTCTGCAGAACCGCCTTCACTCGATCTCCCTTGGTTGCTGGCCGGTGCGAGGGTGCGCCGCCGGAGCGTCGAGGGGTGTCGCGCGCCGGCTCTCCGTGCGTGCCACCCGTGTGCGTGGTCCGTTCGGGGGCGCCCCGCCCGAACTTGAGAGTGATCTCTCAGAGAGGGCGGGGCGCCCCCGAACGGACTCCAGCGATCTAGTGCCTCCGCACCGACCGTCGGCGCGCGACACCCTTGACGCCCTTGAGCCCCCCGAGCGTCCGGATCAGCTTCTTCAATCGGTGGAGATTCCCCACCTCCACACTGAAGCGGGCGACCACCTGGCCGTCCTCCGTGGCCATGGACGCCCCGGTGACCTCGACACCCTGATCCGCTATCGCCCTCGACACGTCCGCCAGGAAGCTGCTGGTGAGATTGCCGCGAACGACAAAGCTGGCGGGGAACGTCTGCCCCTCCCCGACGTCCCACTCGACGGCCATCTTGTGCTCGTCGTCGATCGTCGGTCCGAACGTGTTCGGGCAACCGACCCTATGTACCGATATGCCCCGGCCGCGTGTGATAATGCCCACTATCCGGTCGCCCGGCACCGGCTGGCAGCACTTGGCGAAACTGAGCATGATATCGCCGATACCTTCGATCCTCACGCCGGTCTCCGGACGCCTCACCTTTCTGGTGAAGCGCTCGACTATGGCTGGTCGCCTGGGAGGAACGGGCCTCAACTTCCGCTCGAGCTCACCAAGACCGACGTCGCCGCGCCCGACGGCCGCGGCCAGTTCCTGAGTACCGTCGAGCCCGAAGCTCTGTGCCACGTCGTCAAGCGACACATCGCTTGCGCCGCGTCCGAGCTTCTTGAGCTCCTTGTCGATGATCCTGCGCCCGAGGACGACACTCTCGCCGTCCGCCTGCTCTCTCAGGTAGTGACGGATCTTGCTGCGCGCCCGCGACGTCGCTACGGAACTGAGCCAGTCCCTGCTGGGACGCGCCGCCTCGGACGTGACGACCTCCACGGTCGACCCGCTCTCGAGAGAGTGCTTCAGGGAGACCAGCCTGCCATCGACGCGCGCGCCCGCGCAGTGGCTGCCGACGTCCGAGTGAATGGAGTAGGCGAAGTCGATCGGCGTTGAGCCCTTCGGCAGGTGCTTGAGATCTCCGTTCGGCGTGAACACGAAGATCTCGTCCCGGTAGAGGTCGACCTTGAGCAGTTCGAGAAACTCGTCGGCCTCCGTCAGGTCGATGTTCCCCTCGAGAAGCTGCCTGACCCACGCCAGGCTCTCCCTCAGCTCGTCGTCGGCTGAACTGCCCTCCTTGTACGTCCAGTGGGCCGCGATCCCGATCTCCGCCTGCTCGTGCATCTCCTCGGTGCGGATCTGGATCTCCACCATCTGGCCGCGCGGACCGATGACCGTGGTATGGAGCGCCCGGTACCCGTTGAGCTTCGGCGTTGCGACGAAGTCCTTGATCCGGTCGTGAATCGGCACGTAGAGCGTGTGAACCGCTCCGAGCGCGCGGTAGCACTCACCGACGGTGGACGTGATGATCCGCATC
>JAUWCJ010000181.1 GCA_030609365.1 Candidatus Eiseniibacteriota bacterium | reverse complement strand
TCTCTGGCGGTGTGGGGGCCGATATGGGGCCACTGGGTCCATGCGTCGACAAAGCTGGAGTGCTCCATGATGCACTGCGAGTCATCGCCCGCCGAGAGGTAGATGTCGTAGAAGTCGTTGGTGAGCGAGCCAAGGTCCATCCAGGCATCCCATTGACCAACAAGGAACTCGGTCCCCGAGATGTCTATCGGCGGGCTCAAGAGCCACGAGTTCTGCCCGTCGACCATCCTGCCGGTCTCAGCATCGAGCGCCGCCATCCACCACCCCGAAGGGCACCACCAATAGCAGTAATCGTCGCGCAGAATGTCAGGCGCGAGCACGCGCTCGAACACGACCCCGGTCTGCCCCGACCCTGGGATGTTGTCGTGCACCCATCCGTTGTCACCGGGGGACTCGCAGTCGTCCAGCCAGACCACATCGCCATTGATCTTGAAGCAGAAGTTATCCAGCTGCCACGCGCCGTCGAGAACCGGGTGGGTACCCGAGCTGTCGTACTGGTCCTGAGAGGAATAGGCGCCGTCGGACTCGAATCTGTACCTCACGAATATGTCCAGCCCTGCGAACTCGCTCAGATCGAGCGCCATGTGGCCGCCACCGCTGGGATATGCGCTGTCCCAGTCACTTGAGATACCGGGGGTTCCGGCGAAGCCGGCGTTAGTCTGGGTCCACAGCGTCGTCCACGTCTCACCGCCGTCGGTCGAAACGTCCGTGTAGCCGTAGTCGTAACTCAGCTCCATCGCGTAGCGTTGGTCGAACTCAAACGTCACCGTATCGTCGGAGTTGCTCCATTCCGACAGCGGGAACTCACGAGCGAGCGAGCACAGCCAGTCATTCCCGTACCCTCGCGGCTGGCACCAGCAGTCGTTGTAGGTCCCGCACCACCAGGTGCTGTCGCCGAGGTGAGTGAAGCCGTTGATGCGGATCGTGTCCTTGTGCCAGTAGTCGCCCCGGGCTACGGCGCCGCTCATGTCGTAGCTCTGCCAACCGGCATTGTCGCCCAGCAGGTCCTCGAAGTCGGCGTCGAATATCCAGAGGGTATCGGGGGCCTCCTCGCGGGAGGTGGAAGCACGCGCAGTGACGCTGGTCGCGGCGTGAGCCGGCTCCGCAGCCTGCGCCGCGAGGCACGGCGTGAACGACAGCACCGTCAGGGCAACAGCTGCGGCGACCAAACCGATACGACCGGCCAGTGCTATTGTCGGTCGGTGGGGAATCGCAGAACACCTGCTCCGCTTCATGTTGTCCTCCCCAGTCTGCGCAATGCTCCTACTTGAGGAGCACGAGCTTCCTGGTGGCGCGGAAGGCGCCCGCTTGTCCGGACGCTTCCATCTTCACGAAGTAGACGCCGCTCGCTGCGCGGCTGCCCGCGTCGGTTGTGCCGTTCCATGCGGCGGAATGCGGGCCGGCCTCCACCTCGGCGTCGACAAGTGTCCGGACGACGCGTCCTGCGCAGTCGAAGACGCGGACGGTCACGCGGCCCTCCGACGCGAGGCCGAACTCGATCGTCGTCGAAGGATTGAAGGGATTCGGGCGCGCGTGGCCGAGGCGGTTCGCAAAGACGTCACCTTCCTCCGCCCCGGTCGGCGTGGTCGTCGGCGCCTTCCCGAAGTACTCCATGATGTTGGCCATGAGGTCGGCGCGGTCGGCGGCACCGGAGGTATACACCCTCGTGGGCAGGAGGTCCCCTGCCATGAACTCCATCCCGAACCCGAGGTTGACCGTCTGGTACCCCATCGTCGGGTGCGTGTAGGCCACACCCGCGGGCCAGACCTCCGAGTTCTGTGTCAGATACTCAGCAACCAGCTCTGCTCCTGTGGCAGCCGGCACGGGCTGCACCGCATCGAAGCGGTTTCGGTCAGCTCACCCGTAGTCCCATTCCAGGAGGCGTAGCGGGCACGCCCGGTCGCCGTGGGTCATGAACTCGAAGTCCCCTCCCTCGTCGCGCAGCACGAGCGAGGTGTCGCCGGTGCTCGCAACGTCGCCCAGAAGGTACTCCGACGCCAGCCATTCCGAGTAGAAATCCAGCGTGTCCGTTCCGTATCCGATGAGTTCCTCACCGATTTCGTTGCCCGTGAGAAGGAGGTTCCGCTCCTTGCCCTGCTCTGCCTGGCTCAACCAGCTGATGAGATTGATCTGGTCGAAGGGCTTGACCGTGTATGCGTTGAAGTCGTTCGTGAACCAGATCTGCGTGTCGTAGTATTTGTATCCCGCGCTGTCCGGACCGTTCGACTGGTCCGTGCTTCCAGATGGAACCTCGACGTCGTAGACGTCGTACTCGAACCCCAAGACATCAAGGGCCTCGCGGAAGTAGCGCTCGCTTGTCTGGCGGAATTCCCCGTCCTCGTTGCGGATCACCCTGCCGTGCTTGTCCACAAGTAGGATCGCCGAATCGGCGACGCTCCCGAGGATGGGCAGGATCGAGAACTCGTAGTACGCATTGGGTGCGCTTCTGGGGTGTGTGCGGACGTTGCCAGCGCCGTCGGTGGACTCGAAGTAGTATCGGATTTCGGTCGCGGGCGCGATGTGACCCACCGGGGGCGCTGCCTTCCAGTACTCGGTCTCCGGGTCCGGGCACACCATGGGAGACGACTCCCAGGTTTCACCCGCGTCGCTCGAGACGACGAGGTAGGCGGAGACGATGCCGTCCCAGTCGGAGATTCGGATCCAGGCCGTGTCCTCGAGAGCCTCGGCCATGTCGAAGGTGTCGTGGAACCTGTTCCACGCGCCGTAGTCCCACCGCGTTGGCGGACCACCGACGGGAACGCCCACGCGCTGCCGGTCGAGCATGAGACCGGTCCAGTGCTCCACGCCAGGCTCCGCGGGATCGTCGTTCCAGAGCCGCCAGTTGATGACAAGCCAGTCGCTCGGCGCCCAGAGGTCCCAGTCGGCAGTCTCTCTGGCGGTGTGGGGGCCGATATGGGGCCACTGGGTCCATGCGTCGACAAAGCTGGAGTGCTCCATGATGCACTGCGAGTCATCGCCCGCCGAGAGGTAGATGTCGTAGAAGTCGTTGGTGAGCGAGCCAAGGTCCATC